>NZ_FNFO01000010.1:155024-334029 GCF_900100765.1 Catalinimonas alkaloidigena | reverse complement strand
ATTTCGCTCACTTTTCAAGTAGTACCGCAGCGGTGGAAAGTAGAGCGAACGATTAGCTGGCTCCAATGGCGGGGCCACCCTGGCAGAGAAGGTTGGTCAAAGACTACGAAGCTGAGGATTCTAGCAGTCAAGCGTTTGTTTACCTATTCAATATCCAACGCATTGTTAAAAAAATTTAGACAGGGTCTTACGATGGCGAATGAACAGGCAACGCCACACCGCTCCGACTCATTGACGAACTCAAACGCCGCCTTATCACTACATGACCCAGCGTTCGACACATAGGCGCATTGCACTAACATGGCAAGACTTGGATTGAGAGCGAACAGAGGGGGCGAAGGCTAGGTGCTCCGACAAAAAAAGATCGAACAAGCATTTTATCTGCTAAAACATTATGATATTTGGAAGAACACCTGTGCTTGTATCGTCCTAACGTTTACCTGTTTGAAGCGGTGCCCCGTGGCGCCCCGCGCCGCAGCGGGACAGAGAATGGTGGCAAATACTCTTCTTGGAGTGTGGGTAAGGTGCTGAAGGTAGCAGCACAGCGGTAAGGATGTGGAAACCCATCACAATGCACACGCTACGTCATTCCTTCGCTACGCATCCGCTCGAGAAGGGCCGCGGCGGCGTACCGCACGGATCTTTGCTACATCCAAGTGCTATTGGAGCATGAAAGTAGTAAGACCACAAAGATCTACACCGCAGCGGCGGCCGCCCATGTAAGCACCAAAATGCTGAGTAGCATTCGCAGTCCACTGGATGATATTGATCTATAAATTGTAATAATTAATTGGAAAAAAGGCTATATTTAACTTTGAATAAACAATTTAATATAACTATTGCTGGAAATAGAAGAGGTCAACTATAGCAGAAATAACGGCACCTTTTGGTAAAGGTGCGTCTATACATACGTTGTGTGCAAATAGAAAGAAATGAAAAACAATTACTTAAAGATTTATTCTAACGATTTAAATGTTGAATTAACTTTTGAACCCCGTCCACCAGTAGCAATAAAGTTGGTTTTGGTATTTTTTTGCTTGATTGTGATTACTGGGCCATTACTTTTAATTTCTCAAGCAGAAGAAAGAGAACAGGGGCTGATTTTCTTGAGTGCTTTGGTTTTTTATGCTGTGATGTATTTTGTATTAGGCAGATACACACTTTGGAATTTGTTTGGTGAGGAGAGACTGATTGTAAGTACAAAAGCCATAAACTATCAGCATCATTACGGATTTTTTAATACACCATGGAAACCGGAGAAGTTTAATAAAATCTATCTGGCATTTAGGAAAACTCACGAAATTGAAAATCAAACCTATGGAAAACTAGATTTTGTAACTGATGATGAAAATGGAGTACATACTATGCTATACAGTACTTCAATTGTAGTGAGCGAGGAAGAAATTAATGAGGCAATTGATAAGATTGATAATCTTTTCGTGCAGGAAAATTTAAGCACATTTGGACTGATTCATGAAAATTAAAATCTGCACACAACAAAATGCAACCACAAGCCTCAGTTGATTTTGAATGCTTTATGCTCAAAGTCTTAATATTGAATCACGAACAGAAAACGCAAACATGCCCGGCCTGTGGTTCGCATCGGTCGTTGGTGTCCACCGAAAATGAAAAATGAAGTTTCAGGATAATTTCAGAGTTCCAGACGATGATAATCTATATGGAATAATTTATACCATTGACTCTCCATTAGAAATTGCTAACCATTTTGACAAGCAGGGATGGTCAATACGAAAAAGCTCTTGGACTGATTATGAGGTCAAAGCCGAATGGGCAGAATTGGAAATTGTTAGGAACCATGAAGCAGCCTTAATTTCAGGAGCTATTGATGGACAGAAATTTGATGATCTAAAAGTAACACTGATGACTTTCGAATATCAATTCTCGATTGAATTGTATGATCAAGAAAATAAATTGATAAAGGCGGCTACCAACAAAGTGCAGCCCTCATCCTAACATACATATGGCTAGAGAATTAGTTACGCCAAGCACGGAAATTAATACTCGGAAGAAAACATCAAACAACCCCAGTCAGCGACTACGTTGGCCGTTGTAGGCAACTGCAAAAAAATATTGACGAATGCAAATACCAAAAGTTAAACTTGTAATACAGCCGAGATAGAGGAGGCAAAGGAAATAGTGTTGCAGGGACAAGACATCACTTAGGAGGGAAACCTGACGGGCTGTCTGGACGTGAATACCCAACTCATGAAGATTACAAAAAAACTATGACTTTCTATGCGCAGATTGACCCGATTGGTGACAAGCCCGACCTGTCAGACTGTATAATCATTCACAATTTTGTTTGCTTTGACTGCTTTAACGTGAAAGCAATTCCCTCTCAGACATTGGCATAGAAACGAGCCATAATACAAATTTTGTGTCAGGCGGGGTAATGTGAAAACTTGAGGGTTGAAAAAGCGCCTTTCGTTTTTAAGGGCTTTGATGTGTTCTGGAAGACGGCTTCGGTACTGTGTTTGGTATTTGTAGGTATGTTTTGGTGACTGTTGAAGGATGGTGAACGGAATTGGATAAAAGAATCGGCGCAACGCCGTTGTTACGCTAGCGGCTGGATCAGGGAATGCTTATCAAGAAAGTGCAGAGGGCAGGAGCTGGGAAGTGATTTTTGGTGACCGACAGCCGATGCCGTGGGTATGGACCAACTCTGTTTAACCCACCGCCATTCACAGCATGGACACAAAAGGCCAAGAACATTTACATGTTTTTATAAAAGCTGCTTGATGGAGCGCTCACCGCTTAAAAGGAGGTGCGTGGGTTGATAATAAAAGATTTTATTAAAAAAATAGGTACCTATGGAATGGATGAATCACAAGGGTAGTAAGATTTTTTTTACTGATTTCTCCGGCCTTGATCCGAAGAATATGATTGATCGCTTGAATGCGTCTTTCGAAGAAATTGAGAAGGCATCTGGCCCGATAAAGCTCCTGGCGAATTACGAGGCTACCAGCATTAGTCCTAAGTTCATTGAGGCCTATGCTGCGTGGGGAAAGAAGATTAAAAGTAAAGTGGACCGCAATGCCGTTTACGGGTTGAACTTAGCCAAAAGGGTCATGCTGAAAACCTTTAACACGGTTAACGATCTGGATATCAGAGTTTTCGAAACCAGAGAAGAAGCGTTGGACTATCTTACGAAGTGAAGCTCGCCGTGCTGCTCTGGCGCAACACGGCCGTGGTAAAGAGGCGGGCGTGCCCCTCGCTCAATAATTTGCAGGATTTTCATCGCCTGCCCGCTTTCGCTATCTTGAAAGGCAAATCACGCTACAGACCTTTACCCGGCTCTCCGCCGGGCCAGTTTCTCCTTTGAGCCCTAGCGTATGACGAAGCATGTTCTTGGATGGGTGCTACTCCTGATCGGGGCAGTAGGCAAGTTGGCCGCTCAGGCAAACGCCATCGACGAAGCACAGTTTATTCGGATTGGCGGCATTGAGCAGTGGGTCACCATCCGCGGAAGCGACCGGTCTAAACCGGCTATTCTGTTTTTGCACGGGGGGCCGGGCAGCACAATGAGCCCTTATGAGGACGCCGGCTACGGGCCGTGGCAGAACGACTTTGTGTTGGTACAGTGGGATCAGCGGGGCGCCGGAAGAACCTTCGGCCGCAATGCCCCCGAGGCGGTAACCGAAGAGTATTGGCTCGAAAATCCGCTCACCGTGGCGCAACTGGTCGCCGACGGCATAGAACTCTCCGAATACCTGCTGAGCCACCTCGGGAAACCAAAGCTCATCCTGATGGCTACTTCCTGGGGAACCGTGTTGGGTGCTCGCATGGCGCTTGCCCGCCCGGATCTTTTTGCCGCTTACATAGGGCACGCGCAGATAGTAAACCCCTCGGCGGCGTTGGTACAGGCTTACCAGCACGTGCTGGAGCGGGCGCAACGCTCCAACGATGTTCAGCAGGTGGAGCGACTGAAAGCCCTGGGGCCGCCCCCTTACGATGACGCCCGGAACGTCGGCCAACTGTTGCGGGTGATCAAAACGTACGAACAGGCGCAGGCGACCCCCACCCCCGCGTCGTGGTGGACGCTGGCGCCTGAGTACGACAATGCGCAGGACGCCGAGGACCGGCAAAACGGCGACGACTACTCGTTCCTCTACTTCGCCGGACATAAAAAAATGGGCATCGCCTCCATGGTAGCGGATCTCAATTTCCTGCAAGAAGATGCGCGGTACGCGCTTCCGGTCTATCTCATTCAAGGGGAACACGACCTACTGACCCCAAAAGAACTCACACAAGCGTATTTCGATCGCCTCGAAGCGCCGAAAAAAGAGCTGATCCTACTCCCCGATGCCGCGCACGGACCCACCCCCTCCGTATTGGAGGCCCAATACCGCATTGCCAGACAGCTTTAGCGCGGGCGCTATTCACATACTTTTAGGCATCCTGTTCTCCGTTTGATCAGAACCCTTTCTGTCTAAAATGGGGGCGTTGGCCACGTTCCCGCTGGCCGGGCCGTTGGTCAAGTCCGGCTCGGTGTCTACCTTTAGCGTCATTCACACTAACTTTTTCTGATGTTTCGATTTTACGTTTCTGCGCGCGCGCCCTTCCTCCGGGGGCTGGGGCGTGGCCTGTTGCTGTGTTTCCTTGCGTTTTCCGGATGGGCCCAGGAGGCGGGCGATGCCGAAAACGTCGACAAAAAAGACGACGCCAAAAAGAAGGGCCCCAAGGCCTACAAAGACGTGATCACCACCGAAGCCAAGTCGGACAGTGGCTTGTTCGTGGTGCACCTGATCGGCGACAAGGTCTACTACGAGATTCCGACCGACAAGCTGGAGAAGGACATGCTGCTGGTGAGCCGCATCCGGGGGTGTCCGCCCAACCTGAGCCCGTACCTCAACGCCGGCTCGAAGGTGAACGAGCAGGTGGTGCGCTGGGAGCACAAAAACCAGCGCGTGCTGCTGCGGGTGGTCTCCTTCAACAACGTCGCGGCCGATTCGCTGCCCATCTACCAGTCGGTGCAGTACAACAACTATGAGCCTATCCTGCAAAACTTCAAGGTCGAGGCCTACAACGACGACTCGTCGGCGGTGGTGATCGACGCCACGACGCTGTTCACGAAAGACATTGCCGCCATCGGGGGGCTGGACAGCGACCTGCGGAAAGAGTACAAGGTGAGCAAGCTGGACGAAGCGCGTTCGTTCATCGACACCGTGCGCAGCTACCCCATCAACATCGAGGTGCTGCACACGCAGACCTACATCGCCTCCGAACCGCCCGCCGAGGCGCGGACCAACACGATCACGATGCTGATGAACCAGTCGATGATCGAACTGCCCGACGACCCGATGATGCCGCGGCTGCACGATCCGCGCGTGGGGTGGTTTACCGTCAGCCAGATCGACTACAGTTCCGAGGCGCTGAAATCGGACGAGAAGGAGTTTGTCCGCCGCTGGCGACTCGAACCGAAAGACCCGGCGGCCTACGCGCGCGGTGAGCTGGTGGAGCCGGTCAAACCCATCGTCTACTACCTCGATCCGGCCACGCCGCTCAAGTGGCGTCCCTACTTCAAACGGGGCATCGAAGACTGGCAGGCCGCCTTCGAGAAGGCCGGTTTCAAAAATGCCATCCTCGCCAAAGATCCGCCCTCGCCTGAGGAAGACCCCGACTTCAGTCCCGAGGATGCGCGTTATTCGGTGGTGCGCTACGTGGCCAGCACCACGCGCAACGCCGTGGGTCCCAGCGTCTCCGATCCGCGAACCGGCGAGATTCTGGAGAGCGACATCATCTGGTACCACAACCACCTGCGTTCCTACCGCAACCGCTACCTCCTCGAAACCGGCGCGGCCAACCCGGCGGCCCGGACCCTCAACACGCCCGAAGAAGAAATCGGGGAGATGATGCGGCGCGTCATTTCGCACGAGGTGGGCCACGCCCTCGGCCTGCCGCACAACATGAAGGCCAGCTCGGCCTACCCGGTCGATTCGCTGCGGTCGGGCACCTTCACGCAACAGTACGGCATCGCCTCGACCATTATGGATTACGCCCGCTACAATTACGTGGCGCAGCCCGGCGACGACGGCATTCGCTTCATCCGCCAGCTGGGGCCGTACGACCTGTACGCCATCGAATGGGGCTATCGCTGGTATCCCGACGCGAAGACGCCGGAAGCCGAAACGCCGCGGCTGCACGCCTTTGTGAATGCCCGCACCGAAGACCCGATGTACCAGTTTGGCTCCGGCTACGGCGACGATCCGAACGCCCAGACCGAAAACGTAGGAGATAACACCGTGCGGGCCAGCGACTACGGCCTGAAGAACCTCAAACAGGTCGCGCCGCAACTGATTGCCTGGACCACGACGCAAGGCGAAGATTACACCGACCTGGCGGAGTTGTACGGCGAACTGGTCAGTGTGTGGAGCCGCTACATCGGGCACGTGGTCGCGAACGTGGGCGGCGTGCGCGAAACCCTGAAAACCACCGACCAGACGGGCGTGGTCTACGAACCGGTTGCCCGGGCAACCCAGCGGGAGTCCGTCCGATGGCTGCTGGACAACGCCTTTGCCACGCCCGACTGGCTCATCGAAACCGACATCTGGCAGCGGATCGAACCCGTCGGGGCGGTGGAAGAGGTACGTGCGCTTCAGGCCCGTCACCTAAGCAACCTGCTCGACGCAGGACGGATGCAGCGCCTGATCGAAACCGAGGCCCTCAGCAATGACGTTGTCGCCTATTCGCTCGTTAATCTGTTGGCCGACGTGCGCCGCGGCCTCTGGTCAGAAGCCTACGCGAAAGAAGACGCCGACGTCTACCGGCGCAACCTGCAACGCGCTTACCTGGAGCGAATGAACGCACTGTTGCACCAGGAGCAAGCCGGTGGCGGGCGGCGTGCTACCCGCGTCAACGTCAGTCAGTCGGACATTCGTCCGGCGGTACGGGCGGAACTGCAAACCCTCAAAAAAGACCTGAAACGGGCCAACTCCAAACGCCTGTCGCCCATGATGCAGTACCACTTGGAAGACAGCGTCTACCGCATCGAGCAGATGCTGGAGCCGAAAGGATGAGGCGTCTGTGCACGTGTGGAGACGCTTGATGGGTACTAAGAGGAGAGTGGACAGGTTTCGCTTATTCGTAGCGACGGACCGGGACGCCGGGCGTTTAATTCCGTCGCTACGGATGAGCATTATGATGAAACTACATCGCTATCGCCCATTGATCGCTGCCCCAAAAATATTCTTTAGTTGAAGTCATGCCTCACTGCACCAGCACCTGGACGGTTCGTGTCATGGCATCGCCCGAAGCATCTTCCACGGTTACCGCAACCGAATGCAGGCCTTTTTGCGAGGTAGGGACAGTGATGGTGCCGTTGTTGAGCGTGGCTTCGCCTTTCGTGATAGAATAGCTGGGGCCTTCGGTAAAGCCTCGGAATAAAGGGGCAACCGGAATAGACAGGGATTCACCGGTTTTGACGAAGTAGTGCGGCTGCGCCATCCAGTCGAGGTAATCGTCCAGTTGAGTGAAGCCGTCCCGGTCTTCGTCCAAGTTAGTGTCTGTGAAATCACCGCGGGCGGAGTTCGGGTTCAGCCCTTTGGCCGTTTCCCACCAGTCGGGCAGTCCGTCGTGGTCCGAATCCCAATCGGCGGGGCGGCTTTCTTCGGGGTACTCTTCCAGCCCCCCGACGTCCTGTTCCGTGTCGATCATCCCGGCCAGTCCGCTTTTGCTGCCTTTGTACGCATACGTGCTGTCGAGCGTCTCCTGGATGATGCGCTGGTCGTGCTGATCCAGCGGCCGATTCGCTCCGATGTCAGAAAGCACGTCTTTGTACGCCTGCCATGCGGGTTGCGTCGTGACGTGCGACTCGAAAAACGGCGCGTCCACAAACGTTTCGTATTCCACCACCTCCTGGTTGGTCGTGGTCGCCTTCCGGCCGGCTTCCTGGTTCTGCTCGTCGAAGTGTCCCGTCATCACGTTCCCGTCGAAGTAGTACTGCTGCTTGCCTAGCCCGACGCCTTCATGCTGCGCGTTCAGCGCGTAGAAGAAGTCGGTCGAGGGGCCGGGTTTGTAATAGTTGTTTACAAAGTTCACCTCGTTGGCCCCGCCGTCGGTCGCGCGGTGGCCCCAGTTGTAGACCACGTTGTTGCGGATGTCGAGCTTGCCGGTGTAGTAGCCGTCACCGTTCAGGCCGCCGCCGATGCTCCAGTTGCGGCCGTAGTTGTGGGCCAGCAGGTTGTGGTGAAAGCTCCCCACGTCGCCGCCGATGGTGGCCGCGTAGCCGTGCATCTTGCCGGCTTCGTACTTGCTGTGCCCGGCCACGTTCAGTGCTTCGGAGATGAGCGTGCGTTGCAGGGTGATGTTGTGCGCGCCGCGCGAGCTGAACGATTCGTCTAAGGTCCAGCTGATGGAACAGTGGTCGATGATGCTGTGGTTGGCGCCCGTCAGGCCCATGCCGTCGAAGGTGCGGCCCGCCCCGATGCGCACGCGCAAAAAGCGGATGACGCCGTCGTCGCCCGTCAGGCCGATGGGGGCACGGGTGATCGTGATGCCTTTGCCCGGCGCGGTTTGCCCCGCGATGGTGATGTAGGGTTGGTTGACGACGAGCCGCGACTTCAGTTCAATGGTACCCGCTACGTTGAACACGATGGTGCGCGGGCCGATGTCGTTCGTGACCGCCTCGCGCAGACTGCCCGGTCCGCTGTCGTTCAGATTAGTCACTTCCACGACTTTGCCGCCGCGGCCGCCCAGAGCAAACCGGCCGTAGCCCTCGGCCCCCGGAAAGGCGAGCTGTGCCGGACGGAACGACCACACTTCTCCTTCGGTGACCTCCCCGTTCCCGTCCACTTCGTCGACGCGCCAGTAGTAGAGGTTCCGGCTGTACAGGTCCCGCAGCGGATGCGCATTGCCCGTCAGTTCTCCTTGGTATTCCTCCGCGTCGGGACCGGCGTTTCGGACCGCCGCTTCGTCGGTGCCCACGTACAGGTGATGTTTCTGAATGCCCTTCGGCGATTCCCACCGCAGTTGAAAGTCGTTTTCCGTCACCACGTGCTGATCGCCGTTGATGGGTTGCGGATGGCGGGCCTGCAGCATCCGGTTGGCCCCGTCCAGTTCAAACCCGTTGAGTACCAATTCGCTGCGCGTCGCCTCCGCGGTGGAATCTGCCACAAAGCGAATGCGAACCGAGTCGCCTTCCGGCACGTCGAACGTAAAGTACGTCATGCCACTTTCGATGGTAGACGTGGCGCGGTTGGTGGGGGTGACGGTTTCGACTTGTTTGCCGTTGACGTAGATCTGAATCGGTGCGAACGTGCCCGTTTCGGGATTGTCGAAGGTATTGTGAAAGGTGAGCAGCGAGTGCGTCCCCGACGGAAGCCCCGCGATTGTCATCTCCAGCGGCTGTGCGGTGACCAGTCCGTCGCTGACCAACTGGGCGTAGTGCGGAGCATGTACGCCCACTTTGTACCAGCCGGAGGAAAAATTGCCGCGCAGCGTCACGCGCGTCTCGCCAAACGTCTTCTGCGCTTCCGTCCCTTCTTCGATGGGCCACGAATGGTAATGCGGGTCGTTTACTTCCTCCACCCGCCGCTGCGCGAAGTCGAAATCCACTTTCACGGTTTCGAACGCGGGGCGTCGGGCTTCCCGTTCAGTCTGGCACTGTGTCAACAGGCCTGTCAGCAAAGCAGTTATCAGGAAAAGGGCGTGAAATTTTCTCAAAATCATGTGCGGGTCATTGTCCATCTCCCCCTTACAGTGGAAGCGCATCCCCGGTTTATCACCTTTGCCGCTGCAGAGAAGCGCACAGCATTCGCCCAGGTTACGCCTCCGCTACACTCTTTTTTGCTTCCAGCGGGCGGCAAGGTACCGCCGTACCGGAAGATCGTAGAAATGCATCGCGACATACGCCACCCCGAGTAAAAACAGGATGCCGCCGAGGATCATCAACGTAAGCGATCGGGAATCCGGTGGGTGGGTGGTGTAGTACTGGGCAAAGAGCCAGATGCCCGCGTAATGCGTCATGTAGAGGGGGTATGAGAGGTGGCCGGCCCACATACACACCTGTTGCATGGAGGGAGCAAGGCGGGTACCGGCTCCCAACGACACCAGCAACGGAAAATAGAAAATCACCACGAGGGCTTCGGCCAGCCAGTTCCAGGACACGTAGGGCATCAGGAAGGCGAGCGACAACAGGACCGCCAGTCCGGGAAATCCCAGCCGATTCGGGATGATCCAGCGGGAACGATACAGCAGCAGCCCGGCCGAAAAAGAGTACGCCAGGCGGGCGCCCCCGTCCCAGAAGGTGCCCCCGCTCCAGCCGCCGATCAGGTTGCCCGCCCGGTAGCTCACCCAGGTCAGTACCACCGCGGCCACCAGGGTAAGTACCAGCAACGCCCGGCGGGGCAGTTTGTGCAGCACCACCGCGTAAACCACATTCGCCACGTATTCCCAGAACAGCGACCAGGCCGGGGCATTGAAGCTAAAGAGGTTGTAGAACCGCGCTTCCATCAGCGGCAACGGGATCAGCAGTAGGGAACCCAGAAACAGCAACGTCAGCCAACCCGCGTCGAGGTGTTCGGGCGAGGCGAAGGGATTGAACAGGTACTCCACTAGGCCCAGCACCGAGCCCAGCACCACCAGCGGATGGAGCCGGATGAGGCGGGCCAGAAAGAAGGACTTTTTCCCCATCCGCGGAAGACGGTCGTCGTAGGCGTAGCCCATCACGAAGCCCGACAGGCAGAAGAAAAAATCGACCGCTAAGAAACCCTGTCCGACGAAGTTCTGACGGTAATCGGGAACTACCCACTCCATGAAGTGGAACACCACCACTGCCAGTGCGGCCACGCCCCGCAGACCATCCAGCGCGTGGAAATGAGGTTTGGTGGGCGACAGGGTCGGGGCGGCGGGAGCAGAAGAGGAGGTTTGCATACGGATTTGGGGCGACAGGCCAACGGCGGCACAACATACCGGATTCTTTCTACTTGTGCGTGGTGAAAGCCCTCATCACACGGGCACGGACCTGCCTTTCAACCGTCGGATTTGTACAACATGGGCGGTTGGTCAGCCCGCTACCTTTGCTAAAACTTGGTTCCCATTACCCCCATGAAACGCGCTGTCTTTGTTCTGATCTTCTTGTGCGCTCTGCTGGAGGGCGGACGTGCTGCTGGTCAAGCGACCTTTTCCGAGATCGACACGGTTGCCGCAGAGGCGCCGCCCACCCGGAAACAACTCCGGAAAACCCGACCTCATTACCTGACGCTCGGGGCGGGCCTGGCTCACGCGAGTCTTCGCGATGCGGGCACCTCACCGTTGCGGTACCAGGGAGCGTTGAAGCAGACTGAGATCGGCCTCTGGCGCATGGACGAGCGGCGCGAACGGACCTGGTCGCTCGGCATCCTGCGGGGCACGTATGGCTATACGGCAGGCACGCAGCAATACGCCACGACGCAGTCGGGTCTGGAGTTGATGTTTCGGTACCTGTGGGGCGTATCGCACCGGCCCGGGGCGTGGAATCTGAAAGTGGGGGGCGAAATCAACAACGCGACGAATCTGCGGATCAACCCCAGCTTCCTAAACGCCGCCGTGGGTTTTGAAAATTTCCTTACCGCCTTTGCGGTGGGTAAGCTCGAGTACCGGTTCCGCGTACCGGCACGGCGCGGCACATTCTTCATTTTTCCGTACGACAAACCTGAGCGCAAATTTCTGTTGAGCTACCAGCTGCATCTGCCCGTGCTGCAAACCAGCCTCCGTCCGGGCTATCCGTACCTGCCCAACGCCGTGCCGGAAGACGCGACCATTTTCGATGGTCAGACGTGGCGGACCTGGCAGGGCTTCCGGATGGGCTCACGCCTGAGCGTGATTCGCTATTTCTCCAACAACGCCAATGCCGTCAGTGCGTCGTACGTGTGGGATACGGTAACCACCGGAAAGCACGCCGTCCACACGGTCGAGCTGGCGCGCCACACGCTGCTTTTCTCGCTTCTGTTCCGACTCAACTAACCCGCTACGGCCCTGTGCCCCTTCGCCTATGAAACCCCGCTTCTTTCCTGCGCTGCTCTTGCCCGTCGTGGCGTTGCTGAGCGCTTGCGAGACTTTGTTTTTCGAAGAGCCCGTTTCCAGCAAACCGAACGAAACGTTTGCGTACCTCTGGAAAGAGATCGACGAGAAGTATGCGTTCTTCGATGTGAAACGCGTCGACTGGAACGAAATCTACGCCAATTACGCACCACGTGTCACCGAAGGCATGTCCGACGACTCACTGTTTCAGGTGTTGGGCAGCATGATGAACGAACTGCACGACGGACACGTGAATCTGGTGTCGGATTTCAACATTTCGCGCTTCGATGTGGCGCTACTCGGCCCTAAAAACATCGACGGGCGCGTGATCACCGAACATTACCTGGGCGACGACTACTACATCACCGGCCCGTTTGTGCACGACTTCATCGCCAACGGCGACGTGGGTTACGTGCGCTATGCTTCGTTCGAAGGCGACATTGAGGCGAAGCACCTGGATTTCATCCTGAACCGCTACGCCCGTACCCAGGGGCTGATTCTGGACCTGCGGCAAAACGGGGGCGGCAGTGTGCACAACGTCTACAACCTGTTGAACCGACTGACCGACCAGGAAGCGATTCTCTACACCTCAGCCATTAAATCCGGGCCCGACCACGATGCCTTCAGCAAGGCCGAAACGGTCAGGTCCAAGCCCAAAGGCGACACGCAATACACCCAACCCGTGATGGTGCTGATCGACCGGGGCAGTTACAGCGCCACGTCGTTCTTTGCAACGGCGACCAAAGCGCTCGACAACCTCGTGCTGGTGGGCGATACCACAGGCGGCGGCATGGGTCTGCCCAACGGCGGTCAGTTGCCCAACGGCTGGACGTACCGCTTTTCCATCACCCGTACGCTAGCGCACGACGGCCAGAATTACGAGAACGGCGTGCCGCCCGATGTTTACGTGGTGCTCGACCAGGCCGATGTGGCGCGGGGCGTCGATACGGTGATCGAACGGGCGCTGCAGGAAATACAGAAAAAGTAAAGGGATGTGTTTCCTGCTGCGTTTGTGCGCCGTCTTGACCTGAAAAGGGCCGGGGCGGCGTTTTGTTGCGGGGGCGGTGGGTCAGGGACAACCTTTGGCTGGCGGAACTCCGGGTTTTGGATAGCTTTGTGTAACCTTCTGCACGAAGGAACCTGAGCTTTCCTTGCCCATGAAAATCAAAAAAGCAGTGATTACGGCGGCCGCGCGTGGCGAACGCCTCTACCCGGTGGCCGACACGATCCAGAAGGCGATGCTGCCGGTGATCGACATCGACGGCCTGCACAAGCCCGCCATTCAGATCATCGCCGAAGAGGCCTTTGCCGCCGGGATCGAAGAGATCTGCATCGTGTGCGCGCCCGGCGACGGCGACCGCTACCTGAGTGCCTTCACGCTGTTGCGCGATAACCTTATCAAATCCTATCAGGGCATCGACTGGGCGCGGCAGGAAGCCGAAAAGGTCGACCACCTGCTGAGCAGCCTCCGGTTTGCCGAGCAGTCGAAGCCGCTGGGCTACGGCCACGCCGTCTACTGTGCCAAAGCGTTTGTCGGCGACGAACCCTTTCTGCTGCTGTTGGGCGACTACCTCTACGTGTCGTACCTGCAAGGCCGACGGTGCGCAACGCAACTGGTCGAACTGGCGATGCAGGAGGCCTGTGCGGTCTCGGCGGTCAATCCGACGATCGAGCACCAGATCACCCGCTACGGTACACTAACGGGCAAGCAACTGCCGCAGGTGAAGGGTGTGTACCAGATCGAAAAAATCATCGAGAAACCTTCGTTGAGTATCGCGGAGCTCGAACTGCAAACGCCGGGCCTGCGGGCGGGCTATTACCTCTGCTTTTTCGGGATGCACGTGCTGACGCCGACGGTGTTTGCACTGCTCGAAAAACAGGTGCTGGCCGGGGGCAACGACATTATGCTGACCCCCGCGTTGCAGGAACTGGCCGCTTCGGAAAAGTACCTGGCGCTGGAAGTGAAGGGCAACCGGTATGACCTGAGCCGTCGGAAAGGCTTGTTGCGTGCCCAGCTGGCCCTGGGGCTAGCCGGAGAGGCCCACGCCGAAACGCTCGCCACCATGGTCGAACTGCTGGCGGAAGCCAACGGCCGGACGTCTCACTCAAACGCGTAAGGAGCATGCAGCCATTCATCGAGACCATTACGTCGACCGATCCTCACGTCCGCAACCGCTCGTTTTTCGAACTCAGCCGCTCGCTTTCGGCGAAGGAGTTACTAACCGCCCTTCGCGAACTCGACCAGTTTCGGAAGACCACGCCCAACCTCTACGAGAAGGTGCGGGCCATCCTGTTTCTGCACGCCGGGTTCCGGTTTTTCCGGATGGAAGCCAATGCATTTCCGAGCACCGGCCACCTGCCCTACGAGGCGTTCGAAGACCTGCTGGGCCGCCGGTTCGAACAGGCCATCGCCCTCGGCTGGCACGACCTCGACTACAAAGGCCCCAACGCCGCGCTGTTCAGCCTCCTGGCCGAGAGCTATCACCACCTGTCGTTTCAGATCCTGGCCGATCAGGTGCGCAAAAGTGTCCGGTCGAGCCGGGGCAACCAGTGGATGTTCCGCGTCGGTCACCAGGAAGAGCACCCCATCCGCATTCACCCGCGGCTGTTGCAACGCCAGGAAGATTCGATGTTCTATCCCGTCTTGCAGGAACAGACCTCCGTCCGGATGGACCTGAGCCACAGCGGCTGGTCCGACATTTTCTTTCTGGGCATGGACTACCCCGAGGGCGCGCGGGTCATCAACATTTCCATCGACCTGGGCGTGTTCGGGCGCGACAAAGACATCCGCCCGCCGCTGAACAGCTACGTGCGCGTCATCCCCGATCCGGTGATTCGCCTGACGAGCGTGGACCTGAACGCCACGAAAGATGTACACGACCTGGACGACCTCTTCAACTTCGGAAACGACTACCTGAGCCTGATCAAAGCGGGCGTTATCGCCTCCGGCCTGATTCCCCCGTCGTTCGAGGGCACTAATCAATCGCTGCCGGAAATCCTCTCACGGATCGTCGCGCCGGGGATGGGCCTCGAACTGGTCACGAAAGTCAACGACATTCCGAAAGGGTCGCGCTTCGCCGTATCGACCAACCTGCTGGGTTCCATCATCAGCGTCTTGATGCGCGCCACGGGACAGACGCAACACCTGGAAGGCGGCTTGCAGGAACACGAACGTCGGCTGGTGGCTTCCCGCGCCATTCTGGGCGAGTGGATCGGTGGCTCCGGTGGCGGCTGGCAGGATTCCGGCGGTGTGTGGCCGGGCGTCAAGGCCATTCAGGGCACTTTGGCGCAGGAGGGCGATCCCGAGTGGGGCATCAGCCGGGGCACGTTGTTGCCGCGCCACCGCGTGCTGGAAGGCGACGCCATTCATCCCGAGTTCGGGGAGCGGATCATGCACTCGCTGGTGCTCATGCACGGCGGCATGGCCTCCAACGTCGGGCCGATTCTGGAAATGGTGACGGAGAAGTACCTGCTGCGCGGCGAAAAGGAGTGGGCCGGGCGGCAACAGACCAACCAGATTTTCGACAACATCCTGGAGGCCATCCGCGAGGGCGACATCCGGAAACTGGGTGCGAATACCGCCCGCAACTGGGAAGGGCCGATCAAGACGATCATTCCGTGGGCCTCGACCTACTTCACTGAACAGATCATCCAGAAGGCGAAAAAGGCGTTCGGCGACGATTACTACGGCTTCCTGATGCTCGGCGGCATGTCGGGCGGCGGCATGGGCATGTTTGTCAATCCCGACCACTACGAAGACTACAAACTGCGGGTGCTCGACATTCTGCGCACCACCAAACACGAACTGTCGGCGTCGCTGCCGTTCGCAATGGAGCCGGTCGTGTACAACTGGCGCATCAATCCGAAAGGCACCTGGGCCACGCTGCACACCGGCGCGTCTGCCATGATGCCCGAACAGTACTACGGCATCCACGTATCGGAACTGGTGCGGAAAGACCCGGCCAGCATCTCGTACCTGCGTCGTGCTGAGATCGACCATTTCACGACCCACTGCGAAGAAAACAACCTGGCCTATCCGCTGCTGCGCACGATTGTTAGCAACCTCTTTAAAGTGTCCGATCCCAGTTCGCAGTCGAACCGCAGCGTCGAGAACGAGAAGGCCGACCGCATCAAAAAGGAGAACGGATTCGATTACATCCAGCACGAGGAAATCCGTACGGAATTGCAGAAGGGCCGCATCGGGCTGTCGCGCAACCGCCTCCCCGCCGAAACCCGCATCGACGACGTGCGGCCGGAGGAGCTGGCGCATTGGGACGCCCTGGACGCGTACGTCGCACCGGGCGAAGCCGCCCTGCGCACCGGGCAAGTGGCGGTGATGAGCCTGGCCGCCGGGGTAGGCAGCCGCTGGACCAAAGGGGCGGGGGTGATCAAAGCCATCAATCCGTTCGTGGAAATCGACGGCGAGCACCGCAGCTTCCTGGAAATTCACCTGGCCAAAACCCGCGCCGTCGCCGAACGCTACGCCGCGACGATTCCGCACCTGGTCGCCACCAGTTACCTGACGCATCGACCCATGCAGGAAACCCTCACGCAGACCGGCAACTTCGGCTACGGCGGTCCGGTCTACCTCTCGCCGGGGCGTTCGATCGGGCAGCGCTACGTGCCGATGGAGCGCGACCTCCGGTTCATGTGGGAAGAGATGCCGCAGGATGTGCTCGACGAAAACAAGCAGAAGGTGCGCGACGCCGTGCGTCAGACCATGATCGGCTGGGCCAAGTCGAAAGGCGAAGGCTCGGACTACGTCGACAACATTGCCGCACAACGGTTCTCGCCCCTGGGCCACTGGTACGAAGTCTCGAACCTGCTGCGCAACGGCGTGCTGGCGCAACTCTTGAAGGAGCATCCGCAGGTCACCACGCTGATGCTGCACAACATCGACACATTGGGGGCCGACGTCCATCCGGCTGCGCTGGGCTATCACCTGGCGTCCGGCAACATGCTCACGTTCGAAGTGGTACCGCGTCGCATCGAAGACCGGGGCGGCGGCCTGGCGCGCGTCAACGGGAAACTGCGGCTGCTGGAAGGGCTGGCCCAACCCCGTGAGGAAGACGAACTGAACCTGAGTTACTACAGCTCAAACACGACGTGGATTCAGGTCGACGCGCTGCTCGAACTCTTCGGCCTGACGCGTGCCGAATTGCAAACTGCCGACGAAGCCCGCCTCGCAAAAGCGGTCCGCAGCGTGGCGCAACGCATCCCGACCTACGTGACGATCAAAGAGGTGAAGTACCGCTGGGGCCACGGACAGGAAGACATTTACCCCGTAGCGCAGATCGAAAAACTCTGGCCCGACATGTCGGCCTTACCCGACGTCCAATGCGGTTACATCGCCGTCCCCCGCCTCCGCGGACAGCAACTGAAAGATCCCGCCCAACTCGACGCGTGGGTCACCGACGGCAGCAAGGCGTATGTAGAAGGATTGGGGCGGTTTGCGTGAAGCTACTCGTTGTGTTTTAGAAGCTAATTCTTTTTTGAAAAATAGCTTGAAGCCGGTACTCTATCTCATCATCGCATGGTTGCTTGGTATGTCGACGTATGGACAGACCGGGCAAGGCTACATCGATTACGATAAAGTGGTGCGGACACTTCCTGAATACGAGGCAGGACAAAAGAAGCTTGAGTTGCGAAGTAAAATATTAGAAGATTCAATCAAGCCATTAATAGTTCACTATTTTGACTCCACACAACATGAAGTGGAGCGCATAGTAAACATACATCGCAAGATGGATTCGACGGAAATAGCACTTCTTAACGATGACTTTAGAAAAATAGAAAAGCGAATTCAAAATTTGCAGGACTACGCCCAAGTTGAACTAAAAAGAGCGCGAGAGGCGATTGATGCCCGTCTAAAAGACATCGTAAGCAAGAAGATGGAGCAGTTCTGTATTGAAACCGGCATTGTGTGTTTAGGAGAAAAAGAAGCCGTTTTGTATTGTTCGGATTGTACGGACTTTACAAGTGATTTTATAGGATTTTTAGAACGATAAACTCTGATCTGCCGCAAGTTTAGCGGAACGCCGCCCGGCGGAGAGAAGCAAAGCGTAACCGCCACGGCGGACCGTTTGTGTGGAGAAATTAGCACGTTTTCAGCCTACGCGGCCCGACGTGCGCAAGCGGGACGCTTACAACATTTTTCCCACAAGCCTACGTGGCGTGGCCAACTAGGCCCGGCTACAAGCTTGCGGTAGAGTCGAATTTGAATCATATGTCTTCTTTTCGCTTCCCATTTCTGTTACTCATTCTACTTTCCTCTTACGCTACGCTGGCGCAGGAGGGCAACTACGACGAAGCAAAGGTGCCTCCTTACACCCTGCCCGATCCGTTGCGCTTTGAGAACGGGAAAAAAGTGACAACCCTCGAGGCGTGGCAACAGCGGCGCGCCGAAATCCTGGAACTAGCCGAGCGGGAAATGTACGGACGGATGCCCGGCCGACCCGACGGAATGCGGTTCACGGTGTTTGAGGAAAGTGATACCGCGTTGGGAGGGAAGGCCCGGCGCAGGCAGGTGCGAGTTTCGTTTACAGACGATCCGGCCGGGCCGGGGATGGACCTGCTGCTGTACGTGCCCGCGGATGCGAACGAACCCGTGCCCGTTTTTCTGGGCCTCAACTTTCAGGGAAACGCTGCCATCCAATCCGATCCGGCTATCCGCCTGACCGAGAGCTGGCAGTACAAGGGACATAAGGGCGTAGTTGATAACCGCATGACGGAAGCCGCGCGTGGGGCTACGGCGAGTCGGTGGCCGGTGGAGATGATTGTGGAGCGGGGCTATGGGGTGGCGACGATCTACTGCGGCGACATCGATCCCGATTACGACGATGGTTTCAAGAATGGCGTGCAGGCCCTCTATCCCGACTTACAAAACCGGGGCGACAACTTCAGCACAATGGCAGCCTGGGCGTGGGGACTGAGCCGCGCGCTGGATTACCTGGAAACAGACGAGAACGTCGATGCACAAAAGGTCATGGCCTTTGGCTTTTCGCGCACGGGCAAAGCGGCCCTCTGGGCGGGCGCGAACGACGAGCGGTTCGCGATGGTGATCAGCAACGAATCGGGAGCAGGCGGTGCGGCCCTGTCCAAGCGGATCTACGGCGAAGATGTGGACCGCCTCAACCGTGTATTCCCACACTGGTTCAACCAGAATTTCAAAAAGTACTCCCACCGCGAAGCGGCGTTGCCTTTCGATCAGCACGAAATCATCGCCCTCATCGCACCCCGTCCCGTCTACATCGCCAGTGCCGAAGGCGACCAGGGCTCCGACCCCCGCGGTGAGTTTCTCGCGACGCAGGCCGCCAGTCCCGTCTACGAATTACTCGGCAAAAAGGGCCTGCCTGCCAAGAAGTTTCCGGCGCTGCACCAGCCCGTCATGGGCACGTTGGGCTACCACATCCGCGCGGGGCAACACGACGTCCTCCCGTACGACTGGCAGCACTTCCTCGACTTCGCCGACCGGCAGTTAAAATGAAGAATGGAAGCGCTTCAGAAGTAGAAAGGCTTCTACAAGAATTCGAGGCAATGCTGCGGCTCAAAAATCCGGGCGTAGTGCCGTGTCTACATCCTGGACTGTCTGACGAAACGATTCAACGCAAAACTGCTGCCTTGCCTTTTGAACTACCAAACGAACTGAAGGCGCTGTATCAGTGGCACAATGGGTCGAGCGATCTTCGTGAAGTGTTGGAGATAGACGAAGAAATGGCGCCCGACTTTTTTTATGCTGGGCAACTTTTCCATTCGATTGAACTATCACTTCGTTATTATAAGTCAAAAAGTCACTACGGCCAACAGAACTATGAGCACAGCCTGTGGACACCCTTTTTGTTTCCAATCACCGACGATGGAGCTGGGTGGCAGCTGGTGGTCGATTGCGAACCAGATTCGGCGGATACCGGGAAGATTTATTTTTTTAACGGGATAGAGTGGGGAAAAGTACAAACCGATGAATACCCTTTTGAGTCTGCACTCATGTACAGAAATCTGGCCGCTATGCTCAAGACCGTGCTGGCCTGTTTTGAGGAGAACGCTTATTTTTTTGCCTACGATGAAAACGGAGAATTCGGCATGCAATGGGATGACGAAAAAGAGACACAAATCGGTCGAAGAATGAATCCAGATTGTGCCTACTGGTAGATGTAGGTATGAAAACTTCCGTAAGTTTAGCGTTCTGTAGTAACGAACCGGGAAGCCGGACCATTAAATCTGTCTCTTCGGAGAGGTTGACTCAACTTCAGAAAGGGTAAAACCTGAGCGTTGTTGCACAGGATGATTGTAAGTTTTGAGAAATCATGCTCGGCTACAAGCTTGCGCCATTCGCCAAGCGTGGGTTTGAGCGTGAGAATACTTGCCGAATGATTGATTTACATCAAATCATCTGCGTAAGTTGTCGGCATCTATTCTTCCCAGTAATTTACTCCTCTAAATGACTGATTGGCAACCTGGATAAGGTAATCAAGGTTGATCAAGCCAATAAAATCTTCTTCTGTCATGAGACTTTGATTTGTGATGGCTTGCATGGATCTGAGTAGTGTATCAACAATACAGAGAAGTTTAAAATAAAATATCCTATATTCTTGAGGATATAAAAGTGAGACTTGCAATTGGGAATTGTCTATCTGGTATGCAGCACTGGTATAAAACATAGCTTCTTTAACACCCATAGAGGCTTGAATCTCAAACTTTGCAATATTTTGCTGAGGAGCTTTGAACTTGTAATTAGTGGCGTACGATTCAATGGTAAGTTTGGGGGAATTTTTTTTCTGACTTTCCCCAGCGTAGAGTCCAAAACTATCCTTCCAGTAACTAATTGGGTTGGGTAAATCGAAGTTTTGGACCAACGATTGAATAGATTGAGGTTTACAATTAATCGTCACTTTGCCGAGCGCATTATGCTCTGGTTTGCCTTCGAAAAGATCAACTACATGGGTTATCTCTAGTTGCCCTATGCGTGAATCGATGTCTGAAAAGAAGACTCGCGCTTCGCACTCTTCGCCTGCCTTTCCTTCAAAAAAAAGGAATTTAAATTGATCTCCGCTTAGGTTTCTGGCAAAGGGCAGTTTGATGCTGCCGTTATTCAGCTCTCGCCGAGAACTTATGTCTTCTGAGAGCTCAACTACATTTTCGTAGGAGTCTGTACTTTTTTGGAAGATAGAGTATAGAATTCTATAATTCTCATCAGCAAGTTCCAAAATGATTTCATGGGTGTTAATATCTTGCAGTAATTCATGAAAATGCTTTGGGAATTTGCAGTTTAATCGTTTCTCAATCTTTCTTAGATTGTTTGATTTTCCAGAGCTTTTATTGTCGAAGAAACGTTTCAGTAATGACATAAATAGGCTGATGATATTAAAACCGTCGTAAATTTAGCGCAGCGGACCGCTTCTAGCATTTTTTTCACAAGCCTGCGTGGCGCGGCGACAAGCTTGCGGTCGTTGCAATAATCCATGTCTCGCATTCGGCGTTTATGCGTGCACTCCGTGACTTCGTGGTCCAACCCCTTCCCCTCTAAAAATTCCGTACCGATAGCACCACGTCCTCAAATTGATCTTCGTGTGCCAGGAGGTAGAGGTACTTCTGAGCGACGGCTTCGGGTGAGACGAGTTGCCCCTCCGATTTGTAGGCGACGAACTGGGCGTGGCGGCTGAAGCCTTCCGGCGCGGTGTCGCGGAGTTCGGATTGCATCTCTGTATCGACGATGCCCGGCGCGACGGAAAAGATCCGCAGGTTCATCCGGCTGCGCTGCACTTCCTCGTCGATCACCCGCGAAAACATGTCGAGGGCCGCTTTGGTGGCGCAGTAGGCCGACCAGCCGTCGGTCGGCTTTTGGCCTGCGCCGGAGCTGATGTTGATGACGGTTTTGGGCGCATCCACATGACCGTAGCGCCGGATGAACTCGTTGGTCAGGAGGGCAACGGAGGTGATGTTGACGTGAAAAGCCTGCATCAGCGCGGCATTGTCGAGCGAGCCGACGTAGCCGACCTGCCCCAGCGTACCGGCGTTGTTGATCAGCACGAGGCGTTCGGCGTCCTTCACCCGGAAAAACAGCCCTGGCAGTTCGGCCTGCACCTCACTAAGGTTGCCGAGGTCGAGCGTGACGTGCGCGTAGCGGTCGTGGTCGATGGTCTGCCGCCGCGAGACGCCGATGACGGTGTTGTTGGCATCTTCCAGAAGGGCTTCGGCCAGCGCTTTGCCCAGGCCGCTGCTGGTGCCGGTGATGAAATAATAGTTCATAGGGTTCAAACGTTGGTCAAAAAATACGCAGGTCTGGCGGCAAAGGTCCAGGTTAGGCCGGAAATTTGCGGTGAAAAAAACGAAACAGTAACCCCGACCCCGCCGGTCCCGTCTTGTACGCAGGCAGTGACCGCTTGATTTTGAACTTTCTGTGAAGCAATCATTTCCCTTTTCTCTCCTGTGGCTGATGCTGGCGCTGTTGGCATCGTGCAAAACCCTTTCGCCCGAACGACCCGAGGAATTTTACCTCGACCTCGACTACCAGCCGCCGCTGTCGGTGTTGAGTGCGCCGGTCGAAATCCCGATTCCTGAGTTGCAACGCAAGCTGAACGACCAGATTCAGGGCGACGTGTACGTGGACGACGACCTCGACGACGATAACCTGATGCTGCGCGTCTCGCGGCGTAACCCGATCCGCGTCGCGACGTCGGATGCCGCCACGGAAGAGGCATTTCGGGTGACCATCCCGCTGCACGTCTGGGCTAAGGGCGGGGTGAGTCTCAAGCGGTTTGGCCTGGATCTGTCGAAATACGAAGAGACGGAATTTGACCTGAACGTGAAGTACGACGTGCGCGTGCAGATCGACGAGCAGTGGCAGTTACGAACGCAAACTACCGCGCAGGGCTTCGACTGGGTGAAGAAACCGGTACTGGACCTGGGGGGCATTCGGATCGAGGTGGCACCGTTTGTGGAAGGCGTCCTGAAACGCCAACAGCGCGACATCGCGAAGCAGATCGATCAACAGGTGGGGCAACAGGTCAATCTTCGCCCACAGGCCGAACAGGCGTGGGCCGCGGTGCAAAAGCCGGTGCTGCTGTCCGAGGCGTTCGATACGTGGCTGCGCATCCACCCGACCCAGGCCTTGGTGTCGCCGCTGCACGTGAACGAGCAGGTCGTGCAGGGGCAAATTGGGTTTCGGGGCTATGCCGAGACGTTTACCGGAAAGAAACCCGAATCCACCAATGAACCGTTGCCCGCGTTGCAAACCACCGACAGTGTGCCGACCGATTTTGAGATCGGATTACTGGGGCAGATTTCGTACGCAAAAGCCGAAGAATTGCTGCGGCAGGAAGTGGAGCAGCAGACCTTCACGAGCGGCAGCCGCGCGGTACGCATCACGCACCTGAACTTGTACGGCAGCGGCGAGAATCTGGTGGGCGCGCTGCAACTGGCGGGCGATGTGGAAGGCAAAGTCTACCTGCAAGGAAAACCGCGCTATGACCCCACGACCGAGTCGATCATCATCGACGACCTGGATTTTAGCCTCGACACCCGCAACCAGTTGGCCAAAGCGGCGGCGTGGCTGGGCCGGGGCCAGTTTCTGCGCGAGTTGCAGGAGGCGTTTCAGTTTCCGATCGGCGCGCAGATCGACACCACCCGACAGCAGTTGCAACAGTTGCTCGACGATCATGAGCCGTACCCCAACATGCGCATCAACGGCGAGCTGAGTCAGTTTCAACCCGGCAAAATCTTCATCACCCGCGAAGGCATCAAGGCCCTCGTCGTGGCCCGGGGCCGGGCGCGCCTCGACATCAAAGGGCTATAAAAAAACGGCCTGAAAGTAACAGGCAAAAAAGCGAGCAATTTTAGGGGCGGGTCACAACCGACCGGTGGCTTGTGCGTACAATAGGGTGTATTCATTTTTTACACCTATACCCAAATCTCACTATGGCTACTACCCTAAGAGAAGAAGTCGTCAAGACCATAAATAACCTGATTGAAGTAAACGAAGAAGGCAAAGAAGGCTACGAGCTGGCCGCCCGCAACGTCGACCACATGGAATACCAGTCGTTGTTTCAGCGGTATGCGCAGCAACGCGCCGAATTTGCCGGATCGCTCCGGAGCCAACTGGCTTCCATGGGCGGCGAAGACAAGCATAACCTGGTGACCGATGCCGCAGCAGCGTTGCACCGCGGTTGGATGAACCTGAAATCCGTGGTGGCCGCCGGCGACAGCGAAGCCATTCTGAACGAATGCGTGCGCGGCGATAAGGCGGCCGTCGAGGCGTACGAAAGTGCCCTCAAAGAGGCCAACCTGCCGGCAGAAATTTCTACCCTGTTGCGCAGCCAGTACAACGCCATTTCGGAAGCCTATCACGACGTAAAGTCCAAGGCGAAACTGGAAGACTAATCCGGGGCTAGTCCCGAAAAGAGGAATCGCGCGCAAGGGTGATTCCTTTATTTTTTTATTTAAACCCTTAAACACATGGCTAAAGATATTCCCGTGCAGCAGCAGGAAAAGCAGCCGGGCCTGCAGCACAAAATGCATCCGGAGCCGGAAGTGATCCGCCAGGGCTACAAAGGAGCCGACAAACTGAAAGGAAAAGTAGCGTTGATCACCGGGGGCGACAGCGGCATTGGCCGCTCGGTGGCGGTGCATTTCGCCCGCGAAGGGGCCGACGTGGCCATTGTCTACCATCCGCGCGAAGAAGAAGATGCACAGGAAACCAAAAAGCAGGTGGCAGCCGAAGGGCGCGAGTGCCTGATCATTTCCGGCGATCTGCGCGAGTCCGACTTCTGTCAGGCGGTGGTAAAACAGACGCTGGAGCACTACGGCAAGCTGAACGTGCTGGTGAACAACGCGGCCGTGCAGTATCCGCAGGAGTCGCTGGAAGACATTACGGACGAGCAACTGGAGAAGACGTTCGAAACCAACATTTTTGCTTATTTCCGCGTGACCCGCGCCGCGCTGGAACACCTGCGCGAAGGCGACAGCATCGTCAACACCACGTCGGTGACGGCCTACCGGGGCAGCCCGGGTCTGCTCGACTACTCTTCGACCAAAGGCGCCATTGTCGCGTTTACCCGTTCGCTGTCGAGCAAACTGGCCGAGAAAAACATTCGGGTGAACGCCGTAGCCCCCGGGCCGATCTGGACCCCGCTGATTCCGTCGACGTTTCCGGAAGAGAAGGTCGACAAGTTTGGCGAAAACGTGCCGATGAAGCGCCCCGGCCAGCCCAGCGAGGTGGCCCCGGCCTATGTATTTCTGGCGTGCGACGACGCCTCGTACATCACCGGGCAGGTGATCCACCCCAACGGTGGGGAGATTGTCAACACCTAAGTACGTTTGTTCTAAAGAGGCGCTGGTCAGAACCGGCGCCTCTTTTTGGTTTGGTTGTGCATGCAGTATCGTTTCCTTCTTGCCTTTGTTCTTCTTTTTGCGTGGCACCTGGGGTACGCTCAGGCCCCTGCCTCCGCACCCGATTCCACGAACCGGCCAGTTACTACGCCTCTGCAAGTCGGCGTAGCCGAAAAGCCACCGTACGTCATTCGTGAGCCGGACGGCACCTTTTCCGGACTGAGTGTGGACCGGTGGGACCAGGTGGCAGACGAATTAAAATTAGAGTACCAACTCAAGGCCTACAGCGAAGCGGACCTGATCGAAGCCCTGACCGCAGGGAAAGTTCAGGTCGGCCTGACGCCGCTTACGCCTTCTGCCGATTTGCTGCACCGCGTGCAGTTCACCCAGCCGTATCATCTTTACGAAGTGCGCATGGCCGTGCCGGGCGGGGCCGAAACGCAGTTGAGCATGCTCCTGTCCATTGTGTTTTCTGCCGATTTTCTGAAAGCGTTTTTATCCGTCTTTTGCGTGCTGGCCCTGATTGGCGTCATCATCTGGCTGTTGGAGAAACCCACGAACGAAGAGGCCTTCCGGAAAGGGTTTTCGGGGCTGGGCGACGGCATCTGGTGGTCGGCCATCACCATGACGACCGTCGGGTACGGCGACAAAGCGCCGGTGACGACGGGCGGCAAGATCGTGACGTTTGTCTGGGTATTTCTGGCGCTGGTGCTCACCTCGCTTTTTACGGCGAGTGTCACCTCTTCGCTCACGACCGGCCTGATGGGCAACGGCGAAGTGAAACTGTCGGAACTGAAAACCATGAAGTTGGGCGTCGTCGGCGGTTCTACCGGCGAAAAGTTTTTACAGGCGCGTCGCGTGGACTACACGCCCTACGCCAATCCTCAGGACGCGTTGCAAGATGTGGAAAAGGAAACGATCGAAGGATTTTTGCACGACCGGACGGCCACGCGCTACTACCTTCTCGAACAAGACCTCACGTCCGAGGTCAATCTCTCGTCCCAGCAATTTACGTCCGGTTACGCCAGCTTTCTGGTGCCTGCCGGAAGCGCACTGTTAACCCCGATCAATGCGGTGCTGGTGCAGAAAACGAGCGACCTCAGTTGGCAGGAGGTCGAAAACAAATACGCACCCCGTGCCGGCAATTAAAGGCGTCGCAACAGTTCCAGCCACCTAACCTTGCGGGCCGTGTGCCACAGCGTCCGTGTGTTTTCCCGCCCGATCCAGCGATCCAGGTCAATTTTGATGCTGAGGATTCCGGTGCAGAGGGCGCTGAGGCCCAGGAAGAGACGCGCGTAGCCCACGCCTTCGTACCAGAAGTAGAGGGCCGTAAGTGAGCCGACCACCGACAACAGAAACAACACGTGCGTGAGGGTTTTCCGCCCCGGGCGATGCCACACCCGCCAGACGCGCAGGACTAGCACGGCCGCAAAACCGATGGAAAACACGAGCGCGCCGGCCGGATGGTCGAACAGTTTCATCAGACCGCCCACCAGGGTAGTGAGTCCGGCCAGGCGAAGAAGCGGGTGAGTACGTCGCATGGAGTTGCATACGCAAGCCGCTGCCGGTCGGGTTGCCCGCCAGTCAAAAAGGAAAAGCGGTACGACCCGGAGGCCCTACCGCTTTTATAAAACAACTCAGGGTTTCGTAATCACAATGGGCCGACTCAGAAACGAGTTTTTGGCTTGGGTGCTGTTTTCGAAGTGACCACCCTGCCCCAGCACAAACCCTTCGGATACCGACGTCAGAGTGAGGGTCGCCTGTGCCTGTCCGGCCGCGTTGAACGTGAGGTTGTTTGTGTCCGGCACGGCATAGCTGAGCGCCGCACTCGACGCCCCCGCCGGAATGGTAAGCGAGCCGGAGGCCGTAAAGGCACCGGTGATTTCCCAGCTGACGGTCGCCTCACGATACGGCGTCGCCGGAGATTCGACCGTGGCCGTACCGGTGCCACCCGCCGCAACGTTCAGCGTACTACCCGACGGAAAGTCGACGTAGGCCGGATGGGTATTCGAAAAATCTAGGGCGTTGTCGTAGTCCTGTTCGCAGGACATAAGCCCCAGGCACAGCGCGGCCGACAACAGAAAAGCGATATTCTTCATAACAGGAAAGGCTTAAAGATCGAACCACATTTTTTGATCGACCGGAATCACGTCCGGCGCATTCGGATTGGCCGCGAGTTCGTCGGGCGGATAGGGGAGGCGACGGATGATGTCGTTGGCCGAGGTGCCTTCCGGCAGTTCGAGTTGCGGCACTTCCAGACCCCGCCGCCAGTGCGTCCAGGCCTCGAACGGTCGCAGTTGCAGACTAAGCCACAATTCCCGCTCGATGGTCGTCCGGGCGGCGGTCAGGTCGCCCGTGCTCAGGGCCGGCATCGCATCGACGTAAGCCTGGGCATCGGCGTCGGCTACGTCCCAGTAGGCCATGTTGGTGGCAACGGCTTCGCGGAGGGTAGCGTCGGCCGCTTCCAGGTCGTTGTTGAAACGCGCCTCGGCCTCGGCCTCCAGAAAGAGCTGTTCCGAAACCGAGAACAATACATCGGGAAAATCGGGGGGAATGATGCCTTCGTTGATGACGGCCGTTTCGGTCGTGCCGTTCGCGCCGGGCGCGACCCCGATGTAGACGTCGGCCGGGGCATCGTCGCCGGGACGGAAGTAGATCGGCAGACGCGGATCGTCGCTGGCCAGCATCAGGTCGACCATCGTTTTCGGTGCGATGTACCAGAAGTTACGACCGCTGGTAAACTCGTTGATCACCCGATAAATGGGATTCTGGTTGCCAGGAGTATTGTAGAACGGAAACGCCGCATCTTCCGACAGCATGCCGCCTTCCTGCAACATCTGCTGAATGGCCGACGCCTTCGAAGCGTCTTTGTCGACCATCGTCATCAGCGTGCGGAATTTCAGCGAACGCGCAAACTCCCGCCACAGCGTCATGTCGCCCCCGTAAATCAGGTCGTTGATGGGAGGCACTTCACTGCCTTGGTCGATCAGGGTGACCGCCTCGTCCAGTAGCGTGATGACGCCGTTCAGTACCTGCTCCTGCGGATCGAATTCCGGAAAGTCCGTCTGAAGTTCCTGCCCGTCCAGATCAACCGCCTGCGAGTAAGGCACGTCTCCCCACATCAGCGTGGTGTGGTAATACGTCATGGCCCGGAAAATCATGCACTGTGCAATGGCGTTCGGGTTCGCCGGGTTGCTGTTGCGCGCAATGTCCTCGGCCAACACCAGGTTTTTCTGCACCTCGCGGTAATGAGAGCGCCACGTATTGCCGTTGGTGAAGATGCTGATGATGTAGCGTTCCGGGTTGGTAAACGTGGAGAACGTGAGCGAGCCACCTGCCGACCAGATCTGCGACCAGAACGCACCGGAAATGCCGTAGTCGACCGTGCGGTTGTTCGAGAAGTTGTTGGCCGCCCACGTGAACAGCAGATCGGGTGTGGTTTCCGAGGCCTCGTTAGGATCGGTGTTTACGTCCAGAAAATCGTCCTGACACGCCGTGGACAGTCCCATCAGGGCCAGGAAAGTAAAAACTAGGGTATATCGTTTCATGAAAGTCAAGGAGTTGGGTTAGAGAGTAACACGCACGTTGAAACCGATCGAGCGGGTGGACGGCACGCTGTAGAACTCGACGCCCTCGCCGTTCAGGCTGTTGCCGAAGAAATTCAATTCCGGGTCAATGTGCGGCACGTGATCTTTGATGATCCAGACGTTACGCGCCTCTACGCCGATGTCCACTTTCTTGATGAACGTGGGGCTCAGCAACGCTGTGGGCAGGGTGTAGCCCAGGCGGATCTCCCGCAATTTGATGTAAGACGCATCGAAAATGCCCGTCGACGTGATGGAGTTATCGGTCCAGGCTTCCCAGAATTGTTGCATGCTGGGCACGGGCACCGTGTTAGGAACGTACGATACATTGCCGCCTGCGTCCTGTTGCGCCAGTACGCCAGGAACCACGAACGTTTCGCCGCGGTTGACCAGCGTTTCTGCCGCCAGGCCACTGCCGCGCAGCCCCTGCACCGTCCGGCTGAAGATCACACCGCCCTGCCGGATGTCGACCAGAAAGCCCAGGCTGATGCCCTTGTAAGTCAGCGTGTTGTTGATGCCCATCATCCAGTCGGGAAAAATGTTGCCGAGCCGCTCGCGCCCGTCGCCCGCCAGGGGCAGGCCGCTGTTGGGGTTGATGATGATGTTGCCGTTGGGGTCGCGTTGCCAGTCGTTGCCGTACAGGCCGAACGATTCGCCGGGCGCGGCCCGCACCGAAAGGCCACTGAAGCCAGATGTCAGGTTATAGTCCGTCAGGTCAGGTGGCAAATCTTTCACCGTCTGGCGATTGGTCGAGAAGTTGACGAGGAAGTCCCAGCTCCAGCCCGATTCGGAGCGAAACGGATTGGCGGCCAGCAATGCCTCGAAGCCGCGGTTCTGCACCGTGCCGGCGTTGATGAACTTGTTGTCGAAGCCGGTCGACTGCGGGATGGACACGGCGATGATCTGGTCTTCCGTCCGCTGGTCGTAGTAGTTCGCTTCCAGCGTGATGCGCCCGTCGAAGAAGCCCAGCTCCGTCCCGATTTCCCATTCCACCTGGTTCTGAGGCTTCAGGTTATCGCCCGGCGGGATGGTGATCGGTCCCTGGAAGGCCAGTTGCCCCCCGTGCGGAAAGGTGTTGTTGCTCAGGAACTGCGTGAACAGATCGGCCGCCGGCTGGTAGGTGAACAGCAACTGATAGGGATCGGTGTCGCTCCCCACGTTAGCCCAGTTGGCGCGCAGCTTGCCGTACGACAGAATCGCGTTCTGTAATTTCAGCGCATCCGTAAAGATGAAGCTGGTGTTCACCGACGGGTAGAAATACGAGTTGTTGCTTTTGGGCAGGGTGGATGTCCAGTCGTTCCGGCCCGTTACGTTCAGGTTTAACCAGCCTTTGTAGTCGAGGCTGATGTCGCCGTACACGCCGTAGAGCCGTTGCAGGCTCTGGCGGTTTTCGGACGCTACGTTGGCCGCGTTAGCGTAATTGTAGAGGCCCTTCACGCTCAGCTGCTGTGCGTTGAGGCGGTTGCGCCGGAAAGAGCGCTGGTTGATCTGGTGGCCCAGAATCACGTTCAGCGTCAGGTCGCTCGAAAGCTGCCGGTTGATGCGGGCGATCAGGTCGGTCTGCACTTCCCGCCGGAAAATGTCCTGCGTGGTGAACTGCCCGTTCAGGTTGCCCTTGGTGCCCTTCGTGACGATGTTGAGGCGGTCTTCGTAAAAGAAGTTGGTCCCGGCCGCCGCCGAAAGGGTGATCCAGTCAACGGGCGTGTAGCTGACCTCGCCGCGCCCGATCACGTTCTCGACCCGGTTCGAGACCTGGTTGTACTGGGCGACGTAGTAAGGGTTGTTCGAGGTCTGGTTCGTGTTGATGCCCAGCGGCTCCCCGTTTTCGTCGAACTGGTTGTCGCGCAGCTCCTGCATGTCGTACGTGCGCGGCAGCAGGTACAGCGAGCTGATCAGAATGTTGGGGTCGTTGCTGCCCTGACGCGGCCGCCCGAACGCCTCCGTGCGGATGTACTGCACCGTTGCCTGCGTCGAAATCTTGTCCGACAGTTTACCGCCCGCGTTCAGCGAGAAGTTGTTGCGCTTCAGGCCCGAGTAGGGGATCACGCCCTTCTGGTCGGTGTTGGTGTAGCTGAACCGGTAGTTGATGGCGTCGTTCGCCCCGCTGATCGCCACGTTGTTCAGCAGTGTGCGGCCCGTCTGGAAAAAGTCACGCAGGTTGTCGGGATAGGCGCGCAACTGAATCGAATCGCCTTTGTAGTCGAGGAAGCGCTGGTTTTGCACATCGGAAATGCGCGGACCCCAGCCCGCCGCCAGGTTGTCGTCGTACAGGCCGAAGTTACCGGGGGCGTATTCGTTCTGCAAATCAGGCAGCTTCAGGACGTTGTCGAAACGCACCGTCGAGTTGACCGATACCTGGGCTTTGGTGCCCTTTCTGCCGCGTTTGGTGGTGATGATCACCGCGCCGTTGGCCGCGCGGGAACCATACAGGGCGGCCGCGGCCGACCCTTTCAGCACACTTACCGATGCAATGTCGTCGGCGTTCAGGTCGCCGACCCGGTTGCCCCAGTCGTTCCCGCCGTTGATGACGTCGCTGCGCGTGCCGCCGTACGACGAGTTGTTGATGGGCATGCCGTCAACCACAAACAGCGGTTCGCTGGGCGACGCTCCGAGCGACTTCGCCCCGCGGATCTGCACCCGCACCGAGCCACCGGGCGTACCCGACTGGCTTTGCACCCGCACACCCGCCACGCGACCTGCTAAGGTGCTGAGCACGTTCGGATCACGCGCTCGCGTGAGGTTTTCGCCCTCGACCGTCGCCACGCTGTAGCCCAGGTCCCGGCGCTCCCGCTCAATGGCGTTGGCCGTTACCACCACTTCGGTCAGTTGCGCAATGTCTTCCTGCAGCGAGACATCGAGGACGGTGCGGTTGTTGATCGGAATGTCTTGTGACTCGTAGCCCACAAAGCTGAACACCAGCGTCTCAGCATCGGCGGGTACTTCGAGCACATAACGTCCTTCTACGTCCGTGATGGTGCCCTGGGTCGTGCCCTTGACCGTCACGTTCACGCCGGGGAGGGGGAGTTCGTCGGAAACGGAAACCACCGTACCGGAAATGCGTCGGCTTTGCGCGCAGACATCCCACAGGGGAGCGGTCAGCATCAGCAAGGCCAATACCATGCGTACATGTTTACTCATAAGGATAAGACCAGATAAGGTTGGAGAAAAGAATCAGAAGGGGGGAAATCCCGAACGGCTGCTGTTCGCTAAAAAGCGGGGCGTGTCGAAAGAGTTAGAGAGAGCCTCCCTACCTAAGCAAAAGTCTCTAAAACAAGCCGCGCGTACATCACGACAAATCGTGATTTTTGATGGATGGATCTGTCTTTGATTTGATCCCCTTTTTGAGGGGATTTTTGAGTTGATCCGTTAGATAAGGCCTTGGTGATGAGTGAAGTAAAAAAAAGAAAAGCCTGCGTTTTGGGCAGGCTTTGAGGCATAATGAGAAAGACAGGTGGGAGGCTAAATAAGTTTCTGGTGCATGGCTTTTTGAATCGCCTCCGATTTATTCGAAACGTGTAGCTTTTCGTAAATGTGCTTCACGTGAGTTTTGACCGTCTCTTTGCTCACCGAGAGTGCGTCGGCGATGGCGGCGTAGGTTTTGCCTTTGGCCAGGTGAAACAAAACGTCGGTTTCTTTGGGGGTGAGGGGCGTATCCTGATTCCGCTGAAACGACTTCACCACCAGGCTGGCAATCTTGGCACTCATGGGCGCCCCCCCATTCAGCAACTCTTCGATGGCGCCGAGCAACTCGGCGTACCCTGTGTTTTTGGTAATGTAGCCCGACGCCCCGGCGCACAATGCGTCGAAGACCTGCTTGCTGTCTTCGTAGACCGAAATCACCAGAATTTCGGTTTCGGGGCGAATCCGCTTGATCTTGGCAATGCCCTGGATGCCGCTCATGCCCGGCAGTTTCAGGTCCATCAGGACGATGTCGGGCGCGTCGACTTCCAGGTTGCGGAGGGCCGCTTCGCAATTGGTGTAGGTATTGGTGACGTAGTAATTTTCGTTGCTGGCCAGCATGATGGCAAACGCATCTTTCAGGGGGACATTGTCTTCGACAATGGTAATACGAGTTCGGTAATCGATCATAGCGAGGAGATGGTAGGAGTAAGGGAAGTTACGAGTTCTGTACGGGAGTTGCCTCACCTCTTTTGGGGGATGTGGCCCGAAAAGGTGACGCGCGTGCCGCTGCCGGTCGGCGGCGCAATCGACACGCGGCAGTGGATGCCTTTGGCGCGGTGTTGCATGTTTTTCAGGCCATTGCCCTGAAACCCTGCCGGTTGTGCCATGCCAACGCCGTCGTCGGTCAGGCGGATGCGCAACGTGCCGTCGGTAATGGCCGCGTCGAGCCAGACGTGCTGCGCCTGGGCGTGTTTCAGGCAGTTGGTCATCGCTTCTTTGAAAATCAGGATGATCTGGCGGCTCCAGCCGGGCGGCAGTACCACCGCACTGGCCTCGTTCAGCAGATCGTCTTTCACCACAAACGTAACGGGCGTATGGGCGAAAAACTGCTCGCCAAAATCTTTCAGGTAGGTAATCATCTCTTCGAAATGGTCGCTTTTCGGATCGAGGGCCCAGACAAACTCTTTCGTGCCTTTAAACAATGACGTTGAGTAATCTTCGATCTGTCCCAGCAGATGGTCGGTTTCGCCGCGTGCCGAACCGTTGAGCTTGACTCGCAACAGGCTGGAAAGCACCGTAATGCCGGCCAGTTTGTTGCCCAGTTCATCGTGAAAATCGCGGGCCAGTTCTTTGCGGACTCGTTCCACGGCTTCGGTTTTGGCCTGTTCCAGGGCCAGCACTTCCTGCAACTTGCGGCGGATGCTGTACCGGTAGACCAACCACAGCAGCAGGAACGTCGCCGCCGCCATCAGGAGGTAGAACCACACCGTGTGCCAGAAGGGAGGGCGTACCTGAAACGAAAACCGCTGCGGCGTCCGGTTCCAGACCCCGTCGGCGTTGGCCGCCTCGACCAGAAACGTGTAATCGCCCGGCGCCAGGTTGGCGTAGACAGCCTCTTGTTGGGCATGGGCGGGCGACCAGTCACTGTCGAATCCGGCCAGCATAAACCGGTAACGCACCCCCTTCGGGTCGGCCAGGCTCGTCGCCCGGAAACGGAAGGTCAGGTGGTTCTGGTGATAGGGCAGCGACAGCCCCCGCGGAAATGGATACCAGCCCGCCAGCGTATCGGACCAGGGACTCAGGTCGGTCGGTTGGTAGAAAAGCAGCAGATCGGTCAGCGTCGTGACGGGCGGGGTGCCGTTCTGAATATCATACCCGGGATGGTAGCAGTACACCCCCCGGATCGTCCCGAACCAGAGCGTGCTGTCGTCGTCCAGGTACACGGCCTTTTCGTTGGCTTCTACCCCCAGAAAACCTTCGGCCACGCCGTAGTGCGTGACCTGCTGAAGTTGGTGATCGGGGTTGAACCGGAGGCGGTCCAGCCCTCGTTCGGTCCCGGTCCAGAGATTGCCCTGGTAATCAAAGACGAGGCTGAAGATCAGGCCGGACGTCAGGCCCTGGGCTTCGGTGTACTGTTGGAGTCGTCCGGAAGCCGGATCGTAGCGGAACACGCCGTCGCCGTAATGTGCGAACCAGAAGTCGCCCGCCGGTCCCTGAATGATCGACAGAATGTCGGTGTGGGGCATTTGTTCGGAGAGGGGGTGGCGCGTAAACGTACCGTCGCGGAACACGAAAAAGCCTTGTTCCGATTGCACCAGCAGCGCGTCGTTTTCCCAACGGCAGAGCGAACGGATGCCGGTGATTTCGCCCGCGCCAAACGAGGTAAACGTGCCGTTCTCAAAGACACTGAGGCCGTTGTGTGTCCCGAACCAGAGTTTGCGGTCGGCGTCTAGCAGGCCGCAGTACACCACCCGGTAGGCCAGACCGTCGTCGGCAGCGTACGTGATGAACCGACCCGTAGCCGCATCGAACCGACTGACGCCCCCGCCGCGTGTCCCGAACCAGATCTGCCCGAGCGAATCGAGCACGCTGCAATTGATGGCATTGCTGCCCAGCCCGTCGGCCATCGAAAAGTGCTCGATTTCACCGTCTTGCAGGCGCGATACCCCACCGGCCGAAGTACCAAACCAGTAGGCCCCGTCCGTGTCTTTGTTCACGGTCATTACCACGTCGTGGGGCAGGCCGTTGGTGTGGTCGACAAACGCGAACCGATCGCCCATAAATTTGTAAATCCCGGCCCCCGACGACGCCAGCCAGACGTTGCCCTCGCGGTCGCAAAAAATATCTTCGACGTAGGCCCCGTTGAGTGGATCGTCGATGCGCACGAAGGCGTGAGCCCGCTGCCGGAAAACACCCCGGCTGGTGGCAAACCAGATATTACCGGCCGTATCTTCCTCAATCTCGTGGGTCGGGAAAAAATGTTCCTGTTGAAAGGATGCATTTGGCTGCTGCACGTAGATGCCCGTGGTGGTGCCCAGCCAGAGCTTTTGCGTGCGGTCCAGCAACACCGCCTGGATGTAGCCCCGCTCTGCATTGCTGAGCACGACTGGTTTCAGCTGGCCTTCCCAGTAGCGGAACAGCCCTTCCTGCGGGAAGTTGACCAGCACCTGACCTTGCGCGTCTAACAACAGGGAGCGTACCGGGGCCTTCTCGTCTGTGGCGGCCGTGTGTACGGCGCGAACCGTTTGCCGCGCGCTGTCGAGTACAAACAAGCCTTCGGTAGTACCGACCCAGAGCTGGTGGGCGGTGTCTTCGAGCAGGCGGGTCACCGTCGTATCCTGGAAGAAAATCGGGCCGAAGCGCCGCCCGTCGTACGCAACCAGGCCGTTGCTGGTCGCAAACCAGAGTTGGCCGGCGTGATCTTCTGCCACGTCCAGCACGAAGTTGGAGGGCAGGCTGTCCTGCTTGCGAAGGTTATAGAACTCGAGGCCGTCAAAGCGGTCCACGCCCCCGCCTTGGGTAGCCAGCCAGAGGTCGCCCCGCCGGTCTTGCGCGATGCGCGTCACCTGCGACTGCGCCAGCCCGTCGATTACCGAGTAGTTGGTGAAATTATAACTCTGGCCGACCGCCGCCGAGGCCAGCCCGCACCACAGCCAGAACAGAAGGTTTTTCAGTGACATGTTGTGAAGCCCACGTATCCCGATGCACACGCGTGTAAAGCACAGAGAGAAGGTAAGCGATGGGAAATAAAAAGTCAATGTTACGGCCCGACGGCCAGTATTCCATCACCCGGATTGGGGGAGCGGAGAGGCGCGCTGCCGAGGTAGAATTTCGTAGCTTTGGCCTTATGGCTTCCACCCCTACCACCGGCTTGGATACGACCGCTTTTGAGGCCCTTTCGTACGGCGAATGGGCCGAGCGGGCGCGTCGCGAACTTAAAGGTAAGACCCCTGCACAACTGCATTGGCACCTTGGCGACGACTTTGACGTGCCGCCTTACTTTACCCAGGAACACATGCAGCAGTTCGGCTACCTCCGCCAACTGGCCACGCAGATGCCTGCGGCCGGGTGGGTCAACCGCGAAGAGCTCGATGCCCGCGACGGAACGCTGGACCGCTCGGCCCTCGAAGCGGCGCTGGCCACCGGTGCCGAGGGGCTGGCCCTCCGGGTATCGTCGCAGACCGATCTGCGGTCGTTGCTGGCGGGTATTAACCTGAATCAGGTGCCGGTCAGCTTTTACACCAACGCTCCGGAAGCGGTCATTGCCTACGTACAGCGGTACTACCCGGCGTGGAGTGCCCTGAAAGGGTCGGTCTACTATACCGGCCTGCACCAGACCCTGGGCGGAGGACCGCTGCCGGGCGATGCTGCCCACCAGGTTGCCCGACTGCACCAGACCTTTGCCGACTCGGTGGCATTCTGCCCGCACACCGTCGACCTGCGTGCGTACCAGCATGCCGGTGCCACCGCCGTGCAGGAGATTGCCTTCGGGCTCAGTGAAGCGCTGGTCTATCGTGGATGGCTGGAGGAGGCGGGTGTCGAAACCGCCACGTTTTTCCGGCAGGTAGAAGCCCGTGTCGCCATCGGGCCGGCCTACTTGCTGGAAATTGCCAAACTGCGCGCGTTTCGCTGGCTGTGGCACACGCTGGCGGCCGCTTACCAGACGGTACCTGGTGAGGTTCGGTTGTTTCTACACGCCCGTACTTCCGAATGGACCCGAACGGTTGCCGATCCTTACGTGAATCTCCTTCGGCATACGACCGAAGCCATGGCGGCAGTGCTGGGCGGTTGCCAGGCATTAACCGTTCTGCCTTACACGTCGGTTGAAGGGCAATCGGTGGACAGCCGCCCATTTCGGCTGGCACGTAACGTTTCCAGCATTCTGAAGCACGAAAGTTATCTGGACAAAGTGGCGGACCCGGCCGCGGGGGCCTATTACCTGGAATACCTTACGGATGCCCTGATTACCCGCGCCTGGGCGTTGTTTTGCACGGTGCAGGACGGCGGCGGTTGGCTTGCGTATGTACAGCAAGGCAAACTTGCCCAGGCGCTGCAAGAGGCGCGGACTGCGCAAGCCACAAAACTGCAACACGGTGAGCGCGTGGTGGTTGGCGTAACGCACTACCGCCCTGACTCGGGAGCGCACCCAATCCCTGCTGCACCTGCAACTCCCTCGATTGAGGTACTTTTCGGACAAAAATCATAAAACTGCCAAGAAATCGTGGCGGTGTGGCGCTACAGAGAATTCGTCGAAAATCCGTCGTAAGTCACCGAAAAGCACTGGCTATTCCCTAATTACTTGCGTACTTGTGAGTACTGTAAGAACTCACCCCTTCACTAAGCTCTTACGCTCAATTAAACAACCTCTCTCCTAATCGTTGCATCGCTGAAACCGATTTTTTGGCAGCGTGGCGGTTGAAAGTTTACAAGAAAACAGAAGCACTGTGCCGGTAGTTGATCCCGGGGTTTGGGAGGCAACATTACACAAATGCATTCCGTCTTCCGTTGGACTTTTTGGAGAAAGAAACGATCGCTTACTTGCATCCATAAACCTCAATCGAATGAATCTCATTCACTTTATCTTTGATATATACGTTCAGGCGGGTAACCAGAAGGTAGATCTGATGCAGCAACTCAACGGGCGTCATACGCGTCCCAGCCAACTGGCCAAAACCAAGTTGCGGCTGGCCCGCTACGAAGCCATTGCCGAGCAGAGTTACTACATTTTTCGTTCCCTCGAAGTGATCAAGGAAACTTCGGAGAAAGCCTTGAAAAATACCTTTTACGATGATTATTTCGACGAATTGGGTCCTTTGCCCGATCCGCACGAACTGATTTTTAGCCTGTTGACCTGCGACGAAATCGTCAACATCACGCGTCTGTCACCCGAACTTCGGGAGTACATCGAGTGCTATCCCAGCGTGTGCCTGGAAGAAAAGATGCGCGACCCCAGCGAGTACCCAACCCGCCACGATCCGCATGCGCAGTACCTGACCGATCTGGAGAATAGCTTCATCGTGCATTCGTACGAAGTCCTGACGGACCGCATTCGTCAAATTGCACAGGAGCGAGGAGACCTGAACGAAATTGTCTACATCATCGAGCACGGGCAGTGTTACTAGCACCGCCGCTTGTGCATTGATTTGATACTTTCCATCCGGCCGCTCAAGACCGAGCCCCCTGCGATGCCTCTGTTCCGGACGTTATGCCGAAGCGGAGGCATCGTCTTGTATAAAACCCGCTGCGACCCGGCATGTAGGGCGAGAGAGGGATGGTTTTTTCTGATGACGGGCGCACGGAAAATCTCACGCCGCCCGATTACAAAAGTCGTTTGGGACACTCTGTACAGGTAAATTACCCACCGTCCGCCGCGAGCGCAGTTGCTCTGGCACCCGTGCGTGGCCCGCACCTGCCAAAGGAATCTCGACGCGCTAGTCTCAATCCATTACTTTTACCCACATGATCATAGAATCGCGAGCCTATGCCCGCGCAGGCTTACTGGGCAATCCTTCCGATGGTTACTTTGGAAAAACCATTTCCATCATTGTCCGCAACTTCGGCGCGCACGTGTCGCTGTACCAGACTCCTGAACTGCACATTGAGCCGCAGGAACAAGATCGCAATCTGTACCGCAACGTGTACCACCTGGTCGAATCGGTGTCGCTGACCGGCTATTATGGTGGATCGCGTCTGATCAAAGCCGCCATCCGGAAGTTTGTGGAGTATTGTGAGCAGAACCACCTGCGGCTAAGCAACCGCAACTTCACCATTCGCTACGGTTCGTCCATCCCGCGTCAGATCGGGCTGGCCGGCTCCAGTGCCATTGTGACGGCGACGATGCGGGCGCTGATGCAGTTTTACGAAGTCGAGATTCCGCTCGAAGTGGTGCCTTCGCTGGTGCTGGCAGCCGAAAAAGACGAGCTGGGCATCAACGCCGGTTTGCAGGATCGCGTCATTCAGGCCTACGAGGGATGTGTGTACATGGACTTCGACAAGGAACTGATTGAGCGCACCGGGCGGGGCCGCTACGAACGCCTCGACCCCCGGTTACTTCCCCCGCTGTACATTGCTTACAAGACCGACCTGGGGAAAGAATCGGGCAAGGTGCTGAACGACGTGCGGCAACGTTACGAAAAAGGCGATCCGCAAACGCTGGAGGCGCTGGGGCAACTGGCCGAAGGCACCGAACGTGGGCGCAACGCCATTCTGGAGCGCGACTACGACACCCTGCACGAGTTGATCGACCGGAATTTTGACCTGCGCTGCAAAATCATGAACATCAGCGACAGCAACATGGAGTTGGTCGAAACGGCGCGGCGCTGCGGTGCTTCCGCAAAGTTTACGGGCTCGGGCGGTTCGATCATCGGGATGTACCACAACGACGAAGTGCTGAACAAACTGGTCGTCGCACTGAAACGCATCAACGCGCGCGTAATCAAACCGTACGTTTTTTAACACCACTGCACTGCCACCTGAGTAGGGCGCTGCGCAGCCTTTTGTATCACCTATCCTCCTCACACTCATATGATTCGTAAAGCCGTTATTCCTGCCGCTGGCCTGGGAACCCGCTTTTTGCCCGCTACCAAAGCACAACCCAAAGAGATGCTGCCCATTATCGATACGCCCACCATTCAATACGTGGTGCAAGAGGCAGTCGACTCGGGAATCGAAGACATTCTGATCATTTCCGGAAAAGGCAAACGGGCCATCGAAGACCACTTCGACCGCAATTTCGAGCTGGAAGCGCGTCTGGAAGAAAAAGAAGACGAAGCCCTCTACAACGAGATTCGCCGGCTGGGCGACATGGCCAACATCCACTTCGTGCGGCAGAAAGAGATCAAGGGCCTGGGCGATGCCATCTACTACGCCCGTTTTCACACGGGGAACGAGCCGTTTGCGGTGCTACTGGGCGATACCGTCATGAGTTCGGTCATTCCCGTCACCCAGCAACTGATCGACATTTACGAACAGTACAAGGCAAGCGTGCTGGCGGTCGAAGAGGTGCCGCACGATAAAGTGTCGCGTTACGGCATTGTGGGCGGGAAGCCGCTGGCCGATCACATCATGGAGGTGTCCGACCTGGTCGAAAAACCTGCACCGGACCAGGCGCCGTCGAACCTGGCGATTGCCGGGCGGTACATCCTGACGCCCGAGATTTACAAAACCCTGGAACAAACCCCCCGGGGCAAGGGCAACGAAGTGCAACTGACCGATGCCATGCGCATTTTGCTGAAACGCGAGTGCATCTACTCCCACACCATCGAAGGCAAGCGCTACGACATTGGCAACAAGCTGGACTTCCTGAAAACCACGGTAGAATTTGCGCTGCGTCGCCGCGAATTTGCTGCCCCCTTCCTGGAGTTCCTGAAAGAAACCGTCAGTCAACACCAGGACTAAAGCGCAGCTCCGGCGGCAGGTCGGCGGCCTCGTCCACGTCGGAGAGGGCGGGCAACAGCGCATAGCGGAGTTGCAGGCGTGTCAGGTCAGCCAAGGTGTCCGGCAGGACGTGTGCTGTGCTCCAGGCTTTGTGAGCAAACAGCGCAGGAATGGCCCGTTGCAGCCCCAGCAGGTAATAGCCACCGTCGTGCGCAGGACCGATCACCGCCTCGTGCGTACGAAGTCGTTGAAAGGCTTCTTCCAGGTGCGCGGTGGTCAGTTCCCAGCAATCGCTTCCGATGACGACGACGCGTGGGGCCGCCGCCGCAAAGGCAGTCTGAAAGGCCGCGTGCATGCGTTGTCCCAGATCGCCGTCGGCCTGCAGGTTCTGTTCGTAACCCGCCTGCGCCCAGAGATCGCCAGGAGCGATGTAGTCGGCATAGAAAACCAGCTTGCGGCAGGGGAGCGGGGCGGTGATGGCAAGCGTGTGTGCCAGTAGACGTCGGTAAATCTGCAACGCCCGCTCGTCGCCGAGGGTGCGTGCCAGCCGGGTTTTTACTTGCCCCAGTACCGGATTTTTGACGAAAATGAGAAGCGTGTCGGTCTGCAAATTAGCGTAACAGCAATGGCAACGAACTGTATCTTTTGCCGCATCCTGGCGGGCGACCTGCCCGGAAGCTTGGTCTATCGCGACGAGCAATGTGCGGCGTTCCTCGACATTCACCCGATCAATCCCGGGCACCTGTTGGTGGTCCCGCTGCAGCATGCTTCCGGGTTGGCCGATCTGCCGCCCGATGTCGGTGGGCATCTGTTTCGGGTGGGGCAGCGCTTGTCCCTAGCTCTCCGGCAAACGATTCCCGAGGCGGAAGGCATTAACCTGTTGCTTTCGGATGGCGCGGCGGCCGGACAGGAAGTGTTTCACGTCCATCTGCACGTAATTCCCCGGCACCGGGGCGATGGGTCCGGCTTTCGCTTTCGGGGAGCGGGACTGCATACGGCTGCGCGTCCCCAACTCGACCAATTGGCGGCGGACTTGGCCGCCCACCTGTAAACGGGGCTATTTTTTCTTCTCGACCCGGTCTTCGATGTCCCCGATTTTTCGGTACGAACTCACAATTCCTTTGATGAGCGCCGAACTGAAACCCCGGTGTTCCATCTCGTTCAGGCCGGCGATGGTGCAGCCCTGCGGCGTCGTCACTTTGTCGATCTCGCGTTCGGGGTGCTGTCCGTTGGCCAGCAGCAGAGCCGCGGCTCCTTTTACTGTCTGGGAAACAATCAGTTGGGCCACCGCCGCATCGAAACCGATTTCGATTCCTCCCTGCGAGGCTGCGCGCACGTACCGCATCGAGTAGGCGATGCCACACGCACCGATTACGGTCGCCGCCGCCATCAGGTCCTCGTCGATGTAAATGCTCCGCCCCAGTTGGTCGAACAACTGACGGATGGTTTCGGCGTTGGGGTCGTCGGGGCGGTCGGTTGCCAGACACGTCATCGACTCCCGAATGGCAATCGCCGTGTTCGGCATGGCCCGGAACACCGGCAGTTCTTTTCCGACGGTTTCGCGGATGTATTCGATGGAAACGCCTGTGGCCACTGATATCAGGGCATGGCGCTTCGGGTCCAGGGCGGGTAGAATTTCTTCCGTGACCGGACGGACCTGATTGGGCTTGACTGCCAGAATGATAAGATCGGCTTCGCGTACCGCGGCGAGGTTATCGTTGCCGACGCGAAGACCTTCTTCGGCCAGCGCTTGTAACAAGTGTTTCTTGCGACGCGTGACGTGCACACGCTCGGCAGCTACGAACCCTGACTGCACTACGCCTTTGGCGATGGACAGCCCCAGGTTGCCGCCGCCCAATACGGCGATGGATAAATCTTCGGTTTTCATAAGGCCGGTGAAGATACAGGCAATATTCAATTTGTGCCGAAATTCGGCCGCCCATCTGCCGAAAAAACTTTTCTGCGCAGGCACGTACGGATCGTTGAAATCTCCTTATATTTAACTACAATTCTTCTCGCACTTTCCCGGTTTGTGGGTGGGTTCCGAAACGGGTTGACCTTACTATTGCTACCACATGTACTCATTTTTTTACTTACTGGGAAAGCTACTCTTTGGCAGGAACGAATCCCGCTACGTAAAAGATGAGCGCCGAATGCGGGAAGGGATTCAGCTGGTGAAGGCACGGCATTACAGCGACGCGCTGGCTTACTTCAACGGCGTGCTGACGCTGGAGCCGGAGTGTGCGGTGGCGTTGGTCCATCGTGCACAATGCTTTTTTCGGTTGGGAGAAATGTACCTGGCCCTGGCCGACTGCAGTCACGCGGCCGAAGTAGATCAGGAAGTGCCTGGCGTCTACCAGTTGCGCGGGCAAATTCTCTACCGATTGGGTGATTTTCAAGAAGCTTTTGTGTATTTTGATAAGGCCATCTTGTTCTTTCGGGAAGATCCGGAGGCCTACCGGTGGCGCGCGATGACGTACCTGCAGCTCGACAATCCGGCTCGGGCGGTGCAGGATTTCCAGAAGGCGGTCGCGCTGGGCGACGAAGACGCCAACTTCTACCTGCGGCAGCACCGGCAGCTTACCCGAGGGTTCGATACGAAGTAAGTAATATTCTTGCACGCCAGAACCAAACTGAGGATCAGCGAGTTATTGGGGCAGTGGGCGGTGCTGAAGCGCCGTCGCGAATGCGTTATGTGAATGAATAGAAAAGCTCATGAGATCAAAGATGTATCGGTTCTGTTGCCTCCTGGCAATGCTCCAGGTGTCTTTGGTGTGGGCTGCAAGCGCACAGGCGCAGAGCAATTCTTTTTTTAACCGACGCAAGCGCATTGTCATTCCTTTCGAGACCTACAACAACCTGATTGTAGTCCCGGTTAAAATCAACGGCTCCGAAACGCTCAACTTCATTCTGGATACAGGCGCAGGCATGACGCTGCTGACCGATCCGAAAGCCATCCGCTTTTTGCAGTTGCCCTTTGTCCGTACGCTCAACATCGGGGGCATGGGCGAGGGGGAAAGTCTGCTGACCTCCGTGTCGGTGAACAACGAAGTGTTTATGGGCAGTTCGCAGGCGCGTTTGCACAACATTCTGGCGCTGGAAGAAGACGTGCTGGCCCTTTCTTCGTACATCGGCGCGCCGGTACACGGCATTCTGGGCTGCGATTTTTTCCACGCGTTTGTGGTGGAAATCAATTTTATGCGCAAAGAAATCTGTCTGTACCAGCCTGAGCATTACAAGGAACCCCGCAAAGGAGTGACGTATCCCCTCACGCTGGAAAATCAAAAACCCCATACCTACATCGACCTTCTGGTCGACGGGGCACCGGTTACCATCAAAGTTTTGCTCGACACGGGGGCCGGACACGCCCTCTTGCTCGATGCCAACTCGATTGCGCCGTTGCAATTGCCCGAAAAGCGCCTGCGCATGGAGCTGGGGCGCGGTTTGAGCGGCATCATCAAAGGCCATCTGGGCCGGGTGGAAGGAATGCGCATCGGGGGCAGCGAGCTCGACGAAGTGCTCACCTCGTTTCCCGATACCAATTCGGTGGCGCTGGCGGCGTACCGCAACAGCGGACGGCAGGGGAACGTGGGCTGTGAAGTGCTGAATCGTTTCAAAGTGACGTTCAACTTCCCTAAGCGGTACGTGCATTTTAAGCCTTACCGGAGTCGGATCAACAAGCCGTTCGAGCGCGACATGAGTGGACTGGAATTACGCGCCATTGGCGAGCAATTCGATCGCGTGGTGGTATCGAGCGTCATTCCGGGATCAGCGGCCGACCGAGCGGGGCTTGTACCCGACGATGAGATTGTGCTGGTGGATGCGATGCCCGCCGCCGCCATGAAACTCTCGGAGATTTATAAAAATTTCCAGCGCAAGTCGGGGCGGAAAGTGCATTTGCTCGTTAGGCGCGGCGACGAATTTTACATGGTGCCGCTTCAATTACGTCGCCTGATTTAAGACTTAAAAATGATACGTCCAGATACAAAAAAGGCGCCTTCCCGGGTGGAGAAGACGCCTTTTCTCATGTATTTCGTCTCTAAGCCGGATCTTCCTCGATCTTCAGCTTCTTGATAAACTCTGCCGCTTCGGCCGAGGCATAGGTTCCGTATGCATCAATCAGTGTACCCTTGGTGCCATCGTCAGTTTCGATCGCGTAGATGACCGACATATCTTCAGGAGCGCTTTCGCCCTCGAAGCGGTGGTACTCTACCACGGTCAGTTTTTCGGGCGCGTAACTTTTAGCATCTTTATCAGTGCCCGCCATGCGTCCATCTTCGTTGACTTGAAACTGTTCTGTGAAGCCACGCTCCATGAGCGCATTGGTTGCTTCCACCAGCGTACTATACCGATTATTATACATGATCTTAGAGGATTCTAGTGAGGTAGGAGATGCGAAAAGCTGATTAGCCTTCGATCTCGTTATCCATTTCTTCAAACTCACGGTCGATTTCAGTAATCGACTGGTTTACACGCGATTTAAACTGAGCCCACTCGCTTTCGGTAGCGGCTTCCAGTTCGTCGAGTTCGCTATCTACGTTGTCTTTCGCTTTTTTCAGGCGATCCATGCTCTGCTCCATTTCGGCTTTGGCTTCTGCGCTGGCGCCATCCATTTGCTTTTCCAGCTCGTCGATGCGCTGCTCAATGCGATCGTCCTGTTCTTCCAGACGTGCTTTCAGTTCGGCTTTTTCTTCTTTGTAAGACGCCTCCATGTTGTCACCGGCATCTTCCATGTCGTCCGCTACTTCTTCGGTCGTGTCATAGGCCTGATCGCGTGAGCTTTCAGTACACGAAGTTGCCATAAACATTCCAGCCACCAGTACAGCGGCGCTACCAAATTTCAAAACTTGCTTTTTCATGATTCTTTGCTTTAGGTTTAATTCACGAAATAACCCATGTAAACGGGCTTGCCGTGCCGTCGGGTTTAGTAATGTGTGACGGGGCACATCAAACGCAGGATTCATTGTTTTTTTCTGCGTTATAGTTACCTGATACGCGAACACCATTCCTTGGGTTTCTGCAGGATGCATAATTTTGAGACACACAGCCGAAACGCCTTCCTATATTTGTTCAACCAGCCCTATATCAATGCTATACGTCTATATCCCTGATCGCACCCCCCGGCACGAGTACATTGTCCATTTGCTGCTGGAGGAGCTGTTGGGAATCCCTGTGGAATACGTGACCGAGCCGGCCGAGTTGCAGGCCAAGGAAGGCCCCAAGCTGGTGTACGCCCGTGCGTATCAGGGGCCAGCCTTTTTTCTGAAGGCCGTGCCGCTGTTGTGGGAAAAAGACATTCGCCCGCAAGCGATAGAAACCGTTGCGTGGGAAGGCGCCGTGCCGGGCATTTTTCCGGTCGATGGGGGGCGTTGGGCGTTCGATCCGCTGGCGGCATCGTTCTGGCTGGTGAGCCGCTACGAGGAATACCTCCCCTTTGTGCCCGATGCCCACGGGCGCTTTCCTGCCGAAGCCAGTTGGATGGTGCAGCAGCAACTTCAACTGCACCCGTTGGTGAACCACTGGGTGCGCCGCTTGCTGACCGATTTGCGAACCCATTTTGGTACCGAACTGGGCAAAATGCCGACCTACACGTTTCGCACCACCCTGGACATCGACAATGCATTTGCGTTTCAGCACAAAGGGTTCTACCGGGCGGGCGTGGGTACCCTGGCGGCGATGGGGCGGCGCGATTTCCGGATGCTGGGCGCGCGGTTCAACGTCGCGCTGCAAAAAACGCACGATCCGTACGATACCCATCAAAAACTCCGGCGTCTGCACGAAAAGTACCACACCAAGCCTTTTGTCTTCTGGCTTCTGGGCGACTACGGACCGTTCGACAAAAATTTGTCGCACAAGAACCCGGCCTTGCAAAGCCTGATTCGGCAGTCGGCACTGCACGCCGATCTGGGCATTCATCCGTCGTACGCATCGCTGAGCAAGGCGGCCCTGATCGTTAAGGAGAAAAAACGCCTGGAGCAGATTGTGCACCAGCCCATCATCCGCAGCCGACAGCATTACCTGCGCATGCAATTGCCCCGAACGTACCGCGATCTGCTGGCGGCGGGCATCCGGGGCGACTATACCATGGGGTGGGCGACGACATCGGGCTTTCGGGCAGGCCTTGCTGCTCCCTTTCTGTTTTACGACCTGGCCAAAGAAGAAACGACCAAGCTGCGGGTCTTTCCGTTTGCGTTTATGGACGCGACACTGCTGAAAATGAAGTTGACTCCCGACGCGGCCGTTGCGCACGTTGGCGAGATTGTGGACGCGGTCAAACAGACAGGAGGCTGGCTGTCGGGCATTTTTCATAACGAATCGCCGGGGGGCTGGGGCGAATGGGAAGGATGGGGCGATGTGTACGAAGCCATTCTACAAAAAGCGGTGTCGTAAATGTGGCAACGGTACGACTCGCATCAGATCGACAAAAAGCGCTGGGACGATTGTATAGAAGCCGCCTGCAATAGCCAGGTGTACGGTTGTAGTTGGTATCTGGATGTCGTATGCCCGCAGTGGCGTGCCTGGGTTTGGGAGGAAGACGGTGAGTACCAGAAAGTTCTGCCCCTGACCACAGGAAGAAAGTGGGGCATTCCGTACCTTTATCAGCCTTACTTTACGCAGCAGCTCGGCGTGTTTTCGCGCCAGCCCATCACCGCCACCGAAGTAAATTCCGTGTTGCGCGAAGCCACGCGCCCGTACTGGCGGGTGAACTATACCGTGAATACCTGCAATCCGCCTTTGGACTGGCCTCGCGCCGTCTGGCGCACGCTGCCTACGTATCGCCTTTCGCTCGACCAGCCTTACGAAACCCTCCGTGCCAAGTACAGGAAAGGGCATCGGTCCGGCGTGAAACAGGCAGCGCGGGCCGGGCTGTCGATTCAAGCGCGACCGGACGCATGGCAACACATGCTGTACTGGTTTCAGCACGAAAAAGCGTCTGTATTGCAGCCGCGTCATTACGATACGCTGCGCGCGCTTTATCAGCAGCTTTGTGCGCAGGGATGCGCCGACCTGCGGGCAGTGTACACCCCGCAAGGCGATTTTCAGGCCGGGGCGCTCTGGGTGGTCTACCGCCATAGCGTCATCTACCTGTTCGGCGTTTCGTCGCCGGCCGGGCGAAACAACGGGAGTATGACCTTTTTGCTGGACGATTGCCTGCGGCGCTATGCCGGCGCAGGGCAGCCGGGCCGGTACTTCGATTTTGAGGGGAGTCAATTGCCGGGCATCGCCCGTTTTTTCCGGGGCTTCGGTGCCGAAGAAGTGCCTTATTTTCACCTGCATATCGACCGTCTCGCGGGGGTGAAAAATATTTTAGGAGGTTGAGTTTCAATTGTAAACGAATCGTTTTAAATTTATATGTCCGTATTTGTTTTAAACAAACACGCATCAGTAGCCAACCATTTCCTGGCCGAGTTACGTAGTAAGGATATACAGCGGGATCGCTGGCGATTTCGACGGAATCTGGAGCGCTTAGGAGAAGTGCTGGCGTACGAACTATCGAAGGCGCTGCCTTACGATGAACGCAAGGTGACGACGCCTCTGGGCGAGAGTGAAGTGCAGCTAATGAACACACCACCCGTGCTAATTCCCGTTTTGCGGGCAGCACTGCCTTTTTACCAAGGCCTCTTGAATTTCTTCGATCAGGCAGACAGCGGCTTCATTGCCGCTTACCGCGGCGTACCTCATTCGGACGCTTCTTTCGACATCCACATGGACTATGTGGCTGCTCCGCAAATCGAGGACCGGGTGACGCTGCTAATCGATCCCATGTTGGCGACGGGCCGTTCGCTGGTACGCGCTTGGGAAACCATCCATACGTATGGGCAACCCAAGCAACTGCACGTAGTAGCGGCCATTGCGACCCAAACGGGCATTGATTGGGTTCGGCAGTACCTGCCGGAAGCCACCATCTGGACCGGGGCGGTCGATCCTACCTTAAACGCCAAATCGTACATTGTGCCCGGTCTGGGCGATGCCGGCGACCTGGCGTTCGGAGAAAAAAATTAGTACGCAATACGATATGTCGATGACCTTTTGCGCGTTTAGTAGATATAGGAAATAGAAAGGCGTTAGAGCCGTTGGTAGAGACATTTTCCTCCTATGCAGCCATGATATCCGAGTTAGTAAAATACGTTTCTGTTTACCTGACCAGCATGGTCAAGTTCATTGCCGGCCCCACCACCGGATTGGCTACCGGGCTCACGCTCGGAGAAACGCTGGTGTTTACCGTTCTGGGCATGATGACGAGCGTCGTCATGTTCTCCCTTCTGGGCGAGCGCCTTCGCAAACTGTGGACGCAATATTTTCCTCAGCGCAAACGCAAAAAGCTTTTCACGCCGCGCAACCGGCGCATTGTGACCATCTGGACACGTTGGGGCGTACAGGGCGTGGCCTTTCTCACCCCGGTGCTATTCAGCCCGATTATCGGAACCATTCTTGCCGCCTCGTTCGGTGCCCCTAAAGGAAAAATTGTCGGCTATATGCTGGTGAGTGCCATTTTCTGGGCCGCCATTGTGACCGTCGTGATGTACTACGGTTTCGGGCGATTCGTTCATCCGGTTTAAGCAAAAGAATTATCATACACAAAAAAAGGCCGTTCTCAGAACGGCCTTTTTTTGTGTGTTAATCGAACCCATCAGGCGGTTACCTGAGTGGCCATGATGTCCTTAACAGGATAGAACGGCAGGTCGAAGGCTTCGGCGACGCCCTGGTAGACCACTTGCCCATGCACCACGTTCAGGCCCTTTTTCAACTCTTCGTTTTCCTGGCAGGCGCGTACCCAGCCTTTGTTGGCCAATTGAAGCGTGTAAGGCAAAGTAGCATTCGTCAGGGCCAGGGTCGACGTGTAAGGCACCGCACCTGGCATATTGGCCACACAGTAGTGCACAACGTGGTCGATGACGTACGTCGGATTTTCGTGTGTCGTCGGCTGGCATGTCTCGATGCAGCCGCCCTGGTCCACCGCCACGTCGACCAGTACTGTGCCAGGCTTCATGTCTTTCAGCATATCGCGCGTAACCAGATGCGGCGCTTTAGCACCCGGAATCAGTACCGCTCCGACGATCAGGTCCGCATAACGAATCTGGTCGCGGATGTTGTACTCGTTCGACATCATGGTCGTGACGTTGGCCGGCATGATGTCGGCCAGGTAACGCAGGCGCGGCAGGCTGATGTCCATCAGGGTCACGTTCGCCCCCAGTCCGGCCGCCATCTTGGCCGCTTGCGTGCCGACAATGCCGCCGCCTAACACCAGCACGTTGGCTGGCTTCACGCCCGGCACGCCGCCCAGCAGAATGCCCCGGCCCTGTTGCGGTTTCTCCAGGTACTTGGCGCCTTCCTGCACTGCCATCCGGCCGGCAACCTCCGACATGGGCACGAGCAGTGGCAGAGAGCGGTCCGCTTTCTCGACGGTTTCGTAAGCCAGGCACACGGCCTTGCTTTCGAGCATGGCCTGCGTAAGCGACTGCGACGAAGCAAAGTGGAAGTACGTAAACACCAATTGATGTTGCCGAATCAGCTTGTATTCGGATTCGATAGGTTCTTTTACTTTGACAATCATCTCCGCCTTTTCGTAGACCGATTCGATGTCGGGCAGAATGCGCGCACCCGCCGCTACGTACGCCTCGTCGGGAAAACCGCTACCGGCCCCGGCTTCTGCCTGCACATAGATCGTGTGGTTGTATTTCGCCAGTTCGGCCACGCCGGCCGGGGTAAGGGCCACGCGGTTTTCGTTGTTTTTAATTTCCTTGGGGACGCCAATAATCATAGTACTACAATCAGTTTGTTTGGTATTGATCAAAAAAACCGCTTCTGATTAGCAAGAAGCGGTTGGGGGTGATGGGGGATCGAATTTCTTTATTTAAACGGAACTGCCGCTTTGTTTTCGCGCAACAATCCTTGGGAGGAAAGGCTTTCTACCAGATCGGCCTGTAAAGTTACGGACAACTCAGGGGTATTCAAATCGTTGGTGCGGATCATCAGACGGTCCTCCTGCCGCGCAGGGGGCACGTACGTCAGGCGTGCCTGCGTTTCCTCGCCCGGTGCCAGTTGCAGTTTCGGTACGTCCAGTTCTACGCAGTTGCAGGTACTGGTATGCCCTTTAATGACCAGCGGGCTTTTGCCCGTATTGCGGATCGCGAAGGTTTTGGTACCATGCTGGCCGACTTCCAGTTTGCCCAGGTGTAACGTGGCCGCTTCGACCGTGATGGTCGGCGACTGCGCCAGTTGTTCCGGAGTGTAGGCAGGGTGGTCCACCACCGATCCCTGAATGCGCAGCACCTTGTTCGGCTCCGAGGCGTTCGACGTAACGGTGATGGTCTTCATGAAGTTTCCCGGGCGTCCCTTGCTGTTGTAAGACGCTTTGATCTTGCCTTCTTTGCCGGGCAAAATCGGATCTTTGGTCCAGTAGGGCGTTGTGCAGCCGCAGGAAGCGCGCACCGAACTGATCACGATGGGCTGGTTACCGGTGTTGGTAAACACAAATTCGTGATCGGCCAGATCGCCTTCTTTCACCTGCCCGAAGTTGTACTCTTCGCTTTTGAACGTAAGCACCCCTTGTGCTGCCAGCGCACAGGAGAGGCTCATCAGGAACAGTAAAAACGAAAATTTTTTCATCAGCTAACGTGGTTAAAACAAGTTAGGTAAAGATACGGCATTCCGGGTGATGTGCAATGTACACGTCGAACACGCCACTTGCGGTGCAGGTTCCGGCGCGAAAACCTTATTAAAACGGGAGGCGTGGTTGAGGACTGACGGCCAGATCGCCGACTTGCCCGGCCTGGTACTGGAAGTGGGCGGCCATGGCGATCATGGCGGCATTATCCGTGCAATATTCCATCTTCGGAATGTAAACGTGCCAGTCGTGCTGACGGGCCTCTGCCGTGAGCGCCTGTCGCAGTCCGGAGTTGGCCGAGACGCCCCCCGCAATAGTAATGTGGCGAATGCCTGTCTGCGCGGCCGCCTTCCGAAGCTTGACCAGAAGCGTTTCCACCAGCGTATACTGGATGCTGGCGCACAGGTCGGCGAGGTGGTGCTCGACGAAATCGGGGTCGTGTCGCCGCTGGGCCTGTAAGAAATACAGGATGTTGGTCTTCACGCCACTGAACGAATAATTCAATTCGGGCATTTCCGTTATAGTGAAGGCAAATGCCTGCGGATTTCCCGTTTGAGCATGCCGGTCGATCAGCGGTCCGCCGGGGTACGGCAGGCCAAGCATTTTGGCAGCTTTGTCGAAGGCCTCGCCGACGGCATCGTCGAGCGTTTCGCCCAGAATGTGCATGTCGAGCGGGCTGTTGACCTGCACCAGCTGGGTATGCCCCCCGCTCACCGTCAGGCAGAGAAAAGGGAACGGCGGATGCGGCGTCTCCAGGAAGTGGGCCAGGATGTGTGCACGCATGTGATGGACCGCCACCACCGGGATTTGCAGTCCCTGGGCCATGGATTTAGCAAACGAAGCTCCTACCAGCAATGCGCCCAGCAAACCGGGTCCCTGCGTAAAAGCAATGGCATCCAGGGCGTTTTTGGGTACTTTTGCCCGCTGCAGCGCTTCGTGAACCACCGGCACAATGTGCTGCTGGTGGGCACGTGAGGCAAGTTCGGGGACCACCCCCCCGTATTGTTGATGGATTTCCTGCGTTGCCACCACATTCGAGAGCAGGACACCGCCCTGCAGTACGGCTGCACTGGTTTCGTCGCAAGACGACTCTATCGCCAAAAGAGTAGGAGAGGAGGGCATAACGAATGAAAAGTTGCCTGTCGGTCAGGCAGATGCATAACGGAACACGACAAGTTGGTGGGAATACAACGGTAAAATTACGCGGGATCGATCACTTTGGTAAAAAAATTGTACAGATCGGCTGGCAGACGTAACTAGCTAGGATTTTTTGGCACACGCAGAGGAAACGCAGGAACAGCACCCCCGACGGAAGAACCGGTTCGGGCGATGGGTCACGTCGGCCTTAGCCGGTGTGTGCATCTTCGTGCTGCTGGTGCTCGCCCTCCTGCAACTTCCTTACGTCCAGACCCGATTGGCCGGCTGGGCCACCCAGTACCTTTCCCAACAACTAGGCTATCCGCTGCACGTGGGCTACGTCAGCATCCGTTGGTTCGATACCGTAGTGCTCGAACAGGTCAGCATCCGCGACTCTTCCCAAGCCCCCATGATTTACGTGGAAGACCTGAAAGCCGACTTCGACCTGCGTACCCTGATTCAGTCGGGCAGAATCTTCGTCGACGAAGTAACCATCGATGGGGCCGATGTGCAGCTGGTGATCGACCGGGAGACTGAGCGCCTGAACATCAACGGGTTTGTGGCGGCCATCAACAACCTGACGCGGAATCCGAACGACACCACGTCGGGGAAAAGTGTGGTTTTTCAAGTGGGGCAGGTACACCTGAACCATTCGCGCCTGTTGTATGCCGATCGCTCGCGCGACAGCTTCCCCGAAGGGTTCAACTATTATCACATGCAGTACGACAGCATCCGGGCCGAGGTAGCGGATTTCCGCATCGCGCGCGATACGGTCGAGATGCAGGTGGATGAATTACAGACGTTCGAGAGTAACGCCGGGGTACCGGTGCACCAACTCAAATCCTTCTTCCGCTATTGTAGTCAGAGCATGGATTTTCTGGGCCTGAACGCTCGCATCGGCGACAGTTATCTGGGGGATACGCTGCGGTTTACCTACGATTCGGTGGCCGACCTCAGCGATTTCGTGCCCAAGGTAAACATCGACGCTAATCTGGAAAACACCATTGTGTATGCCCACGACCTGGCGCTTTTTGCCCCGGCCGTCGCGCGCTTTCAGGAGCGGGTCATGGTGCGCGGAAAGTTCAGCGGTACCGTGGATCGGTTCCGGATTCAGGACATGAACTTTTACTTCGGCGACAAGAGCTATCTGTTTGGGTCGATGACCATGATGGGCCTGCCTGCCATCGAAGAGACGTTTATTGAACTGAATCTTTCGGGAGCGCAGGTCGATGCCGCCGACATCCGGCAGTACATTCCGAATCCCAAAGCATATGCCTACGTGGCGCGTTTCGGCACCATCCGGTTTAACGGGAGTTTTCTGGGTTTTCCCAACGACTTTGTAGCCGACGGTTTTTTCAACACCGGCCTGGGCGATATTCAGTCGGACCTTAACCTGAAAATCAACGAAGATCCGGCGGAATCGTACTACCGCGGCGAGCTGGCTACGTTCGGGCTGGACATCGGTACGCTCTACAACGTGCCACGCTTACTTCAAAAACTCGACATGTCGGGCTGGATCGAGGGCACCGGGTTTCTGCTCGAAAACGCCAACGATAGCCTGAATGCCACCATCAGTCGCCTAGGCATCAACGGGTACAACTACCGCAACATTGCCGTCGATGCGCAACTGAGCCGGGAGCAGTTCCGGGGCGACCTGCGCATTGCAGACCCCAACCTGGAGTTTACGGCCGCCGGGCTGATCGATTTGCGCGACCGCGTCGGGCGGGTGGACATCAGTGCGCGGATCGATACCCTGAATCTGGACCAACTCGGATTGGTGAAGGGCGTGACGCTGGTGCAGTCGGACGTGGAGTTGGATTTTGAAGGCCTGCGCCTGAACGACATGCAAGGCGATGGATTTCTGCGCAATGTGCAACTGGTATATCAGGACCGCGTGCTGACGCTGGACTCGCTCCACGTGACGTCGTTGCACCCGGAGCCGGGGCTACAGCGACTTTCCGTGGTTTCGGACCTGGTGGATGCCGATTTCGCCGGCGATTTTGAGATCGAACAAGTGGTGAAAGATTTACAACGCCTCACCCGCGAATACGGTCTGATTTTTCAGAATGATGCGGCGCTGACAGAGCGGTACTATCAGCAGAAGAAAAAGGAGATCTTGCCCGAATACAGCATGGAGTACGGTCTGTTGCTGAAAGACGTGAACCCCATTACCCGCCTGTTTGTCCCTAATTTTTACCTATCGCCCGCCACACGCGTGGAAGGGAACTTCTTCAACGGCAACACGTCAGTCTTCACGCTCAACACGACGTTCGATACGCTCGTCTACAACGACAACTACATCTTCGAGACAGACCTGGACGTTACCAGTTCCAAAATTGCGGACAGCAGCGACGTACTGGCTTCGATTTTTGCAACCTCGCGGCGGCAGGAAATCCACGGCATTGCCGCTACGGAGAATTTTCTGTTCGATGGCACGTGGAGCCAGAAGCAGATTGAGTTCCGGACGGGCCTGGAACAGGAAAACAGCACCAACCTGGTCGATCTGAACGGTACCATGACGTTCCGCGACAACCGCTCCGAACTCCACTTTCAGCCGTCGCATTTCCAGATCATCGACCATCGCTGGGAGATCAATCCCGACAACCTGATCACCATCTGGCAGCAGGATTCCATTTACGTGCGCGACCTGACCATTGCGCAGGATGGACAACAGGTGGGCTTCCGGGGACTCATTTCGCGCGATCGGTCCGATTCGCTGCTGGTCGTGGTTCGCGAATTCGATCTGGCCAATCTGAATTCGGTCGTCAACCGGAAGTTTGGCGGTACGCTGAATGCCTACGCTTCGCTGTCCGGAGTGCTGGAGAGCCAGGAGCTACAGGGGAATGTGCAGTTGCGCAACTTTATGTTCGAGGATTTTATGGTCGGGCAGGTCTACGGCGAATCGGCCTGGGACGACGTTTCTCAACGCCTGAATGTCAACCTGAACATCGATCGCGACAACGAACGCGTGGTACGGCTGGCCGGATTTTACAAGCCTGAAGACGAAGAAAACCAACTGAACCTGACGGCACGTCTGGAAGGGGCGCGGCTGGCGTTTCTGGAGACCATCATTCCCGACATTAGCAACGTGGCGGGCATGGCCAGCGGCTCGGTACGCATCCTGGGCATGCTTTCTTCACCTTTGGTGCTGGGCAACCTCGACGTGACCGGCGGCAGGTTCCGCATCGATTACCTGAACACCACGTACCGGTTCGAAGACAAAGTGTACTTCAGCGAGAACCAGATTGGGGTCAGCAACCTGGAGTTACTCGACGAAAACGGCAACCGCGCGCGCCTCACACGCGGCGGACTGTTTCACGACGGCTTTCGCGATTTTGTGGTGAGCCTGCAGGGCGAACTCAACAACTTCCAGGTGTTGAATACCACCTACCGTGACAACAAACTGTATTACGGCGTAGTGAACGTAACCGGGTCGATGGAAATCTTTGGGCCTTTTAGCGACATTGTGATCCGGGGCGACGTCCGTACCGAGCGGGACACAAAGCTGTTCATTCCGGTTGAGGACGAAAACGAAGTGGCGCAATCAGACTACATCAATTTCATCAACGTCGATTCGCTGGTGAACGGTGGGCCGAGCGATACCATCCAGCTCTCCAACCTCGACACCGACGCCCTCAGCCTCAACTTCAACATCGACGTGACGCCGGAAGCGTATGGCGAAATCATCTTCGACCGGCGGGCGGGCGACATCATCCGTGCCAACGGCGAGGGGCGGATCAGCATGGTGCTGGACCGGGGTGGCGATTTCAGCATCTTTGGGCAGTACACCATTACACGTGGGCGCTACAACTTCACGATGCTGAACCTGATCAACAAGGAGTTTGTGGTCGAACCGGGGGGGACCATTACCTGGAACGGCGATCCGTTGCAGGGCATCATGAACATTCAGGCGATCTACGAGCAGGTGGCTTCGTTCCAGCCCCTGGCCAACGGACGCGCCGAAAGCGACCTGCCTGCCATCAACCGCCGCTACCCCGTCGATGTGCAGCTGGTGTTGCAGGGCGTATTGCTAAACCCGCAGATCAAACTGGGCATCGATTTCCCCGAGAACTCGTACCCGTCGAGTCTGAGCCGGCTGGTGCTGGAATTCGAGGCACTGACGAAGCACAACGAACAGGAACTGAACCGGCAGGTGTTTGGGCTGTTGGTGATGCGCAGCCTTCTGCCGACTTCCAACGTGGTGGGCGGCATCGATTTTCAGACCGGTACGGTCAGCAGCATCAGTGAACTGTTGTCCAATCAGGTAAGCTATTACTTTTCGCAGATCGACGATAATCTGGAAGTCGACATCGACCTGAACGGCTTCGACGAGGAAGCCTTAAACACGTTGCAGTTACGGCTTTCGTATACCGCACTGGGCGGCAGGCTGCGCTTTACGCGCGACGGCTCGTTTACCAACAGTGCCAACCAGGCGACCACCCTCAACGTCATCGGCGACATCACGGTCGAATATTCGTTGACCGCCGACAATAAACTGCGCCTGAAAATGTTCAGCCGCACCAACCAGAACCTCCTGACGTCAGGCGTCAACTCTACTTTTTCGAACGGAACCACCCAGGGCTTTAGCTTCCTGCATACGCAGAGCTTCAACAAATTCCACGAACTGTTGCCGCGCGGTTTCCGCGAAAAGTTGCAGGACGAAGATGAGAATCCGCCGCCGGTCGAAGGCCCCGATCGGCCTCAGGCCAGCAAGTAAATCGCGCTAAAGAGCGTCGAGAAGTTCCTTGGCCTGCTTGCTGTACAAATTGTTGTACTGTGTCAGGCTTTCGAGGGTGCGCTGTGCTTCCGGCCACTGCTCCTGCCCCAGGTACGCCAGCGCCAAATACCAGCGCATGGGGTCGACAAACTCGCTACCCGACGTGAGGAGTGCCGCCTGAAACGTATCCGAGGCTTTACTCAACTGACCGGCCGCCAGGTACGTGCTTCCCAGATAAAACTGAAGCGTATCGTTTTCGGGGGCCCGCTTCACCATTTGCTTCAGGTAAGTAACGGCTTTCGGATATTGCTGGTCGGTGTACCACTGCAGCGCCTGAGCAAGGCTGTCGTCGTTGTGTGTCGCGACGATGTTGGGATAAGGGTCGTAGTATTGGTCGAACAGCTCGGTACGGCTGACCGGGTTGATCAGGAAAAAGTAACCAAGGGTACCCAGCAGCAGGAGGCCAATCGCTAACGAAAGGCCGTAGAACCACCGATTGTGCTGTCGCACTGGAGGATCGGGAAGGGAAGCAAATGCGGTAGAACGGGCAGAGATAGCGGCTGAAACAGGACGGGAAGTCTTGGATTGATCAGCCGAATTCATGAGGAATCACCAAAGGGTAGCGTAACGTATTTTTCAAGTTGGATCGAGGTAGAGGTGAAAACTGGTTTCTAAACATAGAAAAGTTATACCAGATCTCCAATGGTGTGCACCAATTCCGCCGGGCGTCGTAGGCTTGCGCCGGAGCCTTTGGGGCAGAAGGTCGGCGACTGAGGGCGGCATTCGTTACTTTTGGCGCCACCATTTTTTCGAACGATCATGAACATTGGAGATAAAGTTCGTCTGCTGCGGGGTACCGAAGAAGGCGTGGTCACACGCTTTGTGGACGATAAAGTTGTAGAAGTGACGATCGATGGCGATTTCCCCATTCCGGTGCTACGCACCGAGCTGGTTGTCGTCGCGACGGACGAAGAGCGGGTTTTCCGGCGCGAAAAGTCGGAGGTGATCGCACCGGGCAAAACCACGGAAAAGACGAAAGCAACCACCGCTACAGCTTCGCAAACGGCCATCCGGGGACTGTTTCTAGCATTTGTACCGCTGAACGACCGAGCGTTGACTATCCACCTGATCAACAATACCGACCTCGACATGCTCGTGACGTTAGGGCGGGAGCGGAACAACCAGTACCAGGGCCTGTTGAGTACACTCCTGAAACCCCGAACCACGTTGCAGTCCGAACAGGTATCGACTGCCGATTTCGAGCAGTGGCCGGCTTATGTGTTTCAGGTACTGTCGCACCGGAACGGCCCCGACGAACTGCGCACGCCGCTCTTGCGCCGGTTTCGCTTTCGGGCGTCATCGTTCTTCAAGCAGAAGAAATCCGCCCCATTGCTGAACAAAGAAGCCTACTTATTTCAAATCGACGATGAGCTGTCGAAGGCGGTGGCACCCAGCGAACCCACCTCAGAAGTAGATCTGAACGTGATTCGCGAGCAACTGGCCACGAACCAGGGACGAGAAACGGCGGCCGGTGAAAAAAGCCGTCGTGGCGAGTCGTCGGCCGTTATCGATCTGCACGTCGAGCAGATTACGAAAGACCACGCGCGCCTGAATCGTGCTGAAAAGCTGGAGTTGCAACTGGCGACGTTTCAGCGGGCGCTGGACCGTGCCGTCGCGGCGGGCCTCGACGAAGTAACGTTTATCCACGGCGTGGGCAATGGCGTATTGCGTCAGGAAATCCACCGGCGTTTGAGCCAGGAGCCGCATGTGGAGTGGTATCAGGATGCCCAGAAGGAGAAGTTCGGCTATGGCGCGACTCGTGCCAAAATCAAATAAGCTTACCAGCTGAGCGGGCCCTGGCTGAGTTGGGCAACTTCCTGACGCGAAAACGCGACCGAAGGCTCGCCCAGCGTGTAGGGGGCCACTTCGTACAGACGGTAATGAAACAGAAGGCTGTCTTTGCCGGGAAAAAAGTTGTCGGGCAGGTAAAAGCGGTCTTCTTCAAACCAATAGCCCGCCTCCTGCAAGGATTGCCCCGGGTCGATGCCGTATTTCTGACGAAAGCGGTTTTCGGCCAGGTCGCGCAGTTGTTCGCGTCCTTCTTCCGACAAAAGCACGTTGAGCGTCAGGGGTGTGCCGCTTGCTGCGTCAAAATTCAGGTACGTGAGGTCGTGGATGCTGTGCGCCCCGCCGGTGTACTCGAACGATTCCAATTGCAGGCTCACGATGCTGTCGCGCCGAATTACGCGCACTTCTTTGCGGATGCGCCATTGGTACGAGGCATCGTTGGCGAACTGCGCCGGAGGAGCGGGGGTGTAGTTGCCGAAGGTCGTTTCGCGCGTGCCGTTGTACAGGTAGCGGGTCACCGTCTGGTTCAGCGATTGCCGAAGCGCCTGCCCCATCGGGTCAATAAAACGGGGAAAGCGGTAAAACAGGCGCGCACACGCGGCCGACCGCCCCTGCAAGCCACAGTCGCCCATCAAGGTATCGAAACTAACAATCTCGTAAAGTCCCGACGGATGGAGCGTCACGTGCGTACTCGGCGGGTGAAACGGCAGCGGCACCACCAGCGTATCGCCCGCAATCGGCTCAGGCAGCCACGTCAACGTGGCGGGTTCTTCGTCGGATACGCACGCGGCCAGTAGCCCCAGTATCCAGAGGAAAACAAGTCTTTTCTTCAAGCCTTATAATTTTTTAAGCATTACGTTACGAAACCAGAGTTCGGCACCTTCCGACTGAAGCAGAATTTTCCCGGAGGTGACACTGGCGCCGGTACCTTCGGCTACTTTCTGCCCGTTGACCAGATGGAGCAGTGTTCCGTTCCGTGAAATTACTTCGACGACGTTCCACGTACCGTGGGCCTGTTCGGCGTCGCGTTTCTTGACCGCCCGCACGTAGTTGCCGGGTTGGGTCCGCTGGCCATCGATCTCGAGCGTGGTGCCGCCCACCATCCAGAAATCGCCGACATCGCCTTCCTGAATCTGACACTCGAATCCCTTGGGCCAGATGCGGTTGGCGCTGTCGGGCGCAATGTGGTAGAGAATGCCGCTGTCGCGTTTGGCGTTTTGCCGGGGCGGATACTTCCGTTCACCCCATTTGAATTCCAGCCGCAGGTGGAAGTTGTCGTAACTCTCCCGCGTAATGATGTAGCCAAACCGCTCGCCCGATACGTGCAACGCGCTGTCTTCCGGTTGAAAAACGTGGCGATCCGCCGCTTTCTTCTCAGTGCCCGGTACATAAATTTCCCACGATTTCAGGTCTTTTCCGTCGAGCAGCGTCACAAAGTCCTGCACTGGTTCTACGTTCGAAACCACAAACACATAATCCTGATAATCGCCGTTTTGCGCTTCCTCAAAGCACACCAGATACGCATGCGCGCTGTCGGGCAGGGGGTAGGTGCGTACCGCGTGCGATACGTGGTCGGGGTGGCGCAGGGCATTCAGGTAATCTTCCGAGTAGGCCGTGTGGGTCGGGCTGGTGGTGTAAAAACCAAAGGGGGCCGTACCCACGTCGAATTGCATCGCGCCTCGCGCCAGCGCCGGCAGCAGAATCTGGTGCTCGGGGCGTTCGTCCTGGGCGGCCAGTACGCCCACTTCGTGCAGCGCCACGGCATCGCGGTTCGAGGTGTAGTAGCCGAACGCCAGCTCGAAATCGGGTGAGTAGCGGGCCACCGGATGCATCACCACCGGCCCCGCTCCGGCCCGGCGGAAGAGGCTGGGCGCGATTTCAGCGCCTTGCCGTTGGGGCCGTGTGTGGTTGTTCAGACCGCTCCACCCCACTTCAATGGGGTAGCCCAGCGTTTTGACCACTTCGGCCAGCGAAGGTTCGCGGTTGCCTTCCAGCCCTTTGGTCGCCAGACCGCGCAGGGGCAACTGCAGAAGCGTTTGTTTCCGGTCCTGCAAGTGCAGCCGCGCGGTGCGTAGCCCCAGCGTGGTATCGGACGGACTGAAGACCACGGAAATTTGCAGCGAGTCGCCTCCTTTCAACGATGCCGGAAGGTCCGTCATCAACTGAAATGCCGCTGCGTTGGTCCCGTCGACGGAAAGGTTGCGAAGTCGCACGGTTTTCTTCAATGTATTGACCAGCACGACCGTTTCGCGGGTCGAGGTGCCCTGCACGGCCGAAAAAATGAGTTCAGTCGGTTCAGGCACCAACGGCGACTGTGCCCGAGCCGCCGTCACCGACAGCGCAGCCAGGAAAAAAAGTATCCGCCAGCAAGGCAGGAGAGTGTACTTCAAGGTTGTGAAACTAAGGTGAGAGGTTGTAAGAACGCACGCCAGCAGGTGAGGTAACCTCACGATCCGCACCCGAAACGGGCGGCAAAAGATACGCAAAAAAAGAAGTACCCCTGGAAAAGAGGTACTTCGCAAAAGGGTAGTTAACGTGTGGGACGCTTACCGCTGGGGTTGCTCCAGGATCTCGGCTTCCGGCACGTTGACGTGGTGCTTGTTGCGCATGAAGAAGAACAATCCGGCAAACGCCACGATCAAAATGCAGGGGAAAATGGCCATGTTGGCCAGCGTCGCCTGTCCGGCGGCGAGTTGCGCCGCTTCGGGCGAAAGCCCCTGGGCCAGCGCATCTGACCGGTGGCTGTCGATCCATCCTCCGATGATGGGTTGGAAAATCGAAGTGGAGAACATCCCGATGCCGCCGATGATCGACATGCCGAACGCCCCGGCCCGTGGAATGTACTCTGCTACAAAGCCGATCATGGTCGGCCAGAAGTAACACACGCCGAGGGCGAACAAAATGGCGGCTACATAGACCAGGGCTCCGGTAGCGATGCTCATCATGAAAATGCCGATGGCAGCCACGACCGCAGAGGCCAGCAACACACCCGTCGGGTTGATGCGGTGCACAATCGGGCCGGCGAAATAACGCCCCGTGGCCATCAGGCCCGTTACCAGCGCCAGAATCACCATGGGCGGCGCACCACCGCTACTGCCCAGCAGGCGCTCGATCCACTGTTGCGGACCAAATTCGGAAATGGCAGTCAGACACATGCAGGCGGCAATGAACAGGTACAGCGGCGTGGCCATGGCCTTCAGGTTATCGCCCGACGACAGAGCGCCTTCGGCTTTGCTTTCCGGAAAGGCCTGGTTGAAGAACAGGAATCCGTAGGCGATGGTCGGCAGCAGGATGATGGCCATCTGCAGTTGCCAGCCCAATCCGGCTCCGGTCATAAATTCGGAAACGAGCGCTCCGATCACAATCCCGCCCGGGAACCACATGTGGAACCGGTTCAGTTTGGCCGTTTTGCCTTCGTCGTACATATCGGCGATCATGGGGTTACAGGCCGCTTCGACCGTACCGTTCCCGAAACCCACGAAGAAGGTCGAGATGAAAAGCGTCCAGAAACCCGTCGCGAAGATGGTCATGATAAGCCCCAGCAGGTGCGTGAAAAAGGCCACCCAAACGATGCGCTTGGGACCGATCACGTTGTAGAGCGGGCCGCCGATGATCATGGCAATCGGGAAACCCAGAAACGCCATCTGGTTGATGTATCCCAGCTGCGTATCGGGCAGGTTGAAGGCTTCACCCAGTTGCGTCAAAACCCCGGCGCGAATCCCGAAGGCCATCGAGGTGGTAATCAGAGCGAAACAACTGGCGATGAAAAGTCGCTCGCGGTTGATCGCGGTGGTGGAGGTGTTCATAGAAGAGTATTCGTGTTGGTAAGCAGGTACGGAAAAGTGGTTAAACGCATTTAAAAGAACGGAAAACTAACCGAAAAACGAAATAACGGGCCTGTTTCCGAAAAAAATTCTAAACTCGCAGAGAAAGCATATCCTTTGTAAAATTACGCGTGCTAGAGAAATTCTCAGGGTTCCGCAACTTATACCATCCGCGGAACTTGTCACAATGACACAATCAGATTTTTTTAAACCTACGAACTAGACAACTATATGACGAATCGAAAACTCAGGATGGGGATGGTCGGCGGAGGAATCGGCGCTTTCATCGGGGGCGTACACCGCATTGCAGCCACCATCGATGGTGAAATCGAACTGGTTTGCGGTGCTTTCAGTAGCAATCCCGAGAAATCAAAGAAGTCAGGAGAAGCGCTTTACCTGCCGGCCGATCGGGTGTATGGTACCTATCAGGAGATGATCGAGCGTGAACGGCAACTGCCCGAAGGCGAACGGATGGACTTTGTGTCGATCGTAACGCCCAACCACGTCCACTACGGTCCCGCCAAAGCGGCCCTGGAAGCGGGGTTTCACGTCGTGTGCGACAAGCCCCTGTGTTTCAATATGGAAGAGGCGCTGGACCTGCAACGGCTGGTGAAGGAGACGGGCCTCACCTTTGCGTTGACGCACAACTACACCGGCTATCCAATGGTGAAGCAGGCGCGCGACATGGTCAAAAACGGTGAGATCGGGAAGGTGCGGAAAATCATCGTGGAATACCCGCAGGGCTGGCTGGCCCAACGCCTCGAAGTAGGCAATAACAAGCAGGCCGCCTGGCGGACCGATCCTAAGCAGTCGGGCATTGCGGGGGGCATGGGCGACATCGGCACCCACGCCGAAAACCTGGCCGAATTCATCACTGGCCTGAAGATCGTCGAGATGTGTGCCGACCTGCACATTTTTGTAGAAGGCCGTCCGCTCGACGACGACGGCAGCGTACTGTTGCGCTACGAAAACGGCGCGCGCGGCGTTCTGTTCGCCAGCCAGATTGCCGCCGGAGAAGAGAATGCCCTGCGCATTCGCGTATATGGCGAAAAAGGCGGGCTGGAGTGGTTCCAGATGGAGCCCAACACGCTCATTGCCAAGTGGCTCGACAAGCCCACCCAGTTGTACCGTACCAACCTGGGCTACACGACCGCCGCTGCCAAGGCCGCGGCGCGCATCCCCGCCGGCCACCCCGAAGGCTACCTCGAAGCGTTTGCCAACATCTACCGTAACTTCGCCGCCACCGTCCGCGCCCGGATGAACGGCCAGGAACCGACCGAACACAACCTGGATTTTCCGACGGTAGACGACGGCGTGCGCGGCATGCAGTTTATCGAGACGGTGGTGTACGCCGGCAGCAGCCACGAGAAATGGGTCAAATTCGGCGAAACCGGCGCTTAAGGCTGCCCGGCCCCGTTTGTAAATCCGCGCTTCCTATCATTCAAACCTTTTATTTTTAACCTCATTACCCTATGCGAACCATCAAAGGCCCCGCCATCTTTCTGGCGCAATTCCTGGGCGACGAAGCTCCTTTCAATAACTTCAAGACCATCTGCGAGTGGGCGGCCGACAAAGGCTTTATCGGCGTGCAGGTCCCCACGTGGGACAGCCGCTGCATCGACCTGAAAAAAGCGGCCGAGAGCAAAGACTATTGTGACGAACTGAAAGGCACTGCCAAAGCGGCGGGCGTTCAGATCACCGAACTTTCGACGCACCTGCAAGGGCAACTGGTGGCCGTCCATCCGGCCTACGACCATTTGTTCGATGCCTTCGCGCCGAGCGAATACCACAACAACCCGAAAGCCCGTACCGAATGGGCGGTGCAACAACTCAAGTACGCGGCCAAAGCCAGCCAGAACATGGGCATCAACGTACACGCCACGTTTTCCGGCGCGTTGGTGTGGCCCTACGTCTATCCGTGGCCGCAGCGGTCGGCCGGGCTGGTCGACACGGCGTTCAAAGAACTGGCCGACCGGTGGAAGCCCATCCTCAATGCGTTCGACGAAGCGGGCGTGGACGTATGTTACGAAATTCACCCGGGCGAAGACCTGCACGACGGCGTGACGTTTGAGCGCTTCCTGGCCGCGACCGGAAACCACAAGCGCGTGAACTTATTGTACGATCCGAGCCATTTCGTGCTCCAGCAGCTCGACTATCTTCAGTACATCGATTTCTACCACGAGTTCATCAAGATGTTCCATGTTAAAGACGCCGAGTTCAACCCTTCGGGCAAGTCGGGCGTGTACGGCGGGTATCAGGACTGGGTCGACCGTCCGGGCCGTTTCCGTTCGCTGGGCGACGGGCAAGTCGATTTCGGAGCGGTGTTCAGCAAACTGACGCAGTACAATTACGACGGCTGGGCCGTGCTGGAATGGGAGTGCGCCATGAAACACCCCGAACAGGGCGCTGCCGAAGGAGCGCCGTTCATCGAAGACCACATCATTCAGGTGACCGAGCGCGCGTTCGACGACTTTGCGAGCAGCGGTACCGACGAAGAGGCCAACCGTAAAATCTTGGGCCTGCGCTGATTCCTCACAGCGACGGCCGATTCGGCCGTCGCTTCTTTACGCATCTAATCCCTATTCTATGTACATGAAATACACAACTGCCTGTATGGCACTGGCCGTCGCATTGGCGGCCTGCAACGGCGAAACCAACACCGACGCCGACACGACGAGCGACTCGACCGAAAACGCCATGATGGAAGAATCGGCCGACGCGTGGACCGACCTGACCCAGCCCAGCGCGTGGCGGAACTACAAAGCCGATACGCTCTCGGGTGCCTGGAAAATCGGGGACAACATGATTGCCCTGGAAGGCAAAGGCGGCGGCGACATCATCACCAAAGACGAGTACGAAAACTTCGAACTGGAGATGGAGTGGAAGATTTCGGAAGGCGGCAACAGCGGCGTTTTCTTCAACGTGGTCGAAGCCGACTCGCTCCCAACGGTTTACTATTCCGGGCCGGAGATGCAGGTGCTGGACAACGAGCGCCACGCCGACGCTAAAATCGAGAAGCACCGTGCCGGCGATAACTACGACCTGCAGAAGTCAACCGTCGAGACCGTAAAGCCGGCGGGCGAGTGGAACCAGGCCAAACTGGTGGTGAACAACGGGCACGTGGAGCACTACCTCAACGGCACCAAAGTCGTGGAATACGACCTCTGGTCGCCTACTTGGGAAGAGCAGGTGGCGGCGAGTAAGTTCGCTGAGATGCCGATGTACGGCAAAGCCCACAGCGGCCACATCGCCCTACAGGACCACGGTGACCAGGTGTGGTTCCGCAACGTCCGCATTCGTGAATTGTAATCATCACTGAGTAAAAATTTTGCAGGTTCTGTCTCTATAAGGGGCAGAACCTTTTCTATCTATGAACCGCTTTCTACACCTCCTTGGGGCGTTTGTAATGCTGCTGTCCGCAACGGTTTCGGCCCAGCCACAAAACACCCCCACCGCTCCCTCCGACATTAAAAAGCAGATGCAGCGCGTGGCCGACTGGCAGCTGAAGCATCCGAAACACGAGCCTTACGACTGGACTAATGGCGCGTTCTACGCGGGCATTATGGCAACCTACGAGGCCACCGGTAAAAAGAAATACCTGAAAGCCGCCAAGAAGATGGTCGAGGCAAACGACTGGCAACCGGGGCCGCGGTTGCGCCACGCCGACGATCACGCCATTGCGCAGACGTACCTGGATTTGTACGCGTTGGAAAATGAGCCGAAGTATTACCAGGGATTTAAGGACACCATCGACAAGATGATGAACACGCCCGTGGTCGCGAACGATATTCAGGTGATCGACTGGTGGTGGTGCGATGCGCTTTTTATGGCACCACCCGCCCTCGCCAAGCTGGCCAAGGCAACCGGCGACCGGAAGTACCTGACCTACATGGACAAGCTGTTCCGCGAAACGTACGACCTGCTCTATAATCAGGAGGAGCACCTGTTTGCGCGCGATCTGAATTACGTCATTGCGGAAGATGGCTCAGGGCGGCGCGAAGCCAACGGCGAGCGCATTTTCTGGTCGCGGGGCAACGGCTGGGTGATGGGCGGACTGGTGCGCGTGCTGGAAGAACTTCCTGATAACTACCCCAACCGCGATTTTTACCTGCAGACTTACCGTGAAATGGCCGACCGCATTGCCACTCTGCAGCAATCCGACGGTTTCTGGCGTGCCAGCTTGCTGGACCCCGATTCCTATCCGGGGGGCGAAGCGAGTGGAACGGGTTTTTACTGTTATGCCTTGGCGTGGGGCATCAACCACGGCGTGCTGGACCGGGGGCGCTACGAACCCGTCGTGACGCGTGCCTGGCAGGCCCTCAACGGAGCCGTGCAGCCTTCCGGCATGTTGGGATGGGTACAGCAGATCGGCGCCGACCCGCGTCCGACTTCTGTCGATAGCTGGGAAGTGTATGGCACGGGAGCGTTCCTGCTGGCAGGCAACGAGATGATTACGTTGTACAACGGCGGCAAGTAAGCAAAACCGGCCGCTTAGTACTGTTCTTGCGGAGCCAGCGGTGCGTTAGGCTCCGCTTCTTTTTGGTGCAACAGGGGGTACAAACTCAGCAGGCCCGCCAGCGTGTAGAACAGCACCGGGGGCATGTTGACGCCCAGGTGCAGGCAACTGTACAGAAGCCAGCCGCTGATGGCCAGCAGACTGGCACCCGCAAACCACTGTTGACGACTGATGAGCCATGTGCCCATGAGCATCCAGCTCGTGAGGGTACCCAGTGCAGCAATGGTCCATCCTTCGTGCAGGGCAGGCCAGGTCGGAACCTCTGCCTGGAAAAGGTGCAGCAGCGCACTTCCGGCAAAGACGCTCCACCCAAAGGCGGATAGCCCCAGCAAGAGATAAAACAACGTGCGAAAGTAACGGTGTGCCGGGCGGATAAGCTGGAAAAGTCCAAAATTGGTAGCCAGTGCGCCCATCCATAATAACAGGTAGGCAGCCAAGAGAGCCGGAACCGTGGTGGGAATGGGTACATCGGCCAAGCCCTCACCCGAAAACGACAGGAAAGCCCCGCTCCACCAGCAGACCATGCCTAAAATCAGGCGACATTCTCCGCAATACTGTTTTAACATCTCTCTCATATAAGCCAAAAGTAAGGCTGAACCACAAGCAACTGTTGTAAATACGCGACATCGTGCCAAACCGATGTCTCCAGGATTGACCCTGGCAGTGAATAACCTTACCCCGTAAGAATCAGGTCGGGATTTTACAATTTCTCCTCTCAAAGTCCGGCTAGCTTTGCTTTTACATTCCGGGTGTCCATGCCAGGAAAGATCAGGTTCCTCTTTCAACACCAGACCTTTATATGAACATACGTACCCTTTTGCTCGGGATCGGGCTGCTCAGCCCCTGCCTGAGTTTCGCGCAATCGTTCCGGCCCATCTTTCAGCGGAAATCGTCTGTGGTTACGGAAATTCGTCACAAATCGAATCGAAATGGTACATCCATCCGTCCCAGCTACATCCTGCCGGACCGCCGTACCTGCGCTACCATGGAGGTCGACAGCCTCCTGCGCATTCGGCACCCGGAACTCGGATCGCTACAGGAATTCGAAGTCCACCTGCAGAAGGCCATGGCCCGGCGACAGGCGGACGGCCTGTTTACACCACTGGCCGCCAATGAAGTCTACACCATTCCGGTCATTGTGCACGTCATCCACAACGGAGAGCCCGTCGGACAGGGCGCCAACATTTCGCAGGCGCAGGTGATCTCGCAGATCGAAGTGCTGAACGAAGACTACCGGCGGCAGGCCAACACCCCGGGCTTCAACCAGCACCCAGCCGGTGCCGATGCGCTGATTCAGTTTGCGCTGGCGCGGGTCGATCCGGACGGCAATCTGCTGGCCGAGCCGGGCATTCATCGCGTCAACGGTAATCAGTCCGCTTGGGATCACAGCGGGTGCGAAGCGCAGCTGAAACCCCAGACCCAGTGGAACCCGAACCAGTACTTCAACATCTGGACCGTGCAGTTCGGTGGGGATGCCGAAAGTTTGCTGGGGTACGCCCAGTTTCCGAACCTGTCGGGCTTGAACGGCCTCGACAACAACATGGGCGCGGCCAGTACCGACGGCGTGGTGATTCGTCATCAGGCTTTTGGACGCGTCGGCAGTGTAACCGCGCCTTACGACGGTGGTCGCACGGCAACGCACGAGGTCGGCCACTGGCTGGGGTTGCGTCACATCTGGGGCGATGGCGACTGCGACGCCGATGATTTCTGCACCGATACGCCGAATGCGGCGGGTCCCAACTACGCCTGCGACGAGTTGCACTCGTGCAACGGCACGGCCCCCGACATGGTCGAGAACTACATGGATTACACCAACGATGCCTGCATGAACATCCTGACGGTGCAGCAGAAACAGCGGATGCGAACGGTGCTGGAAGTATCGCCCCGCCGGAAGGAACTGCTGACCTCGCGGGTGCATCTGGTCGATACCGATCCGGGCGACCCTACCGAGCCTGGTGCGCAGCCGCTGGCACGCATTGCCCAGGATGCCAGCGTGGGGTGCACGCCCATGACCGTCCATTTTCAGGATGCTTCCAACAACGGCCAGAACCGCCAGTGGTACTTCCCCGGAGCGAATGTGGAATTTTCCGAAACGGCCAACCCGACGGTGACTTACTCGACCAATGGTTCCTATGATGTGCAACTGATTTCGCGCAACGGAAACCTGAGCGATACGGCGACCTGCTACGGCTGCGTCGTGGCGCTGTCGGGCATTGAACATCCGCTGCCGTTCATCGAAGACTTCGAGGACAACGAGGATTTGCTGGGCTGGGTCCTGTTTAATCCCGATGGCGACCGCACCTGGGACTTCTTCGCGAACGTGAGCGCCGGAGAAGACAACGGCTACAGTGCAGTCATCGACAACTATAGCGAGGAAACCGATCCCACAGGCACGATCGACATTCTGTTCAGCGGCAAACTCGACCTGGCCTCCAACCCCACCACGGCGCTGGAATTCGACGTGGCCTATGCGCAATACAGCCAGCAATATTCCGACACGCTGGTGCTGTTCTACTCCACCGACTGCGGACAGACCTTTGCTCCGTTCTGGTTCAAAGGTGGGGCCGATCTGGCCACGGCCGCTCCGACCGAGGACGAATTTATTCCGACCAAAAATCAGTGGGAGCACATCCACATTCCGTTGGGCTTTCTGCAAGGGCAATCCAACGTGCACCTGGCGATTGTGAACTATTCCGGCTGGGGAAACAAACTCTACCTCGACAACATTATGATGTCGGTGCCCCAGCTTACTTCAGCACCGCAGGCTGCTTTCTATTCTGTACAGAAGACCAACTGCCAGGGCGATCTGGTGAGTTTCTGGGACGCTAGCCGCGAATACCCCCAGCAGTGGGAATGGTCGTTTCCCGGGGGCACGCCTTCGTCGTCCAGGCTGCAAAACCCGATGGTGTATTACAGCCAGCCGGGCACCTATTCTGTGACCCTGAAGGTGACCAACGGGCGGGGTAGTACCCAGGTTGTTGGGAATAATTACGTGAAAGTCAATGCCTTGCCCGAAGTAGCCGTGACGCCGAACGACGTGACCATCGCGCCGGAAGGTGTGGTGACGCTGCGGGCCAGCGGTGCCATCGATTACGAGTGGCTGCCGGACCGTGGACTGAGCCAGGGCACCGGCGCGCAGGTAGAAGCGTCGCCGCTCACCACCACCACCTACGCTGTGACAGGCACGGATGCCAACGGTTGTTCGTCTACTACGACCGTTACGGTGCGGATCGGCAACCCGACGCCAATCGACGAGGGCGAAATTGATACCACCATCAAACTTTACCCGAATCCGGGTAACGGAAAGCTTACCGTAGACCTGAGCGGCCTGCCGCTCGGTACATACACCTTAGAAGTTGTCAACCTGCTGGGACAGCGTGTATGGGGAGACGAGGGCAATACAACCACGACGATTCGCCATCTGGATCTGAACGGCCAGCCGGCCGGGCTGTACTTGGTGCGAATTAGCGACGGACAAACGCAACACGTTCGGAAATACCTGAAACAGTAGCCGAGCGGCGGTATTGCCCCAAGGGAGGGCGGTTTTCTGAAAAGAAAGCCGCCTTTTGTGTTTCATTACATTGCCCTGCGAAGTGTGACAAATGTCATGCGAGAAAAATCCGGAAACCCTTACATTTACTCGTATGAAAATAGCAAACTGGATTCTGGCCGTGCTCTTTGCCTTGTTCGCGGTCGTGCAATACAACGATCCCGACGCTTTGCTGTGGGTACTGCTCTACGGACTGGTAGCCGCGGTGGCCGTCGGTGCGGCGCTGGGGCGTCATAATGCCTGGGGAACGGGCGTGCTGACAGCCGCGTACCTGCTGGGGGTCTTCTACCTGGCACCGAGCGTGCTGGAGTGGCTTTCCAGCGACGCCAGCCTGATTACGGGCATGTCGGCCGAGCGGATGTACGTCGAGGAATCGCGCGAGTGCCTCGGTCTGCTGATGGCGGCCGTAGCCCTGGGCTTCTTTTTCTGGCAGGCTCGGCGCGTGGAAGCGATGTCGCGCCTCTAAGCGCACCCCTCATCACAAAACAGGCGAGCTTTCGGAAGTAGCACCAATGGGCTTCTTCCGAAGGCTCGTTTTGGTTGTAGGAAAGCACGCGCTCGAGGGCAGGGGTGGGGGCTTCGGTCGTAAGGAGTGCTAGCGAAAGCGAGCGAGTGATAACTCGGGGGGCGAAAGCGCCGTTTTTTACCTATCTTGACACACACCCTACGCTCCTCGTCCGTGCCTCCCTTCTGGAAAACCGATACCTTTCGACTGCTGCGGCTTCCCTTTTCGGTACACTTGCTGCCGATCTATCTTTTTGCGCTGAGCCAGACGCCGCAGATCGACCTGTGGCGCGCCCTAACGGTCTTTGTACTCTTGCACCTGCTCGTGTATCCGGCCAGCAACGGCTACAACAGCTACCAGGACCGGGACGAAACGCCGATCGGCGGGCTGGAGCACCCGCCGTTGCCCACCCGGCAGCTCTACAACGTTACCCTCATGATGGACGCCGCGGCCGTACTCCTGGGGCTGGTGCTGGGCTGGACCTTTGCGCTGATGCTGCTCCTGTACATCCTGGCGTCGCGGGCCTACAGCTACCGGGGCATTCGCCTCAAAAAATACCCGGTGCTCGGTTTTCTGACCGTCTTTGTGTTTCAGGGCGCTTTTACCTTCCTGTTGTCTTACCAGGGCATTAGCGGGGTCGCCTGGTCTAACATATTGTCGCCGGCGGTGTTATATGCTATGCTGGTCAGCAGTTGCTTTATCGGCGGCGTGTATCCGCTGACGCAGGTCTACCAGCACGAAGCCGACCGGGCCAACGGAGATCAGACCCTGAGTCTGTTGCTGGGCTTCCGCGGAACATTCCTCTTTTCGGGGGCGCTGTTTGGCCTGGCCACGGTCGGGCTGTGGCTGCTGTTCCGCACCAAAGAGCAGTTCGGAGCCTTCTGGCTTTTTCTGCTTTTTATGTTACCCGTGGTCAGCTACTTTACCGTATGGCTAGTTAATGTACGGCGCGATGTGCAACAGGCCAGTTTCCGGAACACCATGCGCATGAACCAGATCGCGGCCTGTTGCATGATTCTGTATTTCTTAACCCTAACGCTGGTCTACAGCCCCAGTTTTATTTTTTAACTCAACGCTATGAGCTTGATTGTCAGCATCGGAACGGCGGTGCCTCCTTATAAAAATCAACAGGCAGCAATCGCTTCGTTTATGGAAGATGCCTACCAGGAAACCCCCGGGGCACTTCGGAAGCTGCGGTTCCTGCACGAACACAGCGGCATCGACACGCGCCATTCGGTGCTGGCCGACTTCTCGCAGCAGTTGGGCGAACGGCTGTTTTTTCCGGTGCCGCACATGAATGGCTCGGAACCGAAAGTAGACCGGCGTATGGAAGAGTACGAACGGCAGGCCTTACCCCTGGCTACCGAGGCCATCCACGAAGCTGTAAAGTCGCTGGCTACCGTCGGCGAAGCCCTGAAGACCGACGAAATTACCCACCTGATCACGGTCAGTTGCACCGGACTCGTCGCGCCGGGACTCGACGTTGCCCTGGTGCAACAGCTTGGCCTGCCGCCCGACGTCTGGCGGACCAGCGTCAACTTTCTGGGGTGCAATGCGGCTTTCCACGCCCTGAAGCAAGCCGACCTGATTTGTCGTACTGATAATCAGGCAGTTGTGCTGGTAATTTGTGTAGAATTATGTACATTACACTTCCAGCCCTCGGAACAATCCGACCATCTGCTGGCAAACTCTTTGTTTGCAGACGGAGCTGCGGCGTCGGTGATCACCTCAACGACGCAGGCACGGCAAAAAGGCTGGTCCGGCTTGCACATCGACGGGTTTTACGGAACCCTGGCGCACGAAGGAAAAGAAGCCATGGGGTGGTTTGTCACGCCCAAAGGCTTTGTGATGACGTTGAGCAACCGGGTTCCATCTCTGCTTCTGAAACATTGTAACGATATGCTGGAACGCGCCCTGGCCCGCTTCCGGCTACAACGGGAACAGATCGGTCACTGGGCGATCCATCCCGGCGGGAAAAAGATCCTTGATGCGGTACAGGAAGCTTTTCGGCTCGAGGATCGGGACATGCAAACCTCACGCGAGGTATTACAGCACTTTGGGAACATGTCGTCGCCCACGATTCTGTTCGTGTTGCGGCACTACCTGGAAGCGCGCCTGGAAATCCGGCGGGCCGGGCAGCAACTCGCCAAGCTGTTCGCCGTAGGGTTTGGACCTGGGTTGAGTATGGAATCGGCCATTTTTTCCTACGTGTATGACTAGATTTACCTTTGCTGAACGTTCGTCGGAAGCGGAGCTTCTGGACGCCCCCGACATTCCTGCGGATCTCCTGCACCGAAACCTGCGGGAACTGCACATGATCAACGAGCGGCTGGGAGGGCACGCCATCACCATGCACGGGTTGGAGCAGCTCATCCAGCCGGGGCGCAGGCGCTACCACATTGCCGACCTGGGGTGTGGCGGGGGCGATACGCTCCGGGCCATGGCCGACTGGGGACGCCGCCGCAAGCTGTTTTTCCGGCTGACCGGCGTCGACATCAATTCCGATGCCATTCACTTCCTGAAACAACACTGCCAGGAGTATCCCGAAATCAAAGCCGTTCAGGCCGATTACCGGAATTACCTGAGCAACGGCCCCGAAGTGGACATCATCCACTGTGCGTTGTTCTGCCACCACCTGACCGACGAAGAAAACATCGAGCTGCTGCAATACATGCACCGGCACGCCCGTGTGGGCTTCATCATCAACGACCTGCACCGCCATCCGCTGGCGTATTACGGCATCAAAGCGTTGACGCGAATGCTGGGCGGTTCGTCGCTGGTGCGCAACGATGCACCGCTGTCGGTATTACGCTCATTCCGTTACGATGAACTGAAGTCGCTGCTGGAACGCGCGGGCATTAAGCACTACTTCATTCGCTGGAAGTGGGCCTTCCGTTACCTGGTGATCGTTCCTTCATGAGTGACGCTTCGCACGACAATCTGTTCGATGTCGCCGTGATCGGGGGCGGGCTGGCGGGCCTTTCGCTCGCGATTCAGATGGCCGACCAGGGCGCGCGCGCCATCGTTTTCGAAAAACAGACGTACCCGTTCCACAAAGTGTGCGGCGAATACGTTTCGATGGAGTCGTGGGATTTTCTGAAACGGCTGGGCCTGCCGCTCGATACGTGGGAGTTGCCCCGCATTACCCGCCTGAACATCTCGTCGGCCAGTGGCAATACGCTGAGCCGCGAACTGCCCCTCGGAGGCTTTGGTGTCAGCCGCCATCGCCTGGACCATGCGCTGGCCGAACTGGCGCGGACGCGCGGCGTAACGGTGCTGGAAAGTTGCCGTGTCGACGACGTCAGCTACGTCGAAGACTACCTGACCATCGAAACCGGGCTGGGTACCTTTCGGGCACGCGTGGTGGCCGGTGCGTTTGGCAAACGCTCCAACCTGGACCGGAAACTAAAGCGACAGTATCAGGCCACGGTCCACGCCCCGGAAGTCAATTACGTGGGCGTGAAGTACCACGTGGAAGCCGACATCCCCCCCGACTTAATCGAGCTGCACAGCTTCCGCGATGGCTATTGCGGCATTTCGCGCATCGAAGAGGGCAAAAGCTGCATGTGTTACCTGACGGCTGCCCACAACCTCCGCGAGTTTCGGGGGAACATTCGGAAGATGGAGGAAAATGTGCTGGCGCAAAACCCGTTTCTGAGCGAATACTTCCACAAAAATCGTTTCCTTTTTCCTGAGCCCGTCACCGTTTCGCAGGTGCGGATCGGCAGCAAACCTGCGGTCGACAACCACATCATGATGATCGGCGATGCGGCCGGTTTCGTGGCGCCGCTCAGCGGCAACGGCATGAGCATGGCCCTGCGGTCAGCCTACCTGCTCAGCGGACCGTTGCAGGAATTTCTGGACGGCCGCATCAACCGCATGCAGTTGGAGCACCAGCACGCTACCATGTGGCGGCGGCATTTCGGGATGCGCATCCGCTTTTCGCGCTACCTGCAACGCATTCTGGGCCGCGAGTGCCTCACCGAAACGGCCATCAGCGCCCTCAACCTATTCCCCTTCGCCGTCAAGCCCATGGTCCGCATGACCCACGGCCGGCCTTTTTGATGGGAAACTGAGAGCAAACCGGCTGGCCAGCCAAGTCCTGGCTTTTCGATCCGATTCTTCTTCACGCTTCGCGACGACACGAGCGGTGCGGCTGTTTTCTTTGTGAAGTCATCGTGCCTTATTCGGAAAACGACGGATGTAAGCTCGTGCACTAGATAAAGTTTATTTTGTATAATAAAATATACACTTTCTCCTTTTTAGAAATAGGAAAGGAGAATTATGAAAACCATTCTTTGTTTTGGCGACAGCCTGACGGCCGGATACGGCGTAGCCCCCACCCACGCGTACCCGGCCCTGATCCAGCAGAAGATTGAGGCCTTGGACTGGAAATTTCGGGTAGTCAACGCGGGCATCAGCGGCGATACCACGCAAGACGGACTGAACCGCCTGCACACCTGGCTGCAGGAACCCATCGATGTGTTTCTGTTGGAGCTGGGCGTGAACGATCTCTTCAGGGGCGTGGCTTTTCCGCAGGCCAAGGCCAATTTGCAGGCCATCGTCGATCGCGTGAAACTGATCCACCCGCAGGCGCAGCAAATCATGGTGGGGATGGAAGCGCCGCTGGAGCAGCTGCAACTGCCCTTCTTTCTGCCGCAGGTAGAGCGTTTTCGTCGCATGCACCGGCAACTTGCCGAGGCGAACGACATGGCTTTTGTGCCGTTTATGCTGGACCGGGTGGCGGGGCAACGCCATCTAAATCTGTTGGACGGCGTGCATCCCAATGCCGCGGGCTACCAACTGGTGGCGGAAAACATCTGGACCGTGCTGGAAGACGTGTTGGCGCAAACCCGGGAAACGGTCAAGGTCCTGAACGGCAAAGGGTAACGCCCACCGGCAACGCGGTAAAATAGCGGAGGAACCCACGAACAAATTACGGATGCTTTGCCTTTAGGTAAGGGAAAACATCCGCATGAAAACCATTCTTTGTTTTGGCGATAGCCTGACGGCCGGATACGGCGTGAAGCACGACGAGTCGTATCCGGCCCTGATTCAGCAGAAACTCGACCAGCGCGGCTGGGCAGTTCGCGTGGTCAACGCGGGTCTCAGTGGCGACACTACCCAGGGCGGGCTGAGCCGCCTTGCGTACTGGCTTCAGCAACCCTTCGACATCTTTGTCCTTGAACTGGGCATCAATGACCTGTTTCGGGCCGTGCCGCCGGCACAGATTCAGGCCAATCTGCAAACCATCATCAGTCGTGTGAAAGTCGCCCAACCGCAGGCGCGGCAACTTCTGGTTGGGATGGAAGCACCGCTGGCGGGGCTCACCCTCCCGGTGGTCGTTCCTCAGGTCGACGCCTTCCATCGCCTCTTCCGTTACCTCGCCGAAGACAACGCCCTTCCCCTGGTTCCGTTTCTGTTGCGGGGCGTCGCCGGGCAGCCACACCTGAACCTGATGGACCGGCTGCACCCGAACGCGGCGGGGTACCAGCGGGTGGCCGAAACCGTTTGGGAAGAATTGGAAAAAATCGTGTTGCCGCTGGTCAGTGCCTGTGAACCAAAACGATAGCTCCGGGGTGTTATTTGTTATGTTTTGATTGCCTTAAGAATCTGTCATTGAATTAGTTACCCCGTTTTTTTGGAGTGAGGGAAATCTTCTAAGTTTGTGGGATAAGCTATAGGAGGAGAGCGGCAATTCTTGTTACTTGCCTTTCTGCGACGCCACAACTGCGCTCATGATCGCCTACATCGAAGGGAAAATCGCCCACAAAGATCCCACGTACTTCATCCTGGATGTGCAGGGGGTCGGGTATCAGATTCGCATTTCACTCAACACCTTTTCGGCGCTGAAAGAGGCCAAAGGCGCGTGCAAGTTGTTTACTCATCTTCACATCAAGGAAGATGCGCATACACTGTACGGCTTTGCGGAGACGGCCGAGAAAAATCTGTTTCTGCATCTGGTTTCGGTTACAGGCATCGGTCCGAACACGGCCCTGATGATTCTGTCGTCACTGACGCCGGAAGAAATCTACCAGGCCATTGTTTCGGGCGATTACCGCACGCTGCAGTCGGTGAAGGGAATCGGGACCAAAACGGCACAACGTGCCATTCTGGAACTGAAGGATAAAATGAAGAAAGAAAATCTTTTTGCCGATTTCCTTGCACCCGATACGGCCGTGGAGCACAATACCGTTCGGGAGGAGGCGTTAGCAGCTTTGATGACGCTCGGCATTCCTAAACCTACCGCAGAAAAGAACGTCAGTCAGATCCTAAAAACCAGAGGATCTGCCCTTTCGGTAGAGGAAGTCATCAAATTAGTGCTTAAATCAGCTTAGACGACTACAGCAAAACAGCGAGGTGCGATCAGTCTTACAACTACCTTTTTTTGTACTGATTCTGACGGGTTTATGGGGATGGCTGTGGCAGGCCCGACCTGCAAATCCAGGTCATAGCACCAAGCCGGTGCCGTTGGCACAGGTGCCGCTGGCGTTGCCGCCCGACACCCTGCCGCCCGATACGCTGCTGCCCGACTCGACCGACGAACGAAAAGATACCGCCTACCGGCGCAGTGCCCATCCGGTGTTCAAGCTTTCGGACCGTTACGGCGATCCTTTCGCCAACCGGACGCCGCGTTCGCCTTTCATGCTCAAATTGCCGAGCAACATCGAGCCTACACTGGAGGTGGACGACAGCCTGAAAAGTTACGCGATCGACGAGAAGTTCGGCGAAACCGACTACCGTGCTCCTTCGACCATGACGTTCGAGGAGCTGCAACGCTACCGACAAAAGCAACTCTCGGAACAATACTGGCGCAGCCGCTCCGAAGGTCTCGACGGCGAAAGTGCCGTGTCGGGACGCAACCTGATTCCCAAAATTTACATTTCGCCCGTATTTGACCGGATTTTCGGCGGCAACTTCGTCGACATTCGCCCCAACGGTTCGGTCATGCTCGACTTTGGCGGGCAGTTTCAGCGGGTCGACAACCCGGCGCTGCCCATTCGGGCGCAACGTTCCGGCAACTTTTTGTTCGACAACCAGATCAACATGAACGTGATCGGGAAGATCGGGGAGAAGCTGCAACTCAACATCAACTGGGACACCAAAGCTTCATTCGATTTCGAGAATAACATCCGCCTGGAATACACCGGGTTCGATCACGAGGTCATCCAGAAAATCGAGGCCGGGAACGTCAGCCTGCCCATGAGCAGCAGCCTGATCAGCGGCGGGCAAAACCTGTTCGGCGTAAAGGCGCAGTTGCAGTTCGGGCGCTGGAGTGTGACGGGCATTGCTTCGAACCAGCGCGGCAAAAGCGAAACCATTTCGGTCACGGGCGGAGCGCAAACGCGCGAGTTTGAAATTCGGGCCGACAATTACGACGACAACCGCCACTTTTTCCTGTCGCACTTCTTCCGGCAGAACTACGAAAAGTGGCTCAGCCGGTTGCCGCTGATCAACTCCAGCGTGCAGATTACCCGCGTCGAAGTGTACGTCACCAACCGCAACAACGTCACCAACTCGGTGCGCAACGTGGTGGGCATGATGGACCTCGGCGAAACCGACAGCGTGTACAACGATCAGCTGGTGAACGTGCTGCAAGCCGGCGACAACGTCCCGACGGCCAACGGCAACAACGACCTGTTTCGCACACTACAGGCCCGGTCGGAGGTGCGCAATTCGCAGACAACGGCCAGCTATCTGGAAGAAGTGGGCTTTGCCAACAACACCGACTTTTCGTTCATCAAAAGCGCGCGTCGCCTGGAAGAGGGGCGCGACTTCACGTTGCAGAGCCAGCTGGGCTACATCTCGCTGATCACCCCCCTGCGGAACGACGACGTGCTGGCGGTCTCGTACGAATACACGTACCGGGGCAAGACTTATAAAGTAGGCGAAACGGTCGAAGACTACCAGGGCGCCGACGACAACCAGACCATCATCCTGAAACTGTTGCGGCCCGCTTCCGTGCAGCGCGACGTTCCGATGTGGAACCTGATGATGAAAAACGTCTACAACCTGAACGCCAGCCAGCTTTCGGCCGATAACTTCAAGTTGCGGATCATTTACAAAGACGACGCCTCCGGGGTCGACAACCCAAGCCTCCACGAAACCGCCATTGCCGACAAGCCTCTGTTGCAGGTATTTGGACTGGACCAGTTGAACCCGGCGCGCGAGTTGCAGGTGGACGGGAACTTCGACTTTATTGAAGGCGTGACGATCGACCCGACCAACGGGCGCGTTTATTTCCCGCGACTGGAGCCCTTCGGTTCGTACCTGGCGTCGCAGCTGGGCCCTCCCGGCGAACCGCAGACCCAGGCCTGGATCGACAAATATGTGTTCGACGAACTGTACCGCTCGACGCGTTCCGATGCCCTGTTGTCGGCCGACAAAAACAAGTTCTTCCTGAAAGGGTCGTTGCAGTCGTCGTCGTCCAACGAGATTGCCCTGCCCGGCATCAACATTGCGCAGGGTTCGGTCGTGGTGCTGGCGGGGGGCGTGCCGTTGCAGGAAGGGGCCGATTACCGCGTCGACTACAACCTCGGGCGCGTCACGATCCTGAACCAGGGCGTGTTGTCGTCGAATCAGGAAGTAAGCGTACGGTTCGAGAAAGCCGATCTGTTCAACTTCCAGCAGCGCTCCCTGTTTGGGGCACGCACCGAATACAAGGTGTCAGAAAACCTGCTGTTCGGCGGAACGGTGATGCACCTGAACGAACGCCCCATCATCTCGCGCGTCTCGGTGGGCGACGAACCGACCAACAACACCATCTGGGGGGCCGACATCAACTGGAAGCGGGAGTCGCGCTTCCTGACGCGCATGATCGACAAGCTGCCCATCGTGCAGACCAAAGAGCCCTCGCAGATCAGTTTCTACGGCGAAGTGGCGCAGTTGCTTCCCGGCGCGGCCAAGTCGCTCGACCCGGCCCGGAAAGACAATTCGGGGCGCTCGTTCCTGGACGATTTCGAAGGCTCGGAAACCGGCTACAACGTCGGAAACCGGCCGTTTGACTGGATGCTGTCGAGCACGCCCTCGGTCTTTCCGGAGTCGAAAACCAACGGGCTGGAGTTTGCCTACCGGCGTGCCAAACTGGCGTGGTACAGCATCGATAACGTTTTCTATTTCCCGAACGCAACCCGCGGGCGTCCCGAAGGGATTTCCGACGCGGACATGGCGAACCACTACGTCCGGTTTATTGGCTGGAACGAGATTTTCCAGCAGCGCGACAAGCAGGCCGTCAACCTGAACCAAACCACCTTCGACCTGGCGTACTATCCCGATGAGCCTGGTCCCTACAACTACAACCCCAACCTCGATGCCGACGGCACGTTTGGCAGCGCCTATCCCCCCGAGCGCAACTGGGCGGGCATTACCCAGGCCATCAACTTCGATACGGACTTCGACAACGCCAACGTTCAGTACCTGGAATTCTGGCTGCTCGATCCGTTCATTTCGGGGCCGAACGGCCGGGAGGTAATTGCCGGTCCGGATGCCAACGCGGAAGGCGGCGGGCAGTTGTACATCAACCTCGGTAACGTGTCGGAGGATGTGATGAAAGACAACCAGCACGCCTTCGAAAACGGGCTGCCGACGCCGGACGATCCGGCCGAAGTGGTCGAAAACGAATGGGGACGCGTCACGCAACAGCAGTTTCTGACCAATGCCTTTAATAATACCGCCGGTGCGCGCGACGCACAGGACATCGGACTCGACGGGGTGAAAAGTCAGGATGGAGCCGCGCAGGAAGCCAGCTACTTCAGCGACTTTCTGAACAACGCCCGGGGAAGGGTAACCGACGCCACGGCCCTGTCGGCGCTGGAGCAGGACCCCTCGCGCGACGACTTTACCCACTACCTCGACGGTCGCTACGACGAGGTCGGGGCCAAGGTGTTGCAGCGCTACAAGAATTACAACAACATGGAAGGAAACTCGCCCGCCAACGACGGGAACAGTTTCTACACCCCTGCCTACACCAACCTGCCCGATAACGAGGACCTGAACAGTGACAACACCGTGAACAGCCTGGAGTCGTACTACCAGTACCGACTCGACCTTCAGCCCGGGCGGTTGCAGGTAGGGCAGAATTACGTGGTCGATCAGGTAGAGGTCACCAGCGAAAACGGCCAGCCCGTCAACTGGTACCAGATCCGCATCCCGATCCGCGACCTGTCCCAGCCGGGTGCTGCGAAGGTGGGCAACATCTCCGATTTCAAAACCATCCGGTTCATGCGTCTGTACATGACCGGGTTCCGCAGACCGGTCATTTTGCGGATGGCCGAGATGCAGATGGTGGCCAACCAGTGGCGCGAATACACCAAAGAACTGCGCGAAGAGGGCGAAGGTTTTGAGCCGGAAGACAACTCCACGTTCCGCCTGTCGACGGTCAATATCGAAGAGAACGGCGATTTTGTGGAAGGGCAGCTGACGCCTTACGTGTCGCCGCCGGGCGTGCAGCGCGACCGCGACGCAACGTCGATTGTCCAGCGTCGCCTCAACGAGCAATCGCTTTCGTTATGTGTGGACGACCTCGCCGAGTCGCAAGCGCGCGCGGCGTTCAAAAACGTGAGCTTCGATTTCCGCAACTACAAGCGGCTGAAGATGTACCTCCACGCTGAGGCGCAGGACGCGCAGACCGGTAACGAACAGATCTCGGCATTTTTCCGCCTCGGTACCGACCTGACCGACAACTACTACGAAATTGAAGTACCGCTGACGCTGACACCACCGGGGACTTCGGGCGATCAGGCGGACGTCATCTGGCCGCGTGCCAACGAAATCGACATTGCCTTCGAAGAACTGTACGGGCTGAAGGCGCAGCGGAACCGCGACGGAGTCGATCCGTTGGCGGTCTACCCCACCGGTGGTTTTGCCGTAAACGGCGAAGATTCCGATCTGAAACAGATCATCCGCGTGAAAGGAAACCCGGACCTGAGTTCGGTGCAGACCATGATGATCGGGATCAGAAATCCGACCTCACCGGGCGATCCGTTCGACAAGGCCGTCTGTATCTGGGCCGACGAACTGCGCGTAACCGACTTCGACAAACAGGCGGGTTGGGCGGCCGTGGCGCGCCTGAACATGAAGCTTGCCGACGTGGCGACGGTGACTGCCGCCGGCCGCTACGAAACCATCGGCTTCGGGTCGATCGACCAGAAGATTGCCCAGCGGGCGCAGGCCAACACCTCGCAGTTCAGCATTTCGTCGAACGTGGCGCTGGACAAATTTACCCCTCAGCGGCTGGGCATGCGCATTCCGATGTTTGTGAGCTACGACGTGCGCAACGTAGAGCCGCGCTTCGACCCGCTCGACCCCGACGTGCCCTTGGAAGCGTCCATTTCGTCACTGCCGGAAGACAAACAGGACGAATACCGCCGCATTGTGCAAACCCACACGGAACGGAAAAGTCTGAACTTTACGGGAGTACAGAAGACAAAGGTTAACCCGGAAGCCAATTCGTACCCGTGGGACATCGAGAACGTGAATTTGACCTACGCGTTTTCGGAAGAGATCAACACAAGCCCCACGCGCGAACTCTACGTTTACCGCAACACGATGGGAGCCGTCGGTTACAACTACAACAGCAGCCTGCCGCCGTTCGAGCCCTTCAAAAACGTCAAGTGGTTGAGTTCGCCTTACCTGAAGGCGATCAAGGAATTCAACATTGCACCGTTGCCCAGCAACGTCGCCATCCGCGCAGAGCTGACGCGTCAGTTCCAGAAAGAACAACTGCGGGGTGCCGACGTCTTTGCCGAAGTGTCGCCGGTGCTACCCACATTCGAGAAGGCCTTCACGTTTACCCGTACCTACGCCGTGACGTGGGCGCTGACCAAGGCCCTGTCGCTGACCTATAACGCCAACGTGCTGGCCTTGATTGACGAACCGCCGGGCGACGTGACCGAAGCCGTGCGCGACAGCATCTGGCAGAACGTCAAGAAGCTGGGCCGGATCAAAAACTACAACCAGACCATCCTGGCCAACTACCGCCTGCCGCTCGACAAGCTACCGCTGACCGACTGGGTGGCGGCCGATATTCAGTACTCGGCGGGGTACAACTGGCAGGCGGCGCCGCTCGGACTTTCCGACGACAGTTCCAACACCTTTGGCAACGTAGTCCAGAACAACCGCTCCACAGCGCTGAACGGCCGCGTCGACATGCTGAAGTTGTACAACAAGGTCAAGTTCCTGAAAGAGATCAACTCCCCCACACCGCAGGCCCGGGGCCGGGGCGGACAACCCCCTCGCCCGCAACCCAAACCCGGTGCCGAGGCGGCCGCCGACTCTACGGAGAAAAAACGCCCCGAACTGAAAGGGTTGAAGGCCGTACTGCGGGCGCTGATGACGGCCCGTTCCATCAACTTTACCTACTCGCGGCAGGAAGGGACGCTGCTGCCCGACTATTTCCCCACGGTGAGCTATTTCGGCATCGACCGGGCAACGGGCGCGCCCGGCTGGCCGTTTGTGCTGGGAAGCCAGGACCCCGACATCCGTTTCACGGCGGCGCGCAACGGCTGGTTGGGCAACAGCCCGGACCAGAGCCGTGCCTTCGACCAGTCGCTGAACGAGAGTTTTACGGCCAACACCCGCATGGAGCCGTTCAAAGACTTTGCCGTGCAACTCCAGTTGCGCAAAACCAAAACCACGGCGTATTCGGAGTATTTCGTGTGGGACCCCGAACAGGGCACGTACGTGTCGCAGAGTCCGTCGAAAAACGGCAACTTCAGCATGACGTTCATCTCGATCAAAACGGCCTTCAGTCCGGAAGATACCGGCCGCGTGTCGGGGGTGTTCCGCGAATTCGAAGCCAACCGGGCCGTGATTCTGGATCGTCTGAATCGCGACAATCCGGGGTCGGATGGGGAGTCGTTCTACTCGCTCAACCACCAGGACGTGCTGATCCCGGCCTTCCTGGCGGCCTATTCGGGCCGTGACGTAAGCAAGGCCAGCACGGCGCTGTTCCCGCGCATTCCGCTGCCCAACTGGCGACTTGATTATGCCGGCCTGAGCAAACTGCCGGCGTTGAGCAAAACGTTCTCGGCCATCAACATCAAGCACAGCTATGCATCTACCTACGCGGTGGGCAGCTTCCAGACGTCGCTCGATTATCCGATTGGTGCGCTGACGCTCGACAACAACATTGAGTACTACAACAACTCGCAGTTTGCCACCATCCGCAACCCGTCCGATACCACCGGCGCGGCCATTCCGCTCTACGTCACGCAGCAGGTAACCATTCAGGAGCAGTTCAGCCCGCTGATCGGGATCGACCTGCGTACCAAAAGCAAACTGACTTTCCGCCTCGATTACAACCGCGGACGCAACCTGGGCCTGAGCCTGACCAACCGGCAAATCACGGAGGTAACCAACCAGGATCTGGTATTCGGCTTCGGCTTCAACAAATCGAACCTGCGCCTTCCGTTCCGCGTGAACGGCGAAGCAGTGGTGCTGAAAAACGAAGTGCAATTCCGGACCGACCTGACGTTCCGCGATTCCCGCACCATTCAGCGGAGCATCGACGGGCTGAACCAGATCACAGCGGGCGTCTTCGATTTCCAGTTCCGTCCTCAGATCAACTACCAGGTGAACCAGCGCCTCAACCTGCAAGGGTATTTCGAGCGCATCATCACCAACCCTAAGATTTCTACCTCTTATCCGCGGCGCAACACCCGCTTTGGCATCCAGTTGCGGTTCGCGCTGTCTTAACAGAAGAGACACGATACAGAAAAGGCTACGTTCCGTCGGGCGGAGAGTAGCCTTTTTCGTCGTAATGCGGGAGCGCTCAGGCCGAGGGGCCGAGGCGCTTGCGCTGAAACGCCAGCAGCTGATTGGCGATGGCGGCCGCCAGCTGATCGGGCGTAAGCCCCTGGGGATCTATCATGATGTCGCCCTTTTCGGGGCTGGCAATTTCGCGCGGGCCGCCCAGCGCCAGCACCAGGACGGGCAGGTCGTGCAGATGGGCTTCCAGCACCACAAAGCCACCCGAATCGTGCAGGCTGGGCAGCACGAACAGATCGTGCGAAAAATAATATTGGCTGAGTTCCGTCCGGGAAATGTGTCCCGTAAAGTGCACCCGCAGGTTGTGCTGGGCAGCATAGGCCCGGAACCGGGCTGCGTCGGGACCGTCGCCCACGATGGTCATTTCGTAATCCAGCGCATCGCCCAGAAAGTGCAGAGCCTTCAACGTCAGCAGCACCCCTTTCCATTCGAGCAACCGACCCACAAACAGAAGGCGCAGCGTCGGGTCCTGCCGATCGCGCGTTCCGCGGTAGGTCTCGTCAATGCGGAAATCTTTCTCGTCGATGGAGGTCGCCGGCTCGATGATGGCCTTCTTCCGTGCAAACGCGGGTAAAATGCTGTAGGTGTCGTGCGTCACGGCAATGACTTCGTCGGCCTGTTGCAACGTCAGTAGCACCAGCGGATCGACCAGGGCGCTGTACTGGATGAGGCGGCGGGTCCACTCTTTCAACTGGTTTTTAAACGAGAACATGGGCATCAGCCGCAGCGGGGCGCGTTCCCCACCGGCCAGCGGGCCGTAGATAAATCGTTTGCCAAAGTAGCTGATCGAGGTCGGAAAGCGGTAGGCGACGATGGTGACCCGCTGCACGAGGTCGAACTCTTTGTAGCCGAAGTGCTGCAACAAAAACGGGAACACGGCCAGCTCCCAGAGGTACCCGCAAACGTTCGCCCCGATAAAGGACTGCTCTGTGTTGGCGATCTGGTCCGGCAGGTCGTAGTAGAGAAAACGCACGTTCGGCAGGTTTTCCGTTTCCATTGCTTTCTCGATGTTCGCGCGGCTGTTCCGCACCCCGGTTTTGCCGTTCGCATCTTTGTAACGGTCTTCCGAGCGGGTAACCACCACGAGTTCGGTCGCCTGGGCGGCCAGACGCTTCATCCAGCGCCATCCCACTTCGGGTTCGCTGCCCCAGTTGGGTTCGCAAGCGTAAGCGGACATGAGAATCTTCATGCAGAAAGGGGTATAAAGGTGGAAAACGAATGAGCAAAAATAGCAAGGCCCGCGCAGCGTAGCGAGTTTTTATGCGAGTGGAGCGTAACCGCCCCCCATCGACGTGTACCGAGCCGTCCGAAAACAGCGGTTTGTCGCACAAAAATGCTCAAGATCACCGCCCAGGTTGCATTTGGAAAAATCCGGGACCAGCGTGCGGTAAGCCGCGTGGTGTAACGTATTTTTGCGCCCGTAAAAACCATCGGCCCCCACCCGGTGTTATTGGCTCGTACTTTTCTCACAACGTTTTTATGAAGCTTGACATCCGTCATCGTGAACCTTTTGTTAATCGTCATATCGGACCGGATGCTGCCCAGCAGGAAGAAATGCTGGCGGCCATTGGTGCTTCGTCGCTGGACGAACTGATTCGGCAGACCGTTCCGAACGACATTCGGCTGGAGCAACCGCTCCGCTTGCCTGCGCCGCTCACCGAATGGGAGTTTCTGCGGATGTTTCGGCAACTGGCACAAAAAAACAAAGTGTTTAAATCGTACATCGGGGCGGGGTATTACGACACCATCGTGCCGGGGGTGATTCTGCGCAACATTCTGGAAAATCCGGGTTGGTACACGGCCTATACGCCCTACCAGGCCGAAATTGCCCAGGGTCGCCTGGAAATGCTGCTGAACTTTCAGACGGTGGTGACCGACCTGACGGGCATGGAAATCGCCAACGCGTCGCTCCTCGACGAAGGGACGGCCGCTGCCGAAGCCATGTCGATGTTCTACGCCCTGCGGAAACCGGCCAAGAAAGACGCGCATGTGTTTTTTGTTTCCGACAAGTGCCATCCGCAAACGATTGAAGTGTTGCAGACCCGTGCCACGCCCCTTGGCATCGAGCTGCGCGTCGGCGACCACCGCGAGGTGGACGTAACGGCTGGTGACGTATTCGGGATGCTGTTGCAGTACCCGGCTACCGACGGCTCGGTGTTCGATTATACAGATCTGATTGCTGCGGCCCACGAACAGGACGTGCTGGTGAGCGTAGCGGCCGATCTGCTGAGCCTGACGCTGCTGACTTCGCCGGGCGAGATGGGTGCTGATGTGGTGGTCGGGTCGGCCCAGCGCCTGGGCGTACCAATGGGCTACGGGGGGCCACATGCCGCCTACTTTGCCACGCGCGACGCATTCAAACGGCAGATTCCGGGACGGATCATCGGCGTATCGGTCGATGCCGAAGGCAACAAAGCGTACCGCATGGCGCTGCAAACCCGCGAGCAGCACATCCGTCGCGAAAAAGCGACTTCCAACATTTGTACGGCACAGGTGCTGCTGGCCGTGATGGCCGGGGCCTATGCCGTCTACCACGGACCGCAGGGACTGAAGCAAATTGCCGCCCGGACACATGGCCTGACCCGCGTCTTGGCCCAGGGACTGACGGAAGCGGGTTTCACGGTGGTGACCGAGCAGTATTTCGATACGATCCAGGTGACCTTGGGCGAGACGACCACGAGCGAGGCACTGCGGCAACGGGCCGAGGCGGCGGAAATGAACTTCCGCTACTGGGCCGACGGCTCGGTGAGCCTGTCGCTGGACGAAACTACCACGCTGGCCGATGTGCAGGCCATTCTGGAAGTCTTTGTTGGAGGCGCGTCTTCGTTCGACCTGGACGCGGCCGCCGATGCGCTGGAACTGGTGTGGCCGGAACGCTTGATTCGTACGTCGACATACCTGACGCATCCGGTTTTCAACACGCACCACAGCGAACACGAGATGCTGCGCTACCTCAAGTCGCTCGAAAACAAAGACCTTTCGCTGGTGCATTCGATGATCTCGCTGGGCTCGTGCACCATGAAGCTGAACGCCACCACCGAGATGATTCCGGTCACCTGGCCGGAGTTTGGAGGACTGCACCCGTTTGCGCCGGCCGCACAGGCCGAGGGCTATCGCCAACTCTTTTCCGAACTGGAAGCCTGGCTGTGCGAAATCACCGGCTTTGCGGGCATCTCTTTGCAACCCAACTCCGGTGCGCAGGGCGAGTACGCCGGCCTGATGGTCATTCGCGCCTACCACGAAAGCCGCGGCGAAGCCCACCGCACCGTCGCGCTGATTCCTTCGTCGGCGCACGGCACCAATCCCGCTTCTGCCGTGATGGCGGGCATGCAGGTCGTCATCGTGAAGTGCGACGACATGGGCAACATCGACCTGAACGATCTGCGCGCAAAGGCCGAGAAATACAAAGACAACTTGTCGGCCCTGATGGTCACGTATCCTTCGACCCACGGTGTGTTTGAAGAGGACATTCGCGAAATCTGCGCGGTGGTGCACCAGCACGGCGGCCGTGTGTACATGGACGGCGCCAACATGAACGCCCAGGTAGGCCTGACGTCGCCCGGCCAGATCGGGGCCGACGTGTGTCACCTGAACCTCCATAAAACCTTCTGCATTCCGCACGGCGGTGGCGGACCGGGTATGGGCCCCATTGGCGTCGTTGCCGACCTCGTGCCGTTCCTCCCCGGCCACCGGATGGTGAACCTGGGTAGCGAACAGGCCATTACGGCCGTTTCGGCAGGGCCGTGGGGGAGTGCTTCCATCCTGACCATTTCGTACGCGTACATTCGCATGATGGGCAACGAAGGGCTGACCCGCGCTACGGAAGTGGCCATTCTGAGCGCCAACTATCTACAGGCGCGCCTGAAAGAACACTACCCGGTGCTTTACACCGGTAAAAAAGGACGCAACGCTCACGAATTGATCCTGGATCTGCGGCCGTTCAAAAAAGCTGGTGTAGAAGCCGAAGACGTCGCCAAGCGTTTGATGGACTACGGCTACCACGCGCCCACACTTTCGTTCCCCGTGCCCGGCACGCTGATGATCGAGCCGACCGAAAGCGAGGCCAAAGAAGAACTGGACCGCTTCTGCGATGCCATGATCGCCATCCGCGAAGAAATCCGCGAGGTGGAGGAAGGCGCAGCCGACAAAGCCGACAACGTGCTGAAACGGGCACCGCACACGGCGTCGGTGTTACTGGCCGACAACTGGACGCGTCCCTATAGCCGTGAAAAGGCCGCCTTCCCACGCGAGTGGGTCCGCCTCAGCAAATTCTGGCCCAGCGTCAGTCGCATCGACTCGGCGTACGGTGACCGGAATCTGGTGTGCAGTTGCCTGCCGGTGGAAGAGTACCAGACCGACGTTACAGCGGCACAAGCGGTCTCGTCGGCGGTTTCTTAGAGTACCAGAGGTACTTCAGATAGTACAGCGCAGCGGTCTGCCGCCCTACGTATATACTTCCAGGTACGCGCCCGTTTCCCAAAGCAGAAACTTTAACGGAGGCGGGCGCTTTCACAAAACGATACCATCATGGAAGATACTAGGTTGGACATCATGGAACACGTGTTGCGCAAGATGCAGGACGTGCAGCATAGCCAGCAGGCGCTGGTAGAGAAAATCGCGTCCATTCAGGTCGAATTGTTTGATCATCCGGACAAAGATCTGGAGACGTTTCTGGAAAGAATCCTCAGCACAACATCGCAAGGGGCCGACTTAATGAACGAAGCGGTCGAAAAGTTCGAGATGAAAGTCAATGCGGAAGAACAAGGCGGTAACCGTGCCGAATAATTTTGAAATTGTAAAGGAAGTTAGCTAATATTGCAGTCCGATTTTGACCCCTGTCAGAATCGGACTTTGTTTTTAACAAGCTCGGGGTGTAGCGCAGCCTGGTAGCGTACTTGCATGGGGTGCAAGGGGTCGTGGGTTCAAATCCCGCCACCCCGACGAGTTGATTATCAAGCACTTACGGTCAAAATCCGTAGGTGCTTTTTTTTTGCCCTTAAAGTTTTTCGTAAAGGTTTTTTGTGTCACCTTCCACTGCTGCCGATGCCTTAGCTACCGGGCCAGCACCGTCTTTGTAGAATCGACGGGCGATCTGTCTGCCTGTAAGGTGTAGACATGAGGGAGAACTCAGATCTGACTTGGTGACCTCGCCGCAGGTATTTAGCGCCCAACTCGCAGCTTCGGGCTGAGCAGCGTCCGGACATAGATCAAACAAGGGCGTATGTGTCGATTTGTTCCGAACGTACGCCACCACAAGGAAGGTAAGCAAAAGTTAAAATAGTCCTAATTTTTTAAGCAAGGGTAAGTGGGTTTTGATTAGGAAAGGTAATGCCAGTAATACGTAAAAATACCTCTTTTTTGCTTGTAATGTACCTATTAATTGCTTAAATTTAATGCTGGTAGATGACCTGGCATGTGCTGGTTTGTATAAAAGAATAATCCTAAAAAAAGCTTTCTCTTTCTAGCTATGAAGACCCCTTCCACCCTCGACCTCACCAACACGCAGGAAACACTGCACTTGGCCACTGATTTGCAGAAGTTTATTGCCGAGAACAAACTCTCCATGACCATCCAGGGCAAAGCTTTCGTCAACGTAGAAGGCTGGCAATATGCCGGGGCGCGGCTGGGTATCTTGCCGGTGGTAGAGGAACTCTTCAGCATCGGGACGGATGACGAGATCAAATACCAAGCGAAGGTGACGCTTTTGCAATTGCGTACCGAAGGCACCGCTACCCCGCAGACCGTCGGGACCGGCTACGCAGTGTGCTCCAACAAGGAGAATGGGAAACGGTTCTACCAGGAATTTGCCATCGCCTCCATGGCGCAGACGCGGGCCATCGGCAAAGCCTACCGGAACCTGCTGGCCTGGATCATCCGGGCGGCAGGCTACGAACCCACCCCCGCCGAGGAGATGGACTATGAACTCAACCGCCCGACCGGAGCCACGCAGCAGGCAGCGGTTTCCTCCACGCCTGAGGGTTCGGTACCCTCTGGTGCAATTGCTTCGAAGCCCGCTTCAGCTAAACAAAAGTCAGACATCCTATTGCTGCTGAGCCATCGCGCCGTGACGGCGGAGGAGAAAGAGCGCACCGTACGGCAGATCAACACGATCGACGCGGTGCGGGCGCAGCAGGTGATCGTAAACCTGAAAAAAGCGATCCGGGAGCGCCAGGCTGCTCAGGTGGCTCAATCGCCCGCTGCCTGATTGCCTACCCAGCACGTTATGAGCAAACCGACGCGACATCCGATCATCACTACTCCGCTAACTACTTTGGTGCAGCAGCATGATGTGGCCCTCCTTTCTGCCTTCTCGCCCGGAGGACACTCCACTGCGGCCGAAGAGACAGCGTCCCGCCTGCGCCAGTTGCGGGCGGTCCTGATGCACGACAATTTTGGATGTGTGCCACTCAATGCTGACTTTCTACCGGGCTACGTAGCAAGGGTAGGCGAACGTGCACATCAGGCCGTGCTGGCCGTCAATTACCAGGACTTGCCACACTTTGCAGAGTACGTGCAGCTCATCGCTAGGTACTACGAACAACCTGCGGTTGTTTTCCGAACGAAAGGAGAACAGGCCCTTCTCATCGTATGTGGAAGGACTGAGGACATGCTTCCTGATTTTGATACCCTGCTGCATGAAAAACTAGTTGCTGAGCCGGAGTGTGTAATGCAGAGTGCTGAACGGACGAGCTTTTTCACACGCTGGCCGATGTACCTAGCAGGGAAAGAGGTGCACCAATACATTAGAAAGTACATTGGTGCTTCACCAGACAAATGAGGCTGGACTGTTCGGACGCCTTCGAATTGTTACGTCCACTCCCGTTCAAGTGTGTTAGCCTGGTGTATATACCCACTTGATCAATCTGTCCTCTCAAAAATTGCCGGCTTCCGGAAGTGTTCTACGGAAAGGAAGTACTGAGTAAATCGGGGTGAGAAGGTCATTTTTCCAGCGGGATTTTTTGGTGCAATCGCCTATATTAGCAGACTCAACACCCGATAACTACGCCCCTGCACGCATGCAGCTACCGATTCCGCTGGGAAAAGGCCAGGAGACCGCCTCTGATCTGAAACTCTCCCTTTCCCAACTCGAACAGTACCTGTCCAAAGCGGCCTGGATTCTGAAAGGCCCTGTCGACGCTTCTGATTTTAAGGTCTACATCTTCCCGCTTCTGTTCTTCAAGCGCATCTCGGATGTATACGACGAAGAGTACGCGCTGGCGCTGTCCGAGTCGGACGGCGACCAGGAATACGCCTCCCTGCCCGAATTTCACCGGTTTACCATCCCGGAAGGGTGTCACTGGACAGATGTCCGGGAGACGACCACCAACGTAGGGCTGGCGCTGGAAAAAGCGTTCCGAGGTATTGAACAAGCTAACCTGGAGTTCCTGTACGGCATCTTTGGTGACGCCCAGTGGAGCAACAAGAACAAACTACCTGACAAACTTCTGATCGACCTGATCGAGCACTTCTCTCAGTACAATCTGTCAAACAGTAAAGTGGACGTGGACATCCTGGGGCGGGCGTATGAGTACCTGATCAAGCATTTCGCGGACCTGACCAACAAAAAAGCGGGCGAGTTTTACACCCCCCGCTCGGTGGTACACCTGATCGGGCTGATCGTCGACCCGCAGGAGGGAGAGAGCATCTACGATCCGGCCTGCGGCACCGGGGGGATGTTGCTGGAATCTATTGGTCACTTACAGGAGAATGGACAGGATTACCGCACACTGAAGCTGTACGGCCAGGAGAAAAACCTCACCTCCTCGTCCATCGCCCGCATGAATATGTTCCTGCACGGGGTAGAAGACTTTCACATCGTACGCGGAGATACCCTGCGTAACCCTCAGTTCTTTGAAGCGGATGGACTCCGGCAGTTCGACTGCGTCATCGCAAACCCTCCGTTCTCCCTGAAAGCCTGGGGCGCAGACGAATGGCTGCACGACCCCTACGGTCGAAACATCGCGGGCGTGCCTCCGCAAGGGAATGGTGACATGGCATGGGTGCAACACATGATTTCCTCCATGAAGCCAGAAACCGGTCGGATGGCGGTGGTGCTCCCACATGGAGCCCTTTTCCGGAAGGGAGCCGAAGGACGCATCCGTCAGGCGTTGCTCGAACAGGACCGGCTGGAGGCGGTGATCGGGCTGGGACCCAACATTTTCTATGGTACCCAACTGGCGGCCTGCATCCTGGTGTTCCGTCAGCTGAAGCCCGAGGCACGTCAGGGCAAGGTCCTGTTCATCGATGGTTCGGATCAGATCCGGGTGGGACGGGCGCAGAACTTCCTGGAGCCCTCCCAGGTGGATCGCCTCTTCGGGTGGTACACGCAGTTCACCGACGTGGAGAACTACGTGAAGGTGGCTACCCTCGACGACATCGCCGAAAACGATTTTAACCTGAACATTCCCCTCTACGTGGAGAAGGTGCTGGAGGACAACCTTCCGTCCGTCGAAGAAGCACTGGTCGACCTGAAAGCGGCCTGGACGGAGAGCCAACAGGCGGAAGAACGTTTCCGAGTCTTGCTCAAACAATTCACCCAATCATAAACGACTTATGGCCTACCAGACACCCATCACCATCAAGGATGCCATCACCCGTATCCAGAAGCGCAAATTCGTCCTGCCTTCCATTCAGCGCGAATTTGTCTGGAACCCGGACCAGATCGAACAGCTCTTTGACTCCTTGATGCGGGAGTACCCCATCAGCACATTTCTCCTTTGGAAGGTTGATAAATCCCGCATTCAGGATTTCCAGTTTTACGAGTTCCTGAAGGACTACCACGAAAAGAACGCTACCCATAATAGTAAGGCGGACCTGAGCGCCGACGAAGACGTGATCGCCATCCTCGACGGGCAGCAACGCCTGACCTCCCTGTACATCGCTTTGCGAGGGAGCTACGCCAAAAAAATCCCGTATTACCGGTGGGACAGTCCTCACGCGTTTCCCAAACGGAAACTCTACTTGAACCTGTTGCGCCCGGCGGAGGAGATGGAAATGGAATACGACTTCCAGTTCCTGACGTCTGACGAAGCCAAAGCTCGTGACGGGTACTGGTGGTTTGAAGTAGGCCAAATTCTTGACTTCGATGACATATCGAAGACCATGCAGTTCCTGATGCTACAGGGATTGATGGATACTTCCATATATCTGGTAGAGCAGACCAGTTACGCGCTGAACACGCTGACCAAACTTTTCAATATTATTCACCAGAAGGGGACGCTCAGTTACTTCCAGGAAGAAGGAGAAGCGCTGGACAAGGTGTTGCAGATCTTCATCCGCATCAACAGCGGCGGGACCAAGCTGAGTTACTCCGACCTGTTGCTTTCAGTGGCGACTGCCCAATGGCGTGAAAAGGACGCACGGGAGGAAATTCATCGCTTCGTGGACGAGATCAACGGCATTGGCGATGGGTTTAACTTCACCAAGGATTTCGTACTGAAGTCTTGTCTGGTCCTCGGTGACTTCAACGATGTGCGGTTCAAGGTGGACAACTTCACGAAGAAGAACATGATGCACATCGAAGAGCGGTGGGACGTCATTTCGGATGCCATCCGCAACGCCATCACTCTGATCGCCGGTTTCGGCTTCAACCGTGACAACCTCACTTCCACGAACGCGGTGATCCCCATCGCCTACTACCTGATGCATAATGAACGGGATGCTTCGTTCCTGTCGGCAGGCGTTTATGCCGATGACCGCAAGCAGATCCGGCATTGGTTGGTTCGGACGCTGTTGAAAAGGGTCTTCAGCGGTACGCCAGATGCGCTGTATCCTACGTTCCGCAACCTGATCAAGGAGCATCTGGGAGCGTTTCCCTTGGCTCAAATCATCGAGCGGTACAAGGGAACCAACAAAACCATCGTCTTCACGGAGGACGACATCGAAAACCTCCTGGAAATTGAATACGGGAGTTCACTGGCGTACAGTGCGCTGACCCTCCTTTATCCGGGCTTGAACCTGAGTGTCCGGTATCACCAGGATCATGTGCATCCTCAGCGGTTCTTCACCGACCACAAACTCCGCAGCCAGGGCATCGACGATCCGAATGAGAGGGAGGCTTACCGTCAACGGTTCAATCACTTGCCTAACCTTCAGCTTCTGCCCGCCTCGGAGAACACCGAGAAAAACGGGAAGATGTTGCAGGAGTGGCTGAATGAGAAATATCCGGCCACCTACGAACAACGGGACTTCATGCGGCAGCACCTCTTTCCTGATGAGGTGTCGTTAACCTTCGATAATTTCGTCGCCTTTTACGAAGCCCGAAAGGCCCTGTTGAAAGCACACCTGTCTAAACAACTGGGGGTAACTACGGACACCAAGACCCAGATCGAAGCATGACGCAACAACAACTGGAACGCTACCTCTGGGGAGCGGCCACCTACCTGCGTGGCCACATCGACGCGGGCGACTACAAGCAGTACATCTTCCCGCTTCTGTTCTACAAACGGATCTGCGACGTGTACGACGAAGAGTTTCAGCGGGCACTCGACGAGAGTGACGGGGACCTGGAGTACGCCGCCTTTGCCGAGCATCACCACTTCCAGGTGCCTCCAGGGGCGCACTGGCAGCACGTACGGGAGACGACCACCAACGTAGGGCTGGCGTTGCAGGACGCCATGCGGGCCATCGAGAAGGCCAACCCTGACACGCTGTTCGGCATCTTCGGAGACGCGAGCTGGACCAATAAGGACCGGCTGAGTGACGAGACGTTGCTGAACCTGATGGAGCACTACTCGCAGCACACCCTCGACCTGAAGAGTGTACCTGACGATCAACTGGGCAACGCCTACGAGTACCTGATCAAGCAGTTTGCGGACGACAGCGGCCACACCGCCGCCGAGTTTTACACCAACCGCACGGTGGTGAAGCTGATGACCATGCTGATGGACCCGCAGCCTGGGGAGAGCGTGTATGACCCCACCTGCGGCTCGGGCGGGCTCCTGTTGAACTGCGCCCTCCACCTGAAAACGGAAGGGAAGGAGTACCGCACGCTGCGCCTCTACGGGCAGGAAATCAACCTCCTGACCTCGGCCATTGCCCGCATGAACATGTTCCTGCACGGCATCGAGGAGTTCCATGTGGTGCGCGGCGACACGCTGAGTTATCCGGCCTTTCTGGAGAACGATGCGCTGATGCAGTTCGACGTGGTGCTGGCCAACCCCCCGTACTCGATCAAGTCATGGAACCGCAGCACCTTTGAAAAAGATCCGTTCGGGCGGAACCTCTGGGGTACCCCGCCGCAGGGCTGTGCCGACTACGCCTTCCAGCAGCACATCCAGCAGAGCCTGCACCCGGAACGCGGACGCTCCATTGCCCTCTGGCCCCACGGGATTCTGTTCCGCGATGCCGAGGAAGGGATGCGCCGCCGGATGATCGAAGAGGATCGCGTGGAGTGCGTGATCGGGCTGGGGCCGAACCTGTTTTACAACTCTCCGATGGAAGCGTGTCTCCTGATGACACGCAACCAGAAGCCCCCTGAGAAACAGGGCAAAATCCTGTTCATCAACGCGGTGAAAGAGGTCCGTCAGGAGAAAAACATGGCCTACCTGGACCTGCACCACATCACCCGGATTTACGAGGCTTACCGGGCCTTTGAGGACCAGGACGGATTCTGCAAGGTGGTGGACACGGGGGAAGTCCTGAGCAATGGGGCCAGCCTGAACATATCGCTTTACCTGAGCAACGTAGACCGGACGGGCGAAGCCACCCCCTTCGAAGAAGTGCTGGAAAACTGGGAGAATGCATCCGCAGACCTGAAACGGAGCATGGAATCTCTATTCGAAATTTTGAAGTGAACCCAATGGAAACCGTTACTGATACGCTCACGCTGAAACACCTGGATAAAAGTACCTGGAAGACCTACCGGTTCGATCAGATCGCGAAGAACGTAAACGAACGGGTGGACCCCACCCAGACCGACTTAGACGTGTACGTAGGGCTAGAGCACCTGGATTCCGAGTCGATCCACATCAAGCGCACTGGCAAGCGCGATGACGTCAGCGGTACGAAGTTGCGCTTCTACCCCGGTGACGTGATCTTCGGGCGGCGTCGGGCTTACCAGCGCAAAGCCGCCGTGACCACCTGCGATGGCTTCTGTTCCGCTCACGCGCTGGTGTTGCGTGCAAAGCCTGACGTGATCGACCCCCGGCTTTTTCCGTTCTTTCTCCACTCGGATGCCTTCATGCACCGGGCGGTGGACATCTCCGTGGGCTCGCTTTCCCCCACAATCAACTGGGGTACGCTGAAAAAGGAAGAATTCCTCCTCCCGCCCCCCGACCAGCAAGCCCGCCTGGCCGAACTCCTCTGGGCCGCTGATGAGGTGGTGGAGAGGGATAAAAAGGTATTGAATAAAACGGAGGTTGCTTTGGAAATAAGACTTAAGAATTACTTCGAATTTCCGGCAACGATTTCAAGTAAAAGGCAATCGCAGTATGTCAAGACAGAAATAGGATGGATGCCTGCCAACTATCAACTTGTTCAACAGAAAGAAGTTGTCGATTTTATTAATGGACGCGCTTATAAAAAGCAGGAGTGGGAAGAATCAGGAGTACCTGTTATTCGTCTTCAGAACTTAACTGGGACAGGAGAAAATTTTTATTATTCTAATTTAAAGCTTCCTGAAAAAAACTACTGCGAAGATGGAGATTTGCTATACATGTGGTCTGCAACTTTTGGAGCAGTGATTTGGCGTGGGGATAGAGCCATATTTCATTACCATATATGGAACGTTAAATGTAAAGAAGACAGAATTCGTCAACAATTCATGTACTATAATTTGGAAGAAATTACCAGAAGAATGATGCGACAGGTGAGTGGTTCCACAATGCCTCATATTACAAAAGAAGGAATGGAAAAATTGAAAATTGGTTTGCCACCAATTGAAGTACAGGATGAAATCGTATTGGTTCTGGATAAAATTAGCGGCGCCATCAGTTTGATGAAATTAAAAATTACTAACTCTATGGAACTGCGGAGAGCTCTGATCAACCAGATTTTTTAACGTAGGTTGCGGTATGGCGGGGCAGGTACCCAAGGAAGTTTATCTCTATCGGCTGGTGCACTGGCAGAACGTGGAACACATCCTGCGTCACGGCCTCTGCACCCGTAAACATTCCCAGGCTGATCCGAATTACATCGCCATCGGGGACCGCTCCCTGATCGAGAACCGCGCGGAGTACCCTATCCCCGGCCGCCTTTACGCGGGCTCCCTTGGCGATTACGTGCCCTTCTATTTCGGACCGCATTCCCCCATGCTCTACATGATCATAAAGGGATTGAAAGGCATCCAGCAACGCCCGCAGGAAGACCTTGTCTACCTGATCAGTAGCTTGAGTCGGATCAAGGCGGCGGGTTGCGAGTTTTTCTTTACCGACCGTCACGCCAAAACCCGCCTCGCCCGTTCCTATCAGGATGAATCCGATCTGGATAAAATCGACTGGGATGTGGTGAAGAGCAAGGAGTGGAAGAACACCGAGGAGGACACTGACCGGCGCGACCGTAAACAAGCAGAATTTTTAGTGAAGGATTATGTGCCCATTTCGTGCATCCAGGCCATTCTGGTCAAAAGTCGAGGGCGTCAGGAGTATATACAGGGAGTGGTGAAAGATTTACAATTACCGATCGACGTTCATAGGGAAAAGGGGGAAAAGTGGTATTATTGGCCGTGATTCACTACACCAAAGGAAACTTACTGGAATCGAAGGCCGAAGCGCTCGTCAACACCGTCAACACCGTCGGGGTGATGGGGAAGGGCATCGCCTTGCAATTCAAGGAACAGTACCCTCATAATTTCAAGGTGTACAAGCGGGCTTGTGAACAGAAAGAACTCACTGTGGGGCAGCTCCTGATCGTGGAAGAGGAGACCCTGAACGGCCGCCGTTCGATCATCAACTTCCCGACTAAGGCTCACTGGAAAGGGAAGTCGAAGTACGAGTACATCGAGTCGGGCCTGCAAGCTCTCACCGCCGAAATCAAAGCGCGCGGTTTTCAATCGGTCGCCCTACCCCCCCTGGGCTGCGGCAACGGTGGCCTGGAGTGGCCCCGCGTCAAGGCCCTGATCGAACAGTACCTACACGATTCCCCCGCCGACATCTGGGTGTACGAACCCAACGAGGCCATCAAGGCCCACCTGCAACGGGAAGAGCGTCCGAAAGAAGAAAAACTTACGCCCGCCCGCGCCATGCTACTCTACCTCCTGTTTCAGTACGAAGCCGGAGGAGAGCCCGTCAGCCTGTTCGCCGCCAACAAGCTGGCCTACTTCCTGCAACGCAGCGGGGAACCCATGCGGCTCAAGTTCGAAAAGTCCCACTACGGGCCTTATACCGTTCAGCTCAACCATGTGCTGTACCGGTTGAATGGGACCTACCTGCACGGGCTGGAACAGAACGAGGCGAAGCCTTTCGAGCCCCTGCACCTCAACTACGACAAGTGGGAGGAAATCCGTGCCTACGTCAACACCCAGCTCGACGCCACCCAGCGTAACAACCTGCGGAACGTGATGCGGCTGATTCAGGGTTTCGAGTCGTCCTTTGCCCTCGAACTCCTCGCCACCGTCGACTTCCTGTTGGACAAGAGGCCGCCGGAAACCTCTGTCGAGGATGTAGTTCAGGAGATAACCGAATGGTCACGCCGCAAAACCCGCCTGTTCCGGGAAGAGTTCGTCCAGATCGCCCGTGACCACCTGCGTGACCACGCCAGTGAGCTGAGCCTGGCGTAACCCCCCATTTCCTTCCGATATATGATCATTTGTTACGTCGAGTGAAGGAAATTCATGGGAAATGAGTGGTAATGTTTAGATTGGGAGACGAATTTCTCTTTTTCGAAGCAACCACCTCATGCCCTTCAACGAACTGAACAGCGTTGAATATTTTATTATTCAACGTCTGAGCGGGGTTAACTTGAATCAACCCCAACCCCCCGTATCCGAGGATCTTCCCGCGTACGGATCAGGAAAATGGAAATACAGCCCCGCCAAGACTTTGAAACGTGAGCCGCAGGATGTCCTCCTGGAAAGCGAACTAAAGGTCGCTCTGGCCCGCTTAAACCCCGAAATCCAGGCGAATCCCGCCCTGGCTGATGAGGTCATTTACAAGCTCCGGGCAATTCTCCTGACAGTCACTCACGTAGGCCTGGTGCGGGCCAACGAAGAGTTCAGCAAATGGATCAGGGGCGAAAAAACCATGCCTTTCGGAGAGAACAACCGGTATGTACCCGTTCGTCTTATCGACTTCGACGATCCCGATCAGAACCGCTACCTCGTAACCAACCAACTGCGAGTCACGGCCCATGAGACCAAGATCCCTGACGTGGTGCTGTTCATCAACGGGTTGCCGGTGATAGTCGGGGAGGCGAAAACGCCGATCCGCCCGTCGGTGTCTTGGCTCGATGGAGCGCACGAAGTGCATTCGGTATACGAGAATAGCATCCCGCAGCTGTTCGTCCCTAACCTGTTTTCGTTCGCCACGGAAGGGAAAGATCTCTACTACGGTGGGATACGCTCGCCGCTTCAATTCTGGGCTCCCTGGCGGTTGCAGGACGAAAACACGAGCGGGATGGCCAAGGCTCTCGGTTTGCAGGAAATCGGCTCCGAACTGAGCAGCCTCCTGGACCCCCGGACGGTGCTGGACATGCTGCAACACTTTGCCATCTTCGCCACCGATAAGAAGAAGCGGAGAATCAAGATCGTGGCCCGCTTCCAGCAGTACGGAGGGACCAACCTCCTCGTCGACCGCGTGCGAGCGGGGCAGATCAAGAAGGGGCTCATCTGGCATTTCCAGGGATCAGGGAAGTCCTTGTTGATGGTGTTTGCCGCCCAGAAACTACGCAAGGACCCGGCGCTGAAGAGCCCGACGGTTATTATTCTGGTGGATCGCGTGGACCTCGATACCCAGATCACCGGCACCTTCAACGCGGCCGACGTACCCAACCTCATCGCCACCGACAGCATTGAGGAGTTGACCAAGCTGCTGAAAGCCGATACCCGTAAAATCATCACCACCACCATCTACAAGTTCCGGGACGCTCAACCCCACATGAACGAGCGGCACAACATCATCGTTCTCGTTGATGAGGCGCACCGTACCCAGGAGGGCGACCTAGCGCGCAAGATGCGTGCCGCCCTGCCCAACGCGTTCTTCTTCGGCCTCACCGGCACCCCCATCAACAAAGCCGACAAAAATACCTTCTGGGCCTTCGGCTCCGAACATGACGAAGGCGGCTACCTGACCCGTTACACGTTCCAGGATTCCCTGCGTGACAACGCCACGCTGAAGCTGCACTTCGAACCCCGGTTGGTTAATGTCCACGTCGACAAGGTGAACCTCGACAAGCTGTTTCGGGAGATGATCGAGGAAGCGGCCCTGAGCGATGAACAGGCCGATGCCCTCAGCAAGAAAGCGGCGAAGATGGCTGCCTTCCTGAAATCACCGGAACGCATCGCCACCATCGTGGAAGACATCGCCCAGCATTTCCGCGAGAAGGTCGAGCCCCACGGATTCAAAGCCATGATCGTGACCCCTGACCGCTACGCCTGCATCCAGTACAAGGAAGAACTGGACAAGCGTTTCCCAGAGGATGCCAGTCTGGTGGTCATCTCGACCTCGGCCAACGACGACTGGGCGTTCAAACAGCGGTGGGGGTTGGATAAGGAACAGCTGGAGAAGAAAATCGAACTGTTCGAGGACAAAGACTCCCCCATGAAATTTGTCATCGTCACCGCCAAGTTGCTAACGGGCTTCGATGCGCCGATCCTCCAGACCATGTACCTGGACAAGTCCTTGAAAGATCACACCCTGTTGCAGGCCATCTGCCGCACGAACCGGTTGTACCCCAATAAAAAATTCGGGCGGATCGTGGACTACTTCGGCATCTTTGACGATGCGGCCCTGGCCCTCCAGTTCGATGAACAGAGCGTCCATGCCGTCATCTCGAATCTTCAGGAACTCCGTGAACAGCTGCCAGATGCGGTGGCGAAATGCCTGCAACACTTCGCAAGCGTAGACCGCACCCTGGTTGGATTTGAAGGCCTGGAAGCTGCTCAGAGCGCACTTCCTACTGACGAGGGGCGGGATGCGTTTGCTCAGGATTACAACTACCTGAACAAAATTTGGGAGTCGCTTTCCCCTGATAATGTCCTGAACCCCCACCAAGAAGATTACCGGTGGTTGTCTGCGGTGTACCAGTCGTTGAAGCCTGCCTCCGACAACATCGGAAAACTCTGGTGGCATGCCCTCGGGGCAAAGACCACTGAACTGATTCACCAGAACATCCACGTCACCGGCATTGACCACGAGCTGTCCGAATATGTGCTTGACGCTAACGTCATCGACGATCTGTTCCAGAACCCTGACCCAAAGGAGGTGAAGAAGCTGGAACGCGTCTTGGTGAACCGGTTCAAAAAACGGGCGGGTCAACCGCGGTTCCAGGAGTTGAGTGAACGCCTGGAAACCCTACGCAGTCGTGCCGAGGCGGGCCTAATCACCAGTATCGAGTTCATCAAGGAGCTGTGTAAACTGGCCCAGGAAACCGTCGAGGCAGAAAAGGAGGAACTGGACCAGCAGGAACAGAAAACAGCGAAAGCGGCCCTGACCGAATTGTTCCTGGAGGCCCGTACCGACCAGACTCCCGCCATCGCTGAACGCATCGTCAACGACATCGATAACATCGTGAAAGTCGTTCGTTTCCCTGGCTGGCAAACCACCAGCAGCGGTGAGCGGGAGGTGCAGAAGTCCCTTCGTAAGGCGTTGCTGAAGTACCAGTTGCACAAGGAGCAGGCGCTCTTTGAAAAAGCGTACGCCTACATAAAAGCATATTACTAGGCATCTGGAAAACCGCCCAAAAAAATTGTCAAAAAATTTTAGGGCCTTGCTTTAGATGCATACGCCCCCCCCGCGTTGGTAAAACCTTTTAGGATCGTCCCAGGTGGGGGGATACCCCAGGGGTGGGGGCGGGGGCCCCCCCGAGGGGGGGGGTTATGGTACAGTTAAACAGGGGTTATCGTGACCGGACGAAAGGGGGTGGTCTGCCTCTGGGTACTGTAATTAGGGTAAGGAGATAAGCCCTTCGTTGTCTCACATACCTGATGCAGGAGGGATGTGCAACAGGACCAGGCTCGTACTCTTTCGTTTTCGTACCCCTACTTAATAGTTCACCTGTACGTCGGACTGCCCGAGGCCGCTTTTTGCGCGCCCCCATCTTCACTCGTTTTCCCCGGTAAGGATCGAGTGTACGCTCGGCATATGCACAGCGTGCCCGGATATGTTGGTCATGGGTCAGGTAGGAAAACCGCTCTGCAATTGTCCTGATACGCTTCTGATAATGCGGCCACTGTTGGCTTTGTGGGAGGCCCGCTTCGATGGGTTGGGTGGCGATGACGCTGCGGAGGTGATGTAGCGTTGACACCAGCCCGGTACGCAGCCATAATTCCAGATCGTATCGGAACGATTGCTTTGCATTCTGAAATTTGAAATCGTCGACACACTCTGTTGGTTGCAACTCAGGCAACGGAGCGATGGAGGAGGGCCAGTCCAGTACCTCAACCTCTTCGAAGCGTTCATTACCGTGTTTATCGTGTCCGATAATATTCTCCCGGTCGCTCCACTGCAACCAGGGTCGCGCATGGCGTAGCCCCAACGACAAGAGGTACTTAGGATCATGTAACCGGTCGAACTGGATCGGAGGGTGTTTGCGCTTCTTAGTGTTCAGGTATCGTCTGGTCATGTGCACCTCACAGCGGAAAATGGGCGTGGTTGACAGGCCGACCGATTGATGAAATGCTGAGATATAGGGTTTCGGTTTGACGCTACACTCTTTCGTTTTGTTGTAGATGGAAACGGCCCTACCGGCACTGTCCGAACCTATCGTATACCCGCCCGTTTTCTCCGGGCGGATGAACGCCGTGAACTTTGGCTGGTACCGGTATGACGAGTCCCCCTTCCGAGCCGTGAGCCGTGACTGAACATAAATGTCTTGCATCCGATCTTCCAGCGGTTGCGTCGTATCAAAGGCGAGGTCTATCTGCACAGGGACGAGTTCGTCAGGCAGTCGGTACCCCATTGCATGCACGGCCTCCTGCACCTTTGTGGGCCAGTCCTGTGTATAAAACAACCGGTTATCGACCTCTAGGTGCACAGCATTCCGGAGCGAGGGGCTGCGGCCCCTCATGCCCATTACTCCGATCAATTCCTTTCCATCCTGACTGTAGAGTTCGTGATGGAGGTTGAACATACGGAGGCGCGCATTCCCGGCTGAGATCGTCTTTTTTGTGAAATGGGGTTTCTGACCTACATGTGAAAACTGTTCGTCGATGTCCGGTAATTCGAGTTTGATGACCAGGCAATCGACGACAGGTACAACCTTAGGTTGCATGATGTTTTAAAGTAAAAAATCGGGGGGTGTGAGCCCCCCGATTCAGCTAGCGGAGCCTACTTACTCCGTGAACGAGGGGCGTTCCCCGCCATCCAGTCGTCAAGCTCTTGACGAGGGAAAAAAATCCGTCCATCGCGTTTCACTCGCGGAATACTGTGTTTCGAGTATAGAGTCGAGCGCTGATAACCCGTGTACGCAGCAGCCTCATCGATGGTCAAGAGCGATTTCTTGTCAAGGGTTGAGCATTTGTGCTCGTGTTGTTGCAGCGCCTGAGCTACACGCTCGTTGACGAGCTGTTCGATAAACTGGGCCAGTTCGAGTTGAAACGCCTCGAACATTGAACTGTACATGATGTACGTCGTTAATCGACACCGGCATTGCCCGGTGTTTCGGGGGCAGGCTTTTCACCTGGGGACAACAATTCCTGTGCTGTCGTGCTGGCCACATGTGCGCTCCATAAATCATAAAGAGTGTCTACACACATCTTTGCATACTGGTCCTGAACTCGACGGTAAATTTCACCGGCTCTGGCAGGATCAAGCGCGACTTGTTGCCGTACAGTGGAAGAGATTTCAAGCATTTGCATGCTTAAGCGGTAAGCCGCTCGCATGAAGGGTTGAAGTGTGTGGTGATTAAACACCAGTGTTTCTACTGTCTCTCGATTAGAAGGCAGTTTTAACATGTTTAAAAAAGTAAAGGCCAGGCGTAGATGAGTTTTTAATAATTTTCGCCTGTTTCAGTACCCACTAGGGGCGTAGCGGTGCCGTTGCACCGGGACAACCGAAAAAATTATCAGGTTGCGCTGCAAATGTACTAAAAAAATCGGAGACTACAACAATGCATTGTAAATTTCATCGTGACGTAGCGCGCTGACGTCGTCGATGTAGATCTGTGTCGTCGTCTCTGAGGCATGACCCATTGCAGGGCGGATCTGCGAAATAGGCAATCCACCCTGGAACAATACGCTGGCAAACGTGTGTCGAGTGACGTAACTGGTCAATTTAGTGGTGATGCCAACGGCTTTTGCAATGCGCTGGTTGGCAGCGTTGTAACGCCGCCGCGTGCTTTTGATACGATCGGCGACTTGCGCAGGAGTTTTGTGGATCTCTGGATCAATGATTGGAAAAACATAACCACCATTGCCAGCAAAGGCAGATTCCTGGAAAAGAGAGAGGACGCGTTGGACTTCCTCATACAGTTGTACGATGATGGTGTTATCAGCATGTTGCCTCCGTTCATTTTTCTTTCGGCTGTAGATTAGGTGCCCGTCTGAAATGTCTTTCCACTGGAGGTAAGCCATGTCTACGAAGTTCATGCCGTTGCACATGTAGCTGAAGACAAACATCTCGTAAAAAATTCGTTCGCTGAGGGGAAGGGAGGCTGCGTCGTACTTGATAAACGCCAGCATCTGTTGCTTTGGTAGTGCCCGTTTGCGGGTACGGAGGTTCAACCGCTTTTCGAACTGGAATTCGTTGAAGGGATACTCCCCGGTTTCTACGCCGTTGCGCATGGCTTGCTTAAAAACCGTGCGGAGTGTGCAGAGGTAGGTGCGGATAGTTCGGTCGGTACAGGAGGAGGTGCGCAGCCATCGCAGGTAGGTTTCCAGAAAGGAGACATCGATTTGGGTGAAGGAAAAATCTTTGTTGAAATCTGCGGCAATATCTTTCTTTATCTTGAAGTGAAACCGGAGAAGGGAGTTTCTCACATACCGGTGCGTATTGCCGTACTCAATGCGCCCTTCACTTTTCAATTCGGCTTCTCGGCGGGTAAAGTAAGCACCGACGTTGGTACGATGATCCGGGGGTGGGTTTACTTCTACTTTTTTGTCTTTAGACAGAAACTCCTCCGCGAACCGCTCCAGGGTCAAGGCCTGCTTCGTTTGGAGACGAGTGATGATGGCCACAGCATCCTCAACTTGATCCTGAAGAAAGGAGTTGATATATGCTGCCTGGGGATGTTTCTCTTTTTTCGGGAGGGTGGTGATAAGAAGTCGAGTTTCTTTACTCCATTGCTCGGGTTTGCAGACATAATCCGTGGCAAAATATTTTGACTTATTGCCAATGTGCAGGCGGAACTTGATGGGAAGGTTTCCGTCCTTCCCACCTTGGCTCCAGAGAACAGGTGAAAACGTAGCCATACCTTAAAGGTTAAAGGGTGATTTCTTAAAGGTTTTCAGTGAAATGGATCAAAATGCATCGAAATGTATCTGCCTTAAAAAGCGAAAATACGCATTTATGTCAACATTTCGAAGTAAATCTAACTGTATTCACTTGTATGGGGTGCAAGGGGTCGTGGGTTCAAATCCCGCCACCCCGACGAGCAAAAGCCCTCGTAACGATCTTCGTTGCGAGGGCTTTTTCATGTAAAGCGGATACGTACGCCCGTCAGGGTAAGGTAGGGTGCAAAACAATCCGTTGCGTATACGTTTGCCCCGTAGCCGTAGTCAGGCAGACAAAGTACAGGCCGGGGTGCTCCATCGTCAAGTCTAGTGGGATGTTGGTCGAGGGTGTGGTGTGGTCCAGCGTCTGGGCGGCTACCGTACGGCCGTAGGCGTCGATCACCTGGACGAAGACCCGCGACGCGGTGATGGTAGGTGCGAGCGTCATCTGGCCGCCCGACGGATTCGGATAGACCGTAAAGAGGCGCGCGGCGACCGGGCCGGGACGAGCGCTGGTCGGCGAGTACATGCGGTAGGTAAACGTGTAGTCGTAACTATAAGCCGAGGTTACTTTAAAAAACAGCGAGTCTTTCGCCAGACCATTGACGTAGAGCGTATCGCGAACGGTGCCGTCGATGGGCGTGTTGGCGTACGTTTTATTCAACAGGTTGGTGTTGTTGCTACTTAGGATTTGAAAGAAAAAGTCCGCACCGGCGTTATGGCTGGTATTCCGGGCTTCGAGTACCACTTCTACCGTCCCGAAATCGGGCAACAGGGAGCCGAACCAATCCGCCCCGTCGAACACATCGCCGTTCTGGTAACTGATTCGTCCGTGCACCGTATCGTTAGCCGTTATTTTTTGCGCCAGGGCGCGCTCATCGTTCGGCTCCCGATCGGGCGTATGGGCGGGCAATAGCGCATAGTGGAAGGTGTAGTCGTACGTGTAAGCAGAGGTAATCTTGAAATAGACGGCCTCTTGCGCCAAGCCGTATACATAGAGTGTATCGCGGACCGTGCCGTCGATGGGCGTGTTGGCGTAGGTTTGGCTCAGCAGGTTACCGCTTTTGCTGTTGAGAATCTGGACGAAGAAATCGGCCCCGGCGTTGTGGCTGGTGTTTTTAGCCTCGAAAATCATCCGCAGGGTGCCATCGTCGGGAAGCAGGCTGGTAAACCAGTCGGCGGGATCTTGCGTGTCGCCGTTGGTATAGCTGATCCGGCCGGTGGTCGGTTCGGTTGCGGCGATGGACTGGGCTTCGGCCGTTTCGTTGTTGGGTTCAGTGTCACTGGCCGCGGCAGGCAGCAGGGTGTAGGCAAAAGAGTAATCGTAACTATAAGCCGAGGTAATCTTGAAGAAAACCGTATCGTGGGCCAAACCATAGACGTAGAGCGTATCGCGGACCGTGCCGTCAATGGGCGTGTTGGCATAAGTCTGGCTCAGCAGATTTGCACGCTTGCTATTCAGAATTTGCACAAAGAAATCGGCTCCGGCATTGTGGCTGGTGTTTTCGGCCTCGAAGATGAGTCGTAGCGTGCCGTCGTCCGCCAACATCGTGGCGAACCAGTCGGCGGGGTCTTGCGTGTCGCCGTTGGCGTAGCTGATCCGACCGGCCGCCGAGCCGTCTGAAGGGACTACCTGAGCGTTTTCGACCAGATCATTAGGCTCGCGATCGTTGGCCGCAGCGGGCAACAGGTGGTAGTGAAAGCTGTAGCTGTAACTGTACGCCGACGTGATTTTTACGAAGATCGAGTCTTTGGCGAGTCCGTAGACATAAAGCGTATCGCGCTCCGTTTGGCCCACGGGGGTATTGGCATAGGTCTGGCTCAACAGGTTGCCGTTCTTGCTGTTGAAAATCTGGACGAAGAAGTCGGCTCCGGCATTGCCGCTGGTGTTTTGGGCTTCGAAAACGAGCCGCAGCGTCCCGTCGTCGGGCACCAGCGAGGTAAACCAGTCGGCAGCGTCGGTCGTGCCTCCGTTGGCGTAGCCGATCAGACCGGCCATGGTTTCGTTGGCCGCGACCGGATCGGCCTGCGTGGCGGCATCGTTGGGTTCAGATTCTTCTGCGGCCCGGCACGACCACGAGAGCGCCAGCAGAAGAAACAAGAAAAGGGCATAGGTTTTCATACGTGTTGAGGAAAAAGGACGGTGAGACATGTAGTGCCGATGACGCGCGTGACGTGTCAGGAGAGGCAACAGGCATTTGTCGGTAGATCGGACCTACCGGGCGGAAGTCATCACCAATAAAAAAAGATTTTGCAAAAAAGCATGTAGCGGCACCACATTCGTGCCTGCGGACGCTACAACGCGTACACCAAGCCCACTCCGTTGCCCACCATGTGCAGGCGCAGGCGACGCGCGGCCGTATCGGGAGGAAGCTGAAGCCGATGCAGGTGCGGGATAAGTACCCCGATGCTCGCTCCGACGGCATAGCCCACCAGCACGTCGGTCGGAAAATGGCGGCCGGCTTTCACCCGCAGGAAGCCCACCGTCGCGGGCAACAGGGCGGCACCGGTCCAGGCGGTCGCTTTCACGGCCGGATGCTCCGAATACTTCGAAATCATGTAGGCCGTCAGAAAACTGAACGCGGCCGTGTTGGCGGTGTGCCCGGAGAAAAACGAATGGCGCGCGTCGGGCACCCGCTTGCGTTCTGACGGAACCTCGGGATTGTACACGTAGGGCCGCACCCGAAGGACCGACGCTTTGATGAGGTTGGTGAATCCCATCGACGTAGTCGCGGTTTCGGCATACACCACCAGGACCGGTATCAGGTCGTGCCGTACTTCGCGGGAGGCCAGCAACAGCAGAGGCGTAACCGCCGCGCCCGCCGCCAAGATGTCGGTGGCAGTAGCGGCCCCCGCATGATTCTGAAAGGTAGCAACCCGGTCGAAGCCGTTGATCTGCTGTCGTTCGTAAGAAGGAAGCTGTTGAAGCGTCAGCGGGTGGGTCTCCTGGGCCAGGTATTCGCCCAGAATGGCCAGCCCCCCACCGCCGACCAGCAAAGGCACGTCCAGCTCCCAGCGAAATTCGAACGAGCCGAGGCGTGGTTCAGCCGGAGCGGGTGGTTGCGCCTGGCCGACTAGCGTTACGAGCATCAAGCTCAGGAGGTGGAGACGGAACGAAAACAGAAGGTGGTAGGGGGGCATAGAAAACACGGGTTCTGGTATAAAAAGCGATGGTGTTACAGAATGTTTACAGAAATGTTACCAGAAGGTTACCCCGCGACCTCCTCATCCGCCCTTGCGGTCCCCTTGGGCAAGGCTGGCCAATCTGGTATCTTGCCTGCCATGAAACAGCTCCTGCGCACTGCGGCCGATCCGGCGATCTGGCTCATTCGGTTGATGGTCGGTGCAGTTTTCCTCTCCGAAGGCCTTCAGAAGTTTTTGTTTCCGGCCACACGGGGCGCGGGGCGCTTTGCGAAAATCGGGTTGCCGTCGCCCGAGCTGTTGGGTGCGTTCGTCGGTGGGTGCGAGGTGGTGTGCGGGCTGTTGCTGCTCCTGGGACTGATGACGCGCGTGGCGGCGTTTCCCTTGCTGGTGATTATGATAGTGGCCCTGGCCACGACCAAACTGCCGCTGCTGACCGACGAAGGGTTCTGGACGATGGCGCACGAGGCCCGGACCGACTGGGCCATGCTTCTGGGAACTGTATTTCTGATCTGGAAGGGCGGGGGCGCGTGGTCGTGGGACCGGCGTCTGCTGCACTAACGATTCGGATCGGTGCCGATTTCTCCCTCCCGAAAGTAAGCCGGAGAGGTTATAAACCGGAGCGCAGTGGGCTCTTGTAGAGTAGGCAAGCCTGGGCTTTCACCGCACCACGGGCCTGTCACAACCACTCTACTTGACTTATGCGCATTACTGCCCACCTCCTGTTTTTCTTCATCGGAACCCTTGCTGCCGTCGCGCAGCCCCAAAAACGTACCAACTACAAACCCACCTGGAAGTCGCTGGCACAGCACCAGCCCGTCCCCGAGTGGCTGCGCGACGCCAAGTTTGGCATCTATTGCCATTGGGGTGTCTATTCCGTACCGGCCTACAACAACGAGCACTACATCCAGCACATGCACAACACGGCGGAATACAGCAAGCTGGGCACGCACAAACGGCATGTGGCCCTGTATGGTCCGCTGACCGAATTCGACTACCACGACTTCATTCCGATGTTCACTGGCGAAAACTTCGACGCCGACGCGTGGGCCGATCTGTTCGTGAAAGGCGGGGCGCGCTTTGCCGGGCCGGTGGCTGAGCACCACGACGGCTTTGCGATGTGGGACAGCGACGTGACGCCGTTCAATGCGAAGGACATGGGACCGCACCGCGACGTGGTGGGCGAACTGGAACAGGCGATCCGCAAGCGGGGGATGAAGTTTTTCGCCTCGCTGCACCACGAACTTAACTACACGAACGTACAGTTGCAGCCCGAATGGGCCGGGGCCGACCCAAAATACGCGAAGCTCTACGGCTCCACGATGGATCACGCCGAATGGCAGCAGATGTGGCTGGACAAGTGCCTGGAGGTGGTCGATAAGTACCACCCCGACATCATCTACCACGACGCCTGGCTGGAGCAGGTCGATCAGGACAACCTCCGCAAGTACCTCGCGCACTATTTCACCGAAGCCGAGAAGCGCGGGCAGGACGTGACGGTCACCTCGAAAGGCGCCGACATTCCTTATAACGTGGGCATGGAAGACCACGAAAACTCCAACCCCGATCGGATCAGCGAACAGCCGTTTTTGAGTGATTACTCCATCGGGACGGGCTTTTCTTTCTCGTGGGGTTACACCGAGGGCATGGAGATTCGCACTCCGGAAGACATCGTCGAGAAGCTGATCGAAGTGGTGAGCAACAACGGGCAACTCCTCCTGAACCTCTCGCCCAAGTCGGACGGTACCATCCCGGAAAATCAGCGCGTGGTCGTCAACGAAATCGGGCGCTGGCTCTGGACCTTCGGCGAGTCGATTTACGAAACCCGTCCCTACGTGGTCAGCGGCGAAACCACCGACGAAGGCCAGCGCGTCCACTACACCACGAAAGACAAACGGGTCTACGGCATCTTCCTCGACTGGCCCGGCGGTGACCAGGACAAGCTGGCGGCGGATGTACAGGTCTGCCTCAAGCAACTGAACGGAGCCCAACTAAAAGGAAAGGTCAAGGCCGTCACCCTGCTGGGACTGAAGCAGCTGGAGGAGTGTCCGTTCAAAATGACCGACGCCGGTCTGGTCGTAACCCTGCCTGCCAAAACCCGGCTGCCCTCCAGCCTGGCGCAGGTCATCCGCGTCGAACTGGAATAGCCGTTTTCTCCGTGAACCTCTGTGTCCTTTGTGCCTCCGTGGTAAAATTTGATTTTGTATGAACTTCCACCACTTGCCTCTATCTTCTTTTCAAAAACTCATTCCGCTCTGTTGCGCACTCTTCGTCGCTCAGGGAGCCTTTGCCCAAACCGACAGCACCGCCTGGGAATCCGCCACCTTCGACCTGAAAACCAAAGGAGCCATGCCGTTCACGACGGCCGACCTGGGGCATCCGTTCGTGGGGGAGAAAAACTGCATCGTCCGCATCGCACCGGAAATCGACGGCCTGACGGGCATCCGGCTACAAGATGCACAACCCGTGAAAGTCCGTTTTCGCGAAGCGGCTCAAGCCCTCATCGGCGTACCGCAGGGCGAACCTGCCGTCAATGGAAAAAAGATCCTGACGCGGGGACTGACCGTCACCGGATTGCCGCCGGTCGATGTCTACGCCGTTCCGTATGCGAAAGGCACCCACACCATTGACCTCGACGGGAAGCAGATGTTTCTGGGTGCGGTGAAAGCCAGCGAAACCCTTACGCCCCGCGACGCCCATCGCCTCGACGGGCGGGAGTGGGACACCTACATCGTGGAAGGCTTTTCGGACGAGAAAGCCCTGTTCGAAATCATGGGTGGCCCTGACGAACCGGTCATCGACGAAGGAATGCCGGGCACGGAAGGGATTCAAGGGGGCTTCGAAGGCGGACGTTGCGTGAAGATCGGCGATACGTACCACATGTTCCCGACTGAACGAGCCGGGCAAAAAGGCATCGAACCTTACTACGACCGGGTCAAGACCAAAATTGGCTATTGGACCAGCAAAGACGCCAAAACCTGGACGCGCCAGTCGGCCATCTACGAGGCCAGCGGCACCTACGCCGTCACGGAAGACGACAACCCGATCAACGACCGCCGTGGGGCGATCTGGTCGTACATGCCTGTGTTCAGCGAGACGCACAACCGCTGGTACGGCTTCTACCTCGCTTACACCGTCCATTTCGAGATTGCCCCCAACCATTCGTTCGGTCGCATCTGGCGCACCGAGTCGACGCAGGAAGGGGAGGAAGGCATCGCCGGACCGTACCAAGATCAAGGCATCGTGATGGAGCCGGGGCTGGATTCGCAGCCGTGGGAAGGCCGCCAGGGCGTCGATTCGTTCTTTCCGTATCAAGTCGGTGACAAGTGGCTCGCTTTTTACGGTGGAGCTTACCCGTTTGCCTCTTGGGACGATTATCCGAAAAACACGGGCAAGGGCTGGTACGTGGGCCTCGCGGAAGCTGACAGCCTCGAAGGACCCTGGACGCGCCTCGACACGACCGTCAATCCCGTCACGTCGATGCATCCGTGGTTCATCGAAAACCCCATTGTCAGCCAACTGCCCAACGATCTGTACATCGCCATCTTCGACGGTGGGCCGGACGCCTGGGGGCACCACCTGCCGAACATGATGGGTTATTCGCTCTCAAAAGACGGCTACCATTGGACGGAGGCACACTATTTCCCGATCCGCACGAAGGTGAAAAAGTGGTGGGACATCATGCGCACGCCGCTCTGCCTCATCCCCGAAGACGACGGCACCTACACGATGGTCTACGCCGCCATCGACGCCAAGAAGCGCTTTCATCCGATGGGCATGGTCAAACTCAAACTGAATCAGGACGTGCTGGCCGAAAAACTACAGGAACTCACGAACGCCGAAGCCGCCCTTGAGGCAAAGTGACGTTGTCTTGATTTCGTAGAATAACCAGCTATTGCACACAGGTAATGGAGTTAAGCGATGAATTGGAAGAAATTTTTATCAAGGCTGGACCTACTGGAAACGCCAGCATCTTTCGGCTTGCACCCGCCTGGGACACCCGCACAATTACACAGGTTAGCGGCACAGTTTGCGTTGGTGGAGTTGCCAGCTGCGTTGGAAGAGTTGTATACGCAGACGAATGGAATCACTGTATCAACCGATGGAAATGGGCTAGATGAGCTTGTTTGGTCCATTGAAAAAGTAATAGAAGTAAATCAATCCTATCGGGCTAATCTCGATTTCAAAAGTCTCTTTATGTCATTTGAACAGCTACTTTTTATATCAGCCTCAGGAAATGGAGACCTATTTGGTTTTGTGACTTTACAAAACAGCTTTGAGCGGCAGGATATTTTCGTTTGGAACCATGAAGATGATAGCAGAACATGGGTCGCGCCAAGCTTAACGGTATTTCTTGAGTGGCGGCTAAAAGATAAAATCAACGGTTAAGTCATGGAACAAGATCCAAAACAAACGTCCACTCCTATCAAGATCACTCTCTAAAAAAGATCGTGGTACCGCAACTGATGCGTCCGCAACTAGCTTCGGCTACAAACTCAAACGTGTCGTCTGAAAACGTGCAGACCAATCACCACGAGCCTGCCTGGTGCGGCTACAAGCTTGTGGCGTTACACGTAAAAAATGAAATCAACCGAACCACCCAATAATCCACTCCGGTGATACACAAAACTTCCCTACTAACCTTTTTCCTCTGCCTGAGTCTGGCACTGCCATCGTGGGCCAAGCTCTCGGTATCCGACCTGGTCTGCGAGTACAAGACCAATCCGCTGGGCATCGCCACGGAACATCCCCGGCTGAGCTGGCAACTGACCTCGAACAAGCGGGACGTGTTGCAGACCGCCTACCAGATCCGCGTCGCCGATTCAGAAGCGAAGCTGAAAAGCGGCAAGGACCTGTTATGGGACAGCGGTAAAATTAGCTCAGACCAGAGTCTCCACGTGCCCTACGAAGGGAAACCGCTTGCCTCCGGCCAAAAAGTGTACTGGCAGGTACAGACGTGGGACAATCAGAATCAGAAATCGGGCTGGAGCCCGGTGGCGACCTGGGAAATGGGCTTGCTGACCGTCGCCGATTGGCAGGCGCAGTGGATCACCCCGGCCTGGCAGGAAGACCTGACGAAGGCAGAACCAGCTCCGTACCTGCGGAAAGAATTTTCGCTTGGCAAGCCGATAAAATCTGCCCGCATCTACGCCACCGCGCTGGGATTGTACGAACTCCAACTGAACGGGAAGAAGGTCGGCGATGAGGTGTTTACGCCCGGCTGGACCAACTACGACCAGATTCTACAGTACCAGGTCTACGACGTGACCCGTCAATTGCAACCGGGCAGCAACGCCATCGGCGCGATCCTGGGCGACGGCTGGTACCGGGGGCACCTCGGCTGGGAAGAGGAAAACCGCAATACGTACGGCGAGGACCTGGCGCTGCTCCTGCAACTGGACGTCACCTACCAGGACGGTTCCAAAGAAACAATCATCACCGATCCGTCGTGGACGGCCCGCAAAGGCCCGATCCTCGCGTCCGACCTCTACAACGGCGAAACCTACGACGCCCGGCTGGAGCAGAAAGGCTGGTCGCAACCTACTTTCTCCGGTTCTGGCTGGACGGCCGTTAAACCGCTGGATCACACGAAAAACACGTTGGTCACCTCCGTCGGATCGCCCGTCCGGAAAGTAGAGGAACTGAAACCCGTCGAGTTCATCACCACCCCGAAGGGAGAGAAAGTCTTTGACCTCGGGCAGAACATGGTCGGCTGGGCGCGGCTGAACGTCAAAGGCCAGAAAGGCGATAAGGTGACGCTGACGTTCGCGGAGGTGCTCGACAAAGAAGGCAATTTTTACACCGCCAACCTGCGCACCGCCAAAAATACGGATGTCTACATCCTGAAGGGCGACGGCGAAGAAGTTTACGAGCCACACTTCACGTTCCACGGCTTCCGCTACGTGCAGGTGCAGGGCTATCCCGGTGAGCTGACGCCCGACGCCATTACCGGCATCGTGATTCATTCCGACATGGAACCTATCGGCAACTTTACCTCGTCCGACTCGCTCCTCAACCAGTTGCAGAGCAACATCCAGTGGGGGCAGAAGGGGAACTTCCTCGACGTACCGACCGACTGCCCGCAACGTGACGAACGCCTCGGCTGGACGGGCGACGCCCAGGTCTTCGCCCCGACGGCCTGTTTCAACATGAACGCCGCGCCGTTCTTCACGAAATGGATGCAGGATTTTGTGGTCGATCAGCGGGAAGACGGCAGCATTCCGTGGGTCGTACCGAACATGGTGGAAAACGGCGGCGGCACGGGCTGGTCCGACGGCTTCGGGGCGACGGGCTGGGCCGACGCGGTCATCGTCATTCCCTGGACGGTCTACCAGGCCTACGGTGACCAGCGCATCCTCGAAACGATGTACCCGACGATGAAGGGCTGGGTCGATTACATGCGGAAACACGCCGGTGATCGCTACATCTTTGATTACGGATTCCACTTCGGCGACTGGCTTTCGTTCGCGGAGTACGAAAGCTACAATTACAACGCGCCGGACTACGGCTACGCGGGCGCGCACACCGACAAAGACCTGATCGCCACGGCCTACTTCTATCACTCGACCGGCATCCTGGAAAACGTCGCCCGGCTTCTGGGCAAGGATCAGGAAGCGCAGGAACTGGCCTCCCTCCGGCCGAAGATCAAGGCCGCGTTCAATAAAGAATTTATGACCTCGACCGGGCGGCTCACGTCCAACACGCAGACGGCCTACGCACTGGCGTTAGCGTTCGGCCTCGTTCCTAATGAACTGAAAGACATGGCGGCCGAGCGACTGGCGGAAGACGTACGCTACTTCGGTCACCTGACCACGGGCTTTCTGGGCACGCCGGTCCTGTGCAAAGCCCTATCGGACAACGGTTACCCCGAACTGGCCTACCAACTTCTGTTCAACAAGCGCTATCCATCGTGGCTCTATCCCGTCACGCAGGGCGCGACTACGATCTGGGAGCGCTGGGACGGCCAACGCCCCGACGGCACCTTCCAGACGGTGGGCATGAACTCGTTCAACCACTACGCCTACGGGGCCATCGGCGACTGGATGTACACGACCGTGGCGGGACTCCAGCTCGATCCCGAACAGCCGGGCTATAAACACACGATCTTCCAACCGACACCGGGCGGCGACCTGACCAACGCTACCGCGACGCTCAAAACGATGTACGGCGAAGTGGCTTCCGGCTGGCGACTCGACGGAGGACAAATGACCTACACGGTCGAAGTGCCCGCCAACACCACCGCCACGGTCGTCCTGCCGAACGCCACCACCGCAGCAGTCCAGATGGACGGCAAAGCCCTGAGTAGCAACAAAGTCGCTAAAAACGTAACCGCGCAGGACGATGCTGTAAAAGTCGACCTGGGTTCCGGCACGTACGTCTTCACTTATCCGTGGCAGAAAGCCGCACAGTAGTCTCCCCTGAATTGCATGCGTTTATTGAAACATAAGAAGCGTTTTTTTGCATCCCTAGTTACAGACCAGGACGCCGCAGGGCCGTCTGTCGGGTGTTTGATTCCGTCGCTACTAATTTTCAAACCCTGGCATCAGCTTGTAGCTGGAGCCGCCCCAAGCTTCCCTGTGTTCCTGAGTTTCAGCTATAAGCTGAAACTAGTGAGGAGGGGGCGGTTAATTCCGTCGCTACTGGTAAGCATTCTCTGCCTCAGCTTGTTCTCCTGCGAACAACCCGCTGATACCAAGACGGCCTCTTCTGAAACGGCGACTTACCTCATCACGGCGTATGGCGCGGTGGGCGATTCGGTGACGGTGAATACGGAGGCGATTCAACAGGCTATTGACGCCTGTGCAGAAAACGGGGGTGGGACGGTCCAGATCCCGAAAGGCGTGTTTTCGTCGGGTGCGATTTTTCTGAAAGAAGGCGTGACGCTGGAGGTGCAGGAAGGCGCGAAGCTGCGGGCGGTGGCGGGACTGGAAAATTTTCCGGAACTGAAAAACACCCGCATCGCCGGCATCGAGATGGACTGGCCCTCGGCGTTTATCAACATCATCGACGCCAGCCATGTCACCATCACCGGCGATGGCACCATCGACGGATCGGGTTACTACTGGTGGGAACCGTACTGGCAGAAGCGCGACAGCCTGACGGGTAAAGTCCCCGGCGACCTGATCGACTGGCACGTGCCGCGACCCCGGCTGATGCTGTTCCAGAATACGTCGGAATGTACCCTGGAGAACGTGAAGCTGCGCAACTCCGGTTTCTGGACGGTACACATCTGTTACAGCCACGACATTGACGTCACGAACGTCAACATCGTCAACCCCGTGCTGGAATCGGGAAAACGGGCGGCGAGTTCGGACGGGATCGACGTGGATTCGAGCCACGACATTGCCATTCGTGATTGTTATATCGCCTGCGACGACGACTGCATTGCTGTGAAATCGGGGCGCGGGTCGGACGGCCTGCGCATCAACATCCCGACCGAAAATGTCCTGATCGAGAACTGCACCTTTGGGAGCGGGCACGGCGGCGTATCAATGGGTACCGAGACGGCCGGAGGCATCAAAAACGTGCTGGTGAAAAACTGCGTCGCCGATGGCAATCAGGCCCCGATTAAGTTCAAGCCGCGACCAGGGCGGGGCGGTGTCATCGAAAACATCACGCATGAAGGCTGGAAAGTAAAAAATGTAAAGACGGTGATCGACTACGCGCTGCGGAACGTCGACGGCTCCGATTACATCGACGAGTGGCAGGAGATCAAAGTACCGTTCGAGAAGGCAACCCCGCGCTACCGCAACCTCACCATCCGTGACGTAGAAGCCACCGACGCCCGCACCGCCATCAGCTTTTTAGGCTGGCCCCTGGCCCACGCCGAAAACGTCATTCTCGAAAACGTCAACATCCAGGCCGCATCAGGCGCGACGTTCCAGTACGTCGACAACCTGTTGCTGAAAAACGTGACGGTCACGTCGGACGACAACAAGATGGAATTTCAGGAAGTCACCCACAAAATTGAGGCTGAGTAATCGGCCATCTTTCTCCTTTCCAAAGAGTACAATCCAATTGCGAAAGGCTCTTTACCAGAAATACGGCCCCATTCAAAACCTACGTTACTGCCGGGGCCGGAGCTAGTATTGCCATGTGGAAATCTTTTGTTGGGGTTGCTGTGCTTGGCCTGTTGGTCGCTTGTCAAGGCGATGATAGCGCGCAGGAAACCGATCTTTTTGCCGAAGAAACGACCATCACCGAACTTCCTCTGACGTCCGTTTCACTGGACAATCTGGAGGCCTTTCAACCCGCCTCGAACAACGGCTGGCAGGTTGTCGGCGATGCCTATGCCGACCGTACGAAATCCCACGACTTGTCAGTCTCTGAAGGAACAGGCATCCTCGTTAGTCAGGGGCAGGACGCGGTATTGCGTACGACGTGGGAGCACGGCGATATGGACCTCGTGTTGGAATTTATGCTCGCGAAAGACGCGCAGGCGAAGCTCCGGCTGCAGGGACGCTACGAAGTCAGCCTGAACGATAGCTGGGGACAAACGGAAGTAACGCCCGAATCCTGCGGTGGAACAGGCCGGCAAGCGCCCTCCGAAAATGCCTGCAAAGCGCCCGGCTTGTGGCAACATATCCAGATCAGCTTCAAAGCACCCGAACTGGACAATAACGGCAACATGGTCTCCGATGCCCGGTTGGCCCAGGTGATCTTGAACGGCGAAACCATCCAGCAGGAGGTAACCCTCGCTGAAGCATCCGCGACGGACGCCTCTCCCGCTACCACCCCGCTCGTGATCCAGGGGCAGGGCATCGCCATTAAGAGATTGGAATACAAGCAGTACGGCGGCGATCAGATGGCGTTGCGCAACATGCAGTATGCCGTCTACGAAGGCATGTACCGCAATCCCGATACGCTGGCGAGTCTGCAACCCGAAGAAACCGGAAGCACTGATACGCTATCGTTTCGGGTGGGGATTCAGGACCGCGACATGGTGTTCAGCGGCGAGATGGAAATTCCACGGGCGGGCAACTACCTGTTCCGGCTGTCGACTGGAGGCGAAAGCTGGCTCTACATCGATGACCAGGAGGTCGTTAACAACCAATTCTCCCGCAACTACCAGCAGTTTTTCTACGGCGGTCGCTACCTGGAAGAAGGCACCCATCCCTTTCGGATCGTCTACGCCAACCGCGACGAGAGCCTGGTGCTCGGGTATCAGGGCCCTGGCATTCCGTGGACAACCCTAACAACGGTCGCATCGTACCGCCGCAGCAAAGAGGTCGATCCGCTGCCCATCGTAGTGGAAAACGAGCCGGTGATTCAGCGTGGGTTTATGATGCACGGCAAAGACAAAAACGCGTACGCGATGTCAGTCGGCCTGCCGGGTGGCCTCAATTACGCTTACGATGTGAACGCCTACGCGCCGTTGCAGGTCTGGCACGGCGATTTCCTGGACGTCTCGCTCATGTGGCGTGACCGGGGCGAGCCGCAACTGGAACAGCCCATGGGGGCCAACTTACCGCTGGTGGGCGTGCCGACCGTCGCGGCACTGTCGGGTGAAAATCCGTCGTGGCCCGACTCCATCGGGGCCGATCAGAATCCCTTCACCCAACGCGGCTATCGCCTGCAAAACGGCCTGCCCATCTTTTTCTATCACTACAAGGGCGTCGCCGTCGAAGATTTTCTGCACGCCACGCCCGATCAGACGGGGCTGCAACGAGAAGTGAGTTTTGATTTTGGGGATACCGACAAGCAGGAACTGATGTGTTTGTTGGGCAGCGGCCGTACGATTGAGCAACTTCCCAACGGCGCGTACGCCATCGACGGGAAGCGCTATTATATCGAGAACATCGAGGCGGCGGGACACGAACCTAAGATCCGCCAGAGCGGTGGACAGGAAGAGTTGGTCGTGCCTGTGTCGGGCGATAGCCAAGTCCGGTATTCTATCATCTGGTAAGCATCTTTAGACGTACGAATAGTGAAAAAAATACTATATAAAGGCTCCCGTAGCTACGGGTTTAACCGCGGGGGCGGCCCCCCCGTAGCTACTAGCAAAAGAGTCTGTTGGCACCTCCCTGCCTTCTTTTGGTTCCTGCTGCTTCCTTTGGCGGTGGTGGCGCAGGAAGGAATTGACACGGAAATGGCGCAGAAGGAAAGTCGCTACTACGCGATTCAGGACGTGCCGATTCCCGACAGCGTCGAATTGGAAGTGGGCGGCATCGCCTTCAACGACCGGGACCAGCTGGGCGTGGCGACACGGCGCGGCGAAATCTGGCTGATCGACCAACCCTACGGGAAAAGTCCGCAATACACACGCTTTGCGTCCGGGCTGCACGAGCCGCTGTTTCTTTCGTTCAACAAAGGATCGTTCTACACGACGCAGCGGGCGGAACTGACCAAAATGACCGACACGGACGGGGACGGAAAAGCCGACCTGTTCAACGTCATTTACGCCTGGCCGCTGGCCGGGAATTACCATGAGTACTCGTACGGACCGCTGTTCCTGCCGAACGGCGACATGTTGGTCACCCTCAACCTGGGCTGGGAGGGGAAAGGCAAGAGTCTCTCGAAGTGGCACGGCTGGATGCTGAAAATCACGGAAGATGGGAAGATGACGCCCTTTGCCGCCGGGATGCGTTCGCCTGCCGGAATTGGACTCGATGCGAACGGCGAGGTCTTTTTCGCGGAAAACCAGGGCGACTGGATCGGTTCGGGCCGGATTACCCATCTGAACGAAGGCGATTTTGCGGGACACCCTGCCAGCCTGCGGTGGGCCGGCGAACCCGAATCGCCCATCGACGACCTGACGCTGGACGACTTTCCCGATTCCATCGGGCGGATGTACGATTTCGCGAAGGAACATCCGCGCGTCAAGCTCCCGACCATCTGGTTCCCGCATACACTGATGGGCATTTCCACCTCGGCCATCCTCGCCATCAAGGACGAACGCTTTGGGCCGTTCAAAGGGCAGTTGCTGGTGGGTGACCAGGGCCACAGCAAAGTGATGCGCGCCTTCCTCGAAAAAGTCGACGGCGAGTACCAGGGGGCGTGTTTTCCCTTCCGCGAAGGCTTTTCGTCGGGCATCCTCCGTACGGCGTGGGGCAGCGACCACTCCCTGTTTGTCGGCATGACCAGCCGGGGATGGCCCGCGACCGGCAAAGCGCCCTTCGGGTTGCAGCGACTCGTCTGGACCGGCAAGACGCCTTTCGAGATCAAAGCGATGCGTGCCCTGCACGAAGGCTTCGAACTGGAATTTACACAACCCGTGAACCGCCAACAGGCGGCCGACCCGAAGGCGTACCAGATGACCAGCTTCACGTACCTCTACCACCGCCGCTACGGCAGCCCCATCGTCGACCAGTTGACCTGCGAAGTGACCGAGGCGAAGGTGTCGGCCGACGGCAAACGCGTCACCCTGACGGTAAACGGCCTGCGCGAGGGCTACATCCACGAACTGAAACTCAAAGGGATTACGGCGCAGAACGGCACTGAATTGCTCCACCCGCTGGGCTACTACACGCTGAACCACATTCCCGGCGGCGCAGGTGATCACCAGCACCACGTTGCCATGATGCAGCAACAGGCGGCGCAGGGCGAAGCCGGCGAAGGTTGTGGCACCGATCCGACCAAGAGCGTTTCGACCCAACCCGCCGACTGGGCCAACGGTCCGGACGTGACCATCACCATCGGCACGAAGCCCGGCCTGAAATACGATCTGGAAGCGTTTGAAATCGAAGAAGGCAGCCGCGTAAAAGTGGTGTTTCAGAACTCGGACGACATGCTACACAACCTGGTCATCACGACGCCGGGCAGCGCCGATAAAGTCGGGAAAGCCGCCATGGACCTGGGCATCGACGGCTCAAAACTGGGCTACATTCCCGACCTGGACGATGTGCTTTACCACACGTGCCTCATGCAACCCGAAACCTCGCAGGCGATTTACTTCACCGCGCCGAAGGTGGGCGATTACCCCTACGTCTGCACCTTCCCCGGCCACTATTACGTGATGCGTGGTCTGATGAAAGTCGTCGGCAGTTCCAAAGCCGCGAAGTAGCCAGCTTTAGTAAGAATGAGTATCGCGGCTGTCTGACGTGTACTAGTTTGTAAAGCTCATTCATTCCTGGCTTCAGTTTATAACTGAAGCTTCCCTGTGTTCATATGATTTCAGCCGACGTGGCGCGGCCAGCGTGGCGCGGGCAAAGCCTGAAACCAGTAATGACTTAGCGGCCTACATCAAGCAAGATACTTTTTCAATATGCACATTCCGTTTCGCTCCTTCCTGACCTCTCTCGCTACGCTGGCTTTCCTTCTGGGCTGTGCCGGGACGAAGGAAATTCCGGCCGATCAGCCGTTGGTTTCTACCGAAACGCTTTCGCACTACGTCAGCTACTTCAATGCAATGGAGGCGGAAGATGTCCGGAATCTGGTGCCGAACGCGGCGGCGGAGGGCTGGCTGGAAAAGAACGTCCCTCGGTTCGAATGTCCCGATTCTACGCTCGAACAGGCGTATTATTTCCGGTGGTGGACCTACCGCAAGCACTTGAAAGAGACACCCGACGGATATGTCTTCACTGAATTTATTCAGCCGGTCGGGCACGGTGGCAAGCACCAGACCATCAGTTGTGCGCTGGGACACCAGACTTACGAAGGGCGCTGGTTGCACGATCAAGCGTACCTGGATCAGTTCCTGCATTTCTGGTTCTTTATCGATCCGAACGAGCCGAAGCCGCGTTTCCACAAGTTCAGTAACTGGGCCGCCGATGCGGTCTACGAGCGCTTCCTGGTCGATCAGGATACCGCCTTCGTGGTGTCGCTCCTCGACAGCCTGGACGCTGATTACCACAAGTGGGTCGCCGAAAAAGGAATGGACGATGGCCTCTTCTACCAGTTCGACGTGCGCGACGGCATGGAGGAATCGATCAGTGGGTCGCGTCGCGACAAAAACGAACGTCCCACCATCAACAGCTACATGTACGGCAACGCCAAGGCGATGACCAAGATGGCGCATCTGGTCGGACGGGAGGCGATGGCCGAAGATTACGAGCGGCGGGCCGATACGCTCAAGCAACTCGTGCAGGAACGGCTCTGGGACCCGAAAGCCCACTTCTTCAAGGCGCGGCTGGAGCAAGGCGACACCCTCGCGGATGTGCGGGAAGAGATCGGCTTCATTCCGTGGTACTTCGGACTGCCCGACGACACACCGGAGTACGCCCGCGCGTGGGAGCAGATGCTCGACACCAACGGCTTTGCTGCGCCCTGGGGCCTCACCACCGCCGAGCGTCGTCACCCTGCCTTTCGGACGCACGGTACCGGCAGTTGCGAGTGGGACGGTGCTATCTGGCCCTTCGCCACGACCCAAACTCTCAAAGGCCTATCGACGCTCCTGCATTCGTATAAAAACCATTCGATGACGAAGGACGATTTCTTCGAGGCGCTGCACACTTACGCACAGGCACAACAGAAAAATGGCCGACCCTACATCGGGGAATACCAGGACGAACGCACCGGTTACTGGCTGAAGGGCGATAATCCGCGCAGCCGCTACTACAACCACTCCGGTTTCTGCGACCTAATCATTAACGATCTGGTGGGTCTGCGGCCTCGCCCCGACAATACCTTGGAAGTATCACCGCTCGTGCCCGAAGGGCAGTGGGACTGGTTCTGCCTCGACAACGTGCTCTACCACGACCGGATCGTGACGGTACTGTGGGACAAAACCGGTGAGCATTACGGGATGGGCAAAGGCTTCCGCCTTTTCGCCGACGGCCAGGAAATTTTCCACGCCGACCACCTCACCGATGCCCAGGCCCCCCTACCGGAGAAGAAAACTGGTCATTCCATCGCAATGCAACATCGCTAATCATACGACTTCATCATGTCTACTCATATTTCATCCCGAACTCCTCTCCTCATCGCCTGCCTCCTGACGTTGCTGTCGGTCGTGGCAGGGGCGAACCCGCCAAAGACGGCGCTCTACTACAACGTGCTGGACTACGGTGCGAAACGCGACGGCAGCCAGTTGGCGACGGCCTCCATCAAAAAAGCCATCGACGCCGCCGTAGCGACGGGAGGTGGTACCGTCTACTTTCCCGCGGGCGAGTACCTGACCGGCCCGATCCACCTGAAAAGCAACATCACGATCTTCATCGATGCGGGGGCGCTGATCAAGTTCAGCGACAACTTCGACGACTACCTGCCGATGGTGCCTTCGCGCTGGGAGGGCACAAACGTGACCAACTTCTCGCCGCTTTTCTACGCTTACAAGGCTGAGAACATCGCCATCGTCGGGCGGGGTACCATTGACGGACAAGGGAAGAAATGGTGGGATTATTTCTTCGAGGCCCGGAAAAACAAGGAGACCCGTTCCAAATGGCAACAGGAGTTCGACCGAGTCAACCCGGACGTGATCAAGCCCGACGTGCACGGCACCTACGACGTGGGCTTTCTGCGGCCGCCGTTCATCCAGCCGATGTACTGCAAAAACGTGCGGATCGAAGGCATCACCATTCAGAACTCGCCCTTCTGGACCGTCAACCCTGAATTCTGCGAAAACGTGACGGTGACCGGGGTGACCATCAACAATCCGCCCTCGCCGAACACCGACGGCATTAACCCCGAATCGTGCCGCTACGTGCACATCTCCGACTGCCACATCAGCGTGGGCGACGACTGCATCACGATCAAATCGGGGAAAGACGAAGACGGTCGGAAGGTCGGTGTCCCGGCCGAAAACTATACGATCACGAACTGCACGATGCTGTCCGGCCACGGCGGCGTGGTGATCGGCAGTGAGATGTCGGGCGACGTCAAGAAAATCACCATTGCCAACTGCGTCTTCGACGGGACCGACCGGGGCATCCGGATCAAGACGGCGCGCGGTCGGGGTGGCGTGGTCGAGGAGATCCGCGTGAGCAACATCATCATGAAAGACATCCGCGAGGAAGCAGTGATGATGAACATGCAGTACACGAAGACCGACCCCGAACCCGTGTCGGAGCGTACGCCCCGGTTCCGCAACATTCACATCAGCGGCATCACGGGCAATGCGCAAAATGCCTTCGTACTGCGCGGACTGGACGAAATGCCCATCGACGAAGTCACGTTCTCCGACATCAACTTACGCACCCGCGACGGCGTGAACATCCTGAACGCTACCAACGTGTCCCTGCACGACGTGCGGATCACTACCGAAGCCGGTCCTTCGCTCGAAGCGCAAAACGTACAGCACCTGGAAATCGACGGCTTCAAAACGCTGGAGCCGCATGCGGGCGTGCCCCTGATGCAACTCAAGGATGCGCAGGATGTCTACGTGCACGGCTGTTTTCCGGTTGAGGGCACCGACACGTTCCTGCAACTCGACGGCTCCAAAACGGAAGGCGTTGTGGTGGAGGGCAACAACCTCCGCCACGTCAAGACGGCGGTTCGCAAAGGCGATCAGGTCGTCGAACAAGCCGAAACCAGCAACGCCAGCAGCTACTCCATTCCTTGAAGTTCTCCTCTTGTTACCCTTTTTGTCATTTTGACCGGAGGGAGCGGGGTGGCCCGTGCCAAATCTTTTTTCACTTCAAGATAATTTCACTTTGAAGTCAGGAAGATCTCTCACTAGCGTTCGAGATGACAAAGAATGTATTTGAGTAAAACGACTTTAACCCCACCACCCTATGCGTACTTTCCCTCTACTTCTCCTTTGTCTGATCGTATCATTCACCGTCGTGGCGCAGCCGCAGGTAGAACAGTGGGGGATGTTCGAGGTGACGTTGCAGGGATCGGATGCGGGCAATCCGTTCATCGAGGTGCCGCTGACGGCGGAGTTTGTCCACGACGATACCACTTACACCCCCGACGGCTTTTACGACGGGGACGGAACGTACAAGGTGCGGTTTATGCCGGACCGGGAAGGGAACTGGACCTACACGACCCACAGCAAACGCGCGGACCTGGACGGCAAAACGGGTTCGTTTACCTGCACCGCCCCCTCGCCCAACAACCATGGGCCTGTGCAGGTGCGGAATCAATTCCATTTTGGCTATGCGGACGCAACGCCGTTCTACCCGTTCGGCACGACGATCTACGAGTGGGCCTTTACCTCGCCGGAGCGGCAGCAACAGACCATCCAGACGCTGCAAGGTTCGCCGTTCAACAAAGCGCGCTTTCTGGCCGTGCCGCCTTACAAAGGCTATTACCTTGAAGGTCCGCTCAAAATCACAGAGTTTCCGTTTGAGGGCACCTCCAAGGCCGACTGGGATTTCTCCCGTTTCAATCCCGCCTACTTTCAGGCGTTGGAGGAGCGGGTTGCCGAGCTACGCGACATCGGGGTGCAGGCCGACCTGATCCTCTTCCGTCCGTACGACGGGGGCAAGTGGGGCTTCGACCAGATGGACATGGCGACGAACCAGCGTTTCCTCCGCTACGTCATCGCCCGGCTGGGCGCGTACCGCAACATCTGGTGGAGCCTCGCCAACGAGAACAGCTTCATTCGGCACCTGACCGATGAAGATTGGGACGTGCTGTTCCAGACGGTGCAGCAGCACGATCCGTACCAGCACCTGCGCTCCATCCACAACGCCGGTCGCCTCTACGACTACACGAAGCCGTGGGTCACGCACGTCAGCCTGCAGTACTACAACGCCGTGAAGGTGTTCGGCGTCTCGCCCCTCTTGCGCGACATTTACCAGAAGCCCATCGTGCACGACGAGATCAACTACGAAGGGAACATCGAGCGGCGGTGGGGGCAGTTGTCGGGCGAAGAGATGACCTACCGTTTCTGGGTCGCCTACATCGGGGGCGCGTACGCCACGCACGGGGAGGCCATCGAAGGTGGGTGGCTCTCGCTCGGCGGCGAACTGACGGGCGAAAGTCCGAGTCGGATCGCTTTCCTGAAAGAGATTGTGGAGGCCGGCCCCCCGGAAGGATTGGAGCCACTGGACCATTACTACCTGACGAATGTGGCCGGGAAATACGCGCAGTACTACCTGTTCTACTTCGGGAAAGAGCAGCAGAAGACGTGGGACTTTATCCTGACCGACGAGGACCTGGCTCCCGGAATGAAGTTCAAAGTCGATGTGATCGACACGTGGAACAGGACCATCACCCCCGTAGATCGCGTGTTTGAAGTGGAAGAATTGGACAATTACCGCTTCGTCGATAAGCACCGCGCGAAGGTGAAACTCCCGAACCGTCCCTACATGGCCCTGCGCATCCAGCGGATCGACGAGGCCACCCAACCCTCCGGAAAAGATACGCAACGGGACGAAGCCGACGAGTTATAAATCGTGCAGGAGCTACACTAGTTTATAAGCGAGCCCGATAACCACTGAGGCACAGAGGGCACGAAGGAACACAAAGCGGTCAGAGTCGTAGCCCCTGGCTAGAATGACCCTTTGAGCGACAGCGTTGATTTTAGCGACAAGGTTTTAGCATACACATGCATATACAAAAATGGATTACCGTCGGACTGATGCTGGTGGGCGCACCTGCCTGGGCGCAGTCTGATCTCACCTTATGGTACGACGAACCCGCCACGGAATGGACGGAGGCCCTGCCCATCGGCAACGGCCGGCTCGGTGCGATGGTGTTTGGCGGGGCGGCAGAAGAGCACCTGCAATACAACGAAGAGACGCTCTGGACCGGTGAGCCTCGGGAGTACGCCCGTCCGGGGGCGGCACAGTACCTCCCGGAAATTCGGCGACTCATTGCGGAAGGCAAACAGGCCGAAGCCGAAGCGTTGGCGAATGAGCACTTCATGGGCCTGAAGAGCCACGAAGCGGACTACGACCAACAACGGGAAGCCTGGATACAACAAGTGAAAGCCGGACCCCATCCCCCCGAAGCCACAGCCGACTTCGACGACAGCCAGTGGAAACCGATGGAGGTTCCGGTGTCGCAGGGATGGGAGCGCATCGGGCTGGAAGACATGGTCGCTGTCGACGGAGCCGTCTGGTTCCGTACCCAATTCGAGGTGCCGAAGGGCTGGAAGCGGAAGGACCTGATGCTGGAACTGGGACGCATCCGTGACGATGACATTACGTTTGTGAACGGCCAACAGGTCGGCACGACGCAGGGAAAAGATGAAATCCGCCGCTATACGATTCCCGCCAAGCTCCTCAAGAAAGGGAAGAACCAACTGGCGGTACAAGTTCTAAATTACTACGACAAAGGAGGGCTGACCGGCCCGAAAGGCACCGACCGTCCGCTGTGTGTTTATCCGCAAGGCGCACCCGACCAGCGGGTTTCGATCGAAGGGACGTGGACGTACTGGGTGCAGAACGACGAACCTCCGGCCTATCCGCAGTACGAAGCTTCTTACCAGCCGTTCGGCGACCTGTACCTCGCCTTTCCGGAGCACGAAGCAGCGACCAACTACCGCCGGGAACTGAACATCTCGGAAGCCGTGGCCCGTACTTCATACCAGCACAACGGCGTCACCTTTACGCGGGAATACTTCGCCAGCGTGCCGAACCAAACGATGGTCGTCCACCTGACGGCCAGTACGCCGGGACAACTTTCTTTTACTACCTCGCTGACCAGTCCGCACAAGAAATCGTCCACCCGAAAACTCGACGACCGGACGCTGGCCCTGTCGTTGCAGGTTCAGAACGGAGCCCTGCGCGGCGAAAGCCAGTTGCGGGCGGAGGCGAAAGGCGGGCAGGTGTCTGTGACGGATAGCGGCATCCAGGTGCAGGGGGCCGACGAAGTGACGCTCTACCTCACGGCGGGTACCAACTACGTGAACTACCACGACGTCTCCGGCGATCCGGTGCAGGTGTGTCAGCAAGCGCTGAAGAGTCTTCAGGGGAAGACTTATGCGCAGATGCGTGATGCGCATGTGCAGGACTATCAGCAGTACTTCAACCAGCTTTCCATCGACCTGGGCCATTCCGCCAACGAAGACCTGCCGACCGACGAGCGCATCGCTGAGTTTGGGTCATCCAACGATCCGGCCCTGATGGCGCTGTACGTCCAGTTCGGGCGTTATCTGTTGCTGGCGACCTCCCGCCCCGGCACGCGTCCGCCCAACATCCAGGGCATCTGGAACGACCTTTTGAACCCACCGTGGGGCAGCAAGTACACCACAAACATCAACGTCGAGATGATCTACTGGGCGGCCGAGAAACTGAACCTGTCCGCGATGCACGAACCGCTGTTCGACATGATCGACGACCTGGAGGCACAAGGCGCGAAGACCGCGAAGGTTCATTACGGGGCCGACGGCTGGGTGTTGCACCACAACACCGACCTCTGGCGCGGCACGGCACCCATCAATAACGCCAACCACGGCATATGGGTGTCGGGGGCGGGTTGGCTGAGCCATCACCTGTGGGAGCATTACCTCTATACGCAGGACAAACAATTTCTCCGCGACCGCGCCTACCCCGCCATGAAAGGGGCCGCCGAATTTTACGTCGATTTTCTGGTGGAAGATCCGGCGTCGGGCTGGCTGATCAGCACGCCCTCCAATTCACCAGAAAACGGAGGGCTGGTCGCCGGACCGACGATGGACCATCAGATCATCCGCAGCCTGTTTCAGAAGACCATTGAAGCCAGCGAACTCCTCGGGATCGACGCTGCCTTCCGCGATACGCTGGCGACGCTATGGCCCAAGATTGCACCGAACCAGATCGGCCAGCACGGCCAGTTGCAGGAGTGGTTGGCCGACGTGGACGACCCGACCAATCACCACCGGCACGTATCGCACCTCTGGGGCATTCATCCCGGCGACGACATCACCTGGCGGAAGACGCCGGAACTGATGGCGGCCGCGCAACAATCGCTGGAGTACCGGGGCGACGAAGGCACGGGCTGGAGCCTCGCCTGGAAAATCAACTTCTGGGCGCGCCTGAAAGACGGCAACCACGCCTACAAAATGATCCAGATGCTGCTGAGTCCCGCTGCCGATGGGGGCGGTTCTTATCCCAGCCTCCTCGACGCTCACCCGCCGTTCCAGATCGACGGGAACTTTGGAGGGGCCGTGGGCATCGCCGAAATGTTGGTCCAGAGCCACGACGGCGGCATTGAATTGCTTCCCGCCCTGCCCGCTGCGCTCCCGCTCGGCGATGTGGACGGACTAAAAGCGCGGGGCGGCTTCACGCTCCACCTGATGTGGGAGGAAGGCAAGTTGAAGGGAATCGACGTGACGTCCACCGCCGGGGAAGGCTGCGTCCTCCGGTACGGCGACAAGGAAATCGCCTTCGAGACCGAAACCGGCCAGACCTACCGCCTCGACGGCAACCTGATGCGGCTGTAAGTAAGCCTTCTCCCACCTCTCTTGTCATCTCGAACGAATGTGAGAGATCTTGCTCCAAAAGTTGGAAGATCTCTCACATCGGTCGAGATGACAGTAAAAGGTTACTTCTACTTGAGGAATACATCCCAAAGCTTCTGGTAGCCGAAATGTTGGCAATCTGCAACACCAGTGAAATTCTCTATCTTTTTTATATTAAGATCACCTCCGTATTCTGAAAATGCACCATAGTGCAAATAATTAGCCCATGCTTGCTCACCTGGACCAGGAATAATCATGGCTATGTTTTCTTTATTTCCTTGACGTCTTTCTTTGATTTGGAAGACTACTAAATATGCTTGCAATTCTGGCGGTTCTTTAATCACATGCAAGCTAATCAACTCATCCTTTAGTGGGACGGAGGGCTTTATGCGCCCATAAGTAGAGTAAGGAAGTATAGACTCTGTTCCATAAACGAGTTGCTTGCATAGTTCTTCCGTGTTTTTATTAAATAGAAAATCATAACCAAAGAGTGAAAAGCATTCTAGGAACGCGATTCTTAGGTAAGCTTGATTCTTTGCAGATTCACTTGGTACTTGGAATGATACATCTACTTTCCCTCCTGAAAAGACCTTCCTCATTTTCTGATCAAAATGAGGGAAAGCCTGAGGGTTGATCGTTATAAGAAAACCCTTGTCATCTTGATTGGCTAATGTCCCCTTAAATACCTTATTCTCTTCAAACTTGAAAACAGCATCAATTGCAGCCCCAGGCATCTTTGTTAAAAATGGCTGAGTTTGGAGATGGTGCAATAGGGTTTTGTCCAACTTAGCTCCTGCTATATTATTACAGTTCTTACAAGTCAGAATTTTTGATTTTCCCCCAACACTTTTAGGCGGAACGTGCTCCAGTGTAAGAAATGGCTCTGGCCCAAGAATAGCATTCTCAGGAAAGAAGGTAAGGCATAATGGACATACATAGAGTGGTTGGTCAATTACCTCACCATCTGAGGTGAACACTTGTTTTCGATTAGCTTGGAGATACTTCTTTAAATCGTGTGAATAGATGTCAAAGATTCTTTTCCGCTTTGCATCGTAATTGCTGGACATATTTTCTCTTTCATTAGCAATCTACTATCCCTGAATATAGCGAATAGATAATGTTTCTATGGCATTATTAGTCAAAGCGACTGTGAAAGATCTTCTAACTTTTGGAGCAAGATCTCTCCCTTCGGTCGAGATGACAGGAAAAAGGATGAGCGAAAAAACAAGAGGGTATAATCGGGGGGTGAGGTGCACTTCAAGGTACATGAACATGCCTGATTTTCTCATCGCTCCGCTGCATAAAGTCCTTCTCGGTGCGCTCCTGTGGCTCCCCCTTTCTACGGCCTGGGCGCAGGAAGAAATGTCCCCCAAAGAGACTGAAGACTGGTCGCGGAAGCCGCCGATCGTTGATCCCTACGCGCAGCAGCACGCCCCTTCGGATGCCATCATCTTATTTCGGGGGAAGGACGATCTCCGGCACTGGGAGCACCTGGACGGTAGCCCCGTGACCTGGGACGTGCAAGGAGAGGAGTTGCTCGTGACGCCGAAAGCCACCGATATCCAGACGAAACAGAAATTCGGCGATTGCCAGTTGCACGTGGAATGGCGCACACCCGATCCGAAGGAGGATTTTAGCAACAACATGGGCAACAGCGGCGTGTTTCTGATGGGCCTCTACGAACTACAGATTTACGAGTCGTATCACGATGAGAATAAAATTTACTACAACGGGCAGGCGGGCAGTGTGTACAAGCAGCACATTCCGCTGGTGAACGCGTCGCTGCCGCCCCGCACGTGGCAGAGCTACGACATCGTGTTTGAAGCGCCGGAATTCAACGCTGATAAGTCCCTTAAGACTCCCGCGTACCTAACGGTATTCCAGAACAGCGTGCTCATCCTGAACCATGTCGCCCTGAAAGGTCCGATGAAGTACCAGGGCCTTCCCGAATACGAGTACCACGCGTCCAAATTACCGTTACGTTTGCAGGAGCACAACAGCCGGGTCGGGTACCGCAACCTTTGGATTCGGGAATTGTAATGAGAGGAGCTAATCAAACCATGTGGATTCTTTTATCACCCCTTCATGTCATTTCGAACGCAGTGAGAAATCTCCTCACTTTTGGAGCAAGATTTCTCGCTGGTGCTCGAAATGACAATAGATGGTTAGTTCTCTTTTTCCTCCTCACTTCAACGGCGTTTGCGCAACGCGATGTGCGCCAGGACATTTCGCTGAACGAAGGGTGGCAGACGGTAGCGAACGATACGAACCAGGAAGCGTACGCGGGGTTTGAGGAAATCAGCTATATCACGCGCGATTGGGAGCAAATTGAGGTGCCGCACAACTGGGACGGTTACGAAGGCTACCGCCGGAAACTGCACGGCAACCGCCACGGCTACGCCTGGTACCGGAAGCGCTTCACCGTTGCGCCTCAAAAAGAAGGGCAGCGCTACTTTCTCTTTTTTGAGGGTGTAGGGTCGTACGCGACGGTCTGGCTGAACGGCCAACGGGTAGGCTACCATGCGGGAGGACGCACGACGTTTACGCTGGATGTGACCGACGCCATTTCGCTGGAAGGGGAGAACGTGTTGGCGGTACGGGCCGACCATCCGGCGTTCATTGAGGACTTGCCGTGGGTCTGCGGGGGCTGTTCTGACGAGCGGGGCTTTTCGGAAGGTTCTCAACCGATGGGGATTTTCCGGCCGGTACACCTAATCGTTACCGACCCCGTGCGGATCGAACCGTTCGGCGTACACGTCTGGAACGACACGACCGTCTCCGCACAAGCGGCGCAGTTGCACCTGACCACCGAACTCAAAAACTACGGCTCAAAAGCGAAGGCTGTGCAACTCAAGAGTCGCTTGCTAGACCGCGACGGGAAATTAGTTTTTGAGGTCACCACGAAACACAAACTCCGGCCGGGAGGGATCGACACCATCGCCCATCAGCCGCCGGTGATTGCAAATCCGCATTTGTGGTCGGTCGACGATCCGTACCTCTACACGCTCGTGTCGGAAGTGGTGGCAAAAGGCAATGTGATTGACCGGACGGAGACGCCCTACGGCATCCGGTGGATCAGCTGGCCCATCTACCCGGTGGACGGCTCGCAACAATTTTACCTGAACGGGAAACCGGTCTTTATCCACGGCATCGCGGAGTACGAACACCTCCTCGGGCAAAGCCATGCCTTTACGGCGGAAGAAGTGCGGGCGCGCGCCTTGCAGATGAAAAACCTGGGCTTTAATTCGTTTCGGGATGCCCACCAGCCCCATAACCTCGACTACCAGACCTACTGGGATTCGCTCGGTGTATTGTGGTGGACGCAGCTTTCGGCGCACATCTGGTACGACACACCCGAGTTTCGGGAGAACTTCAAAACCCTCCTGAAAGATTGGGTGAAGGAACGGCGCAACAGCCCGTCGGTGGTGTTGTGGGGCTTGCAGAACGAGAGCCACCTTCCGGCCGATTTTGCGCGGGAGTGTACCGAACTGATCCGTCAACTGGACCCGACCACCTCGTCACAACGGCTGGTGACGACCTGTAACGGCGGCGAAGGCACCGACTGGGACGTGCCGCAAAACTGGACGGGCACCTACGGCGGCGACCCGACGACATACAACGAAGACGTAAAACGGCAGGTCCTGATTGGGGAATACGGCGCGTGGCGGACGCTCGATCTGCACACGGAAGGCCCGTTCGATCAGAACGGAATCTACAGCGAAGACCGGATGACGCAACTGATGGAGATGAAAGTCCGCCTCGCTGAATCGGTGCGCGACAGTGCGTCCGGGCATTACTTCTGGCTCTTCTCGTCGCACGACAACCCCGGTCGCGTGCAGGCGGGCGAAGGCTACCGCGAACTGGACCGGATCGGGCCGGTCAACTACAAAGGGCTGATGACGCCCTGGGAGGAGCCGCTCGACGTCTACCACATGTTTCGCTCCAACTACGCCACCGAGCCGATGGTCTACCTCGTGTCGCACACGTGGCCGGACCGCTGGACCGAACCGGGCATGAAAGACAGCCTTGTCGTCTATTCCAACTGCGACGAAGTCGAACTCTTCAACGATGTGGGCGGGGCGTCGCTCGGGAAAAAGAAACGGAATGGCATTGGGACGCACTTTCAATGGGATGGCCTAGAGGTGCAATACAATGTACTGGAAGCTGTGGGCTACGTGGACGGCAAGGAAGTGGCACGCGACCGGATCGTGTTGCGCCATCTGCCACCCGCTCCTCATTTCGAGCAACTTTACCAAGATGCTACGCCGCTCACGGACGCAGAACTAGGGTGGCGTTACCTCTACCGGGTCAACTGCGGCGGCCCCACGTACGTGGATACATACGAAAACCAATGGCAGGCCGACCGCGCCTGGACCGATAATGACGCCTGGGGTTCCCTGTCCTGGACGAACCAGTTTCCGGGAATGCCCGCTTATTTCGCCAGCCAGCGCCGGACGTACGATCCCATCCGGGGCACGCGCGACTGGGAGTTGTTCCAGACTTTTCGCTACGGACGCGATCAATTGCGTTACCGCTTTCCGGTGCCCGACGGCGAGTACCGGGTCGAACTTTACTTCACGGAGCCCTGGCTGGGCACGGGCGGCGGGCAGGACTGCACCGGCTGGCGGCTGTTCGACGTGGCGGTGAATGGAACCACGGTTTTGAAAGACCTGGACCTCTGGAAGGAAGCGGGCCACGACGGAGCCCTCAAAAAAGTGGTGACGGCGCAGGTGACCGGCGGGCAACTGGAAGTCTCCTTTCCCAACGTGGCGGCCGGGCAGGCGGTGATTTCGGGCATCGCCATCGCCACCGAAAATCCGGATATCGAACCCGCCCCGGCCGCCCCGAACTGGATCGGAAAGCTCACCACCCCCGGCTGGTCGGCGCAGACCTGGCTGGATGCGGGACAAGCGCCTTACGCGGGTAGTGACGTCACGTTCCTGAATGTACCGCCCGATCTGTACGGCTCAGAATGGTTGCAGAAAACCTCCACTGCCGATGCGGAAGCGACGGTGCAGTTTGCGGTGACGACCGAATCGGAAGTGCACGTCGCCCTCGATACGATCCTCCAACGACCGGACTGGATGTCGTCTTACGAAGACCTGAATACATGCATCGACCTGAGCGACGGGCGGCGGTTCCACGTCTACCGGAAGCGTTTCCCGAAAGGATCTACCGTCACGCTGGGCGCGCCCGACGGGGCCACCGATTTCCTGGTGATCGTGCAGCAGACGTCGACCATCGATCCGCCGTACGATCTGAAAGAATCCACGCAGTACAAAGCTTTTGAAGCCGAACTGATCGGGGAGGGCATCAGCAAAAAAATCTTCAGTGACAACGAACGGGCGATTTACAACCGGGCCTCCGGCGATACGCTGGCGTGGCACATCAACGTGGGCGTCGCCGACATCTACTCGCTGGAGGTGAAGTACCACAATCCGCACGAAGCCACAGGAACGGGACGGCTGGAAGTCCGTTCCGCCGACGGCTCCCTGATGAAAGCAGAAGACGTGGAGTTTACCGAAACGCGGCCCGGCAAGTGGAACTACATCAACACCACGACGGGCAGCATGATCAACGCGGGCGACTACACCGTCCTTCTCATCTCGACCACTGCAGCGGGCGTGCTCGTCGATGCGCTGTCGGTGAAGTAGATTTTCAGAGTTGCGGACTCTAGTAAAGAGACGACCGTTAAATAACCCATGCGCCACCGCTTTTTCCTGTCTATTGCGATCCTTCTACTCGTATCGGGTATCGCCTGCACCTCCCGTCCCACGCCGGAGAGTGCGCAGGAAGTAGCTGAGCCGACGATGTACGAACCGACCTGGACATCGCTCGGTCAGTACGAGTGTCCGGACTGGTTTCGGGATGCGAAATTCGGGATTTGGGCGCACAGCTCGCCGCAGGACGTGCCGATGCAGGGCGACTGGTACGCACGGAATCTGTACGTGCCCGGCCATGAGAATTACGAATACCACCTGGCGCATTACGGCCATCCGTCCGCAGTGGGGTACAAGGACTTATGTCGGCAGTGGACGCTCGACCAGTGGAGCCCAGAGAAGCTGATGCAACTCTACCGACGGGCGGGGGCGCGGTACTTCGTCGCGCTGGCGAATCACCATTGCAACTTCGACACTTGGAACTCGGCGGAACAGCCGTGGAATGCCGTCAACGTAGGACCGAAGCGGGACGTGATCGGCGAATGGCAACAAGCCGCGACGGCGCAAGGCATCCGGTTCGGCGTCAGCGTCCACAACATCAACACGTGGGGCTGGTACCTACCCGCGTTTCGTAGCGACTCAGCCGGTCCGAAGGCAGGCGTACCCTACGACGGCGTGCTGACGAAAGCCGATGGCGAAGGCCAATGGTGGGAAGGGCTGGACCCGCAGCAACTCTACGGCCCGGCGCAGCGCGCCAGCGATACGATTCCGACCGAGGCGTTCGTGCAGAACTGGTACGACCGGGTGAAAGACCTGCTCGATCACTACCATCCCGATCTCCTCTATTTCGACTCGTACATCATGGGGCAAAGCTGGCGGCAGTTTACCTACCACGGCGGCAGCACCTACGCAGGCATCGACGACGCGACCAAGGCGCGGATCGAGCGCACGCCCTTCAAAGAGGCGGGGATCGACATCATCACCTACTATTACAATCAGAACCCCACGTGGCACGGCGGCCAGCAGGAGGCGGTGCTGAACCTGAAACTCCACGACCTCAACGATTCCGTACCCGAGCGATACAAAAAAGGCATGGTGATTGACCGGGAACTGGGCGGCTTCGGCGGCGGCGAACAGGAGATGCAGGCCTATCCGTGGCAGAAAGATCGTCCGTTCGGTGGATGGCACTACAACGAGCACGCCGAGTACCCCACGACGCAAAGTGTGATCTGGAACCTGGTCGATGTAGTCAGCAAAAACGGCAACCTGTTGCTGGGCATGCCGATGCGCCCGAACGGCACCCTGAACGAAACGGAACTGACCTTTCTGCAGGAGATGGGCGACTGGATGGAGGTCCACGGCGAGGGGATCTATGGCACCCGTCCCTGGAAAACCTTCGGCGATGAGGAGACGGTGCGTTACACGCAAAAGGGCGATACCGTCTACGCCTTTGTGAAAGGCAATCATGCGGACGTGCTTCTTCCCGACTTCTCGGACGAGAAGGTCAACTCATTGCGTATGCTCGGGTATCCGGATACGCTTTCCTGGCAACAGGACGCGGCGGGACTTCACGTCACGATCCCTGCCCGCCGTGGCAAGGAGGACGTAATCGCGTTGAAAGTGGAGTTATAGAAATGATAGTTTGTAGCGATGGATTAGGAAGTCGCTACAAATCCAAAAACATACGTGTATGATCTGTATTAAACGAAATCTACTGGCCCTCGTCCTCGTATGGACCGGCACCTGTATTCCCGCCTACGCGCAGTTCGACGTCGATACCACGATGCTGTGTCAGGGACGTTACTACACGGAAGAGGAAGGGAAAGCGGCCCTCGAACGGTTCGCGTCGACCTACCACGACTTGGCGGGGTGGAAGGAGCGGGCGGAACGCATCCGGGCAAACATCAGGCAGGCGACGGGCCTCGACGAACTGCCGCACGATACGCCGCTGAAGCCGGTTGTTCACAGCAAGAAAACCTTCGACGGCTATACAGTCGAGAACGTGTCGTTCGAGAGCCTGCCCGGCTTTTTCGTGACCGGAAACCTGTATCGGCCCACCCAAAAACAGAAATCCTACCCCGGCATTCTGGCGACCCACGGCCACGGCGGCGACCAGCGCTTTGCGGAGTACGTGCAGCGGCGGTGTGCGTCGCTGGCGCGGATGGGGGCGGTGGTGTTTGCCTACGACATGATCGGCGTCGGCGACTCAAAACAGACGACCCACAAACATCCGCTGGGGCTGGCGTTGCAGACGCAGAACAGTCGCCGCGCGGTCGATTTCCTCCTCTCGCTGCCGAACGTCGATCCGGAGCGAATCGGCATCACGGGCGAATCGGGTGGGGGCACACAGACCTTCGTGCTGACGGCCATCGAGCCGCGCATTGCCGCCTCCGTGCCGGTGGTGATGGTGTCGAGTTTCCACTTCGGTGGCTGTACCTGCGAGAGCGGGATGCCGATTCATAAAACGGAGAACCTACAGACGAGCAATGTGGAAATTGCCGCGCTGGCCGCGCCGCGCCCGTCGTTGATCATTTCCGACGGCAACGACTGGACGCACAATACGCCCGAGGTGGAGTTCCCTTACATCCAAAACGTCTACCGCCTCTACGGCGCGGCGGACCAGGTTCGGAACCTGCACCTGCCCGACGAACGCCACGACTACGGCCCCAGCAAACGCGAAGGCGCGTACCGGTTCTTTGCAAAAGAGTTCGGTCTGGACCTGTCGCAGGTCATCAACGCGCAGAATGAACTCGACGAGTCGTTCGTAACGGTGGTGCCGCCGGAAGGATTACACGCGTTCGACGCAAAGCATCCGCGCCCCGACTACGCCGTGATGGGCGACGAGGCGGTGACGCAAATGCTAACGAACTACGCCCAAAAAGCCCGACATTAAGTAAAGTTGCGATCTCTGCGGAAACCACTTATCTTAACCTGACCTCATTCTTTTATTCGATTACCACCACGCATGCAAGTTCTTCCCGCCGCCGATTGCACCTCTCCCCCACAGGGTACAGCGCGGCCTAACGACGAACGGCTGTGGGCGCAGATGCAGCAAGGCCACGCGGACGCGCTGGATGCCCTCTACCGGCGGTACGTGCAGTTGCTGTATAACTACGGGCGGAAACTTGTGGCCGACGGAACGGTAGTGGAAGATGCCATTCAGGATCTGTTTGTGGAACTCTGGCGCCGCCGCCAAGACCTCAGTGCGACTACGTCCGTCAAGTTTTACCTGCTGAAAGCCTTTAAACAAAAACTCCTGCGGCGCATGGACCACGACCGCCGGATGCTGGCCCGGCACGCGCGTGCGGACTTTTACGATTTTGAGGTCGCCCACTCGCACGAGTTTCAGCTCATCACCGACCAGATCTCCCGCGAAGAAAAAGAGCGCCTAACCCGCGCGCTGGCGGCCCTCACGCCGCGTCAGAAAGAAGCCATCTTTTTGAAATACTACGAAAAGCTCTCGTTTCAGGAAGTGGCCGAACTGCTCAACCTCAGCGTGAAGGCGACCTACAAACTGATGGGCCGCGCCATCGGCACGCTGCGCGAACACATGCAGCACGTCAGCATTTTTGTCATCGCCGGTTGGCTGGCCCTGTAAAACCTACTCGCAAAAAAACTTTAAAAAAATTTCGGACGCCGTGGGGTACTCTGCGCATCGGCTGCTTTATAGAGGCAAACGACGCACCGATGGACCCCGAACACTTTGACCGAGACGATCTGCTGGCCGATGCGCGATTCCTGCAATGGGTCGAAGGCGGCGACGAAGCGCTGGATCAGTACTGGGACGCGTGGATGCAGCGCCATCCGGAACGGCGGGCGTTGGTGCTGGAAACCCGCCGGATGTTGCAGTCCCTGCGTTTTCCCGAACATCGGTTGCCCGAATCCCGCGTCGAAGCCCGCCTGCAGCAGATTCATCGCCAGATTCGGCAGGAAGGAACAGCCCCCCGGTTGCGCGCTGCGGAGCGAATGCAACCGCGTCGGAAACGGTGGATGGCGCTGGCGGCGGCCTGTGTGGCCCTCCTGGTAAGTGTAATTGGGTATCTGTATCAAACTTCCCCCGCGTTGTTTACCCCCGAACCGCTGGCCTACACCACGGCCTACGGCGAAACGCGAACCGTTACGCTGCCCGATGGCTCGACGGTGGTGCTCAACGCCCACTCTTCGCTGACGTGTGCGTCCGGCTGGGAAGCCACCGACGACCGGGACGTGTGGGTGAAGGGCGAAGTGTTTTTCTCGGTGCGCCACACGGCCACCGATCAGAAGTTCATCGTCCATGCCGACAGCCTCCAGATCGAAGTGCTGGGAACGCAGTTCAACGTGAACAACCGGCGCGGTGGCGGTGAGGTGGTGCTGACGGAAGGGAAAGTCAAGGTGAGCGACGTGCGTCAGACCCGGCAGGTAGAGATGCACCCCGGCGACCTGGTTGCGTATGCCGGTGGTCCCCAAACGCTGGCGCAACGGAAAGTCGATCCGGAACAATACACGGCCTGGCGCAGACAACAGCTCGTTTTTGCGGCGACCCCGCTGCTCGACGTAGCCCAAACCATCGAGGACACCTACGGCTTGCGGGTCGTGTTTGCGGATTCTGCACTGGCAGCAAGACGCTTCACCGGCACGATCCCGACCTCGGACCTGGACGGCCTGCTGGTGTCGTTGGCCGAAACCTTCGATCTGACCCTGGAGCGGGACGCGACTCAGGTCGTTTACCGCCTTCACGAATAGTTCTTCCACCTACCCTTTTGCATATGTAGCAGTTGCCTGTCTTCCCTAGTAAAAACCTGTTAATCTCAAACACCTATGTCTTCATCTTTAACTTCTTCTCGGAGGTCGCTGGTCGGCCGCCGAACCGGTCCGCAGTGGCTCCTGGTGCCTCTGTTGGCCTTGCTGATAGCCGGACTTCTGCCTGCACCGGTGCGGGCGCAGTTTCTGGCCTCCCGTCACACGGCCCTGGCCCAGCCCGAACGGGCCGTACAACAACAACAGACCCTGAAACGCACGCTGCTGGAGCTGGAAACCGCACACCGTGTCCATTTTGTCTACGAGGCCGCGCTGCTGGAAGACGTGTACGTGAGCCGGGAACTGCCGACTTCCGACGACCTGGAAAAGCAGCTGACCGAATTGCTGCTGCCGCTGAAGCTGGCGTTTAAACGCATCAACGCACACCTGTACGTCATTCGCCCCGCCGAAGAGACGCTGCTGCCGCGCTTGGAGCACTCGCCTTTTTATACGCCCGTGGCGACCCGCAAAGCCCGCACTGCTTTTCCGATACGGGCCGAACTTCATCGGCCGAGGGCCTTCGTGGTCAGCGGACAGGTGGTCGACGATCTGGGCGAAACCCTGCCCGGCGTCAGCGTCGTGCTGAAAGGCACCACGGTCGGCACCAGCACGGACATCGAGGGGAAGTACACCCTCTCCCTGCCTTCCGGTAACGGCACACTCGTGTTTTCTTCGGTCGGATTTTTGCCGCAGGAAGTGGCGATCAACAACCAGACGCAGATCAGCGTCACCCTGGAAACCGACACTAGGTCGCTCGACGAAGTAGTGGTGATCGGCTACGGCACGTCTACCAAGCGCGAGCTCACCGGCGCCGTGGCCTCGGTCAAGCCCGAAGAGTTCAACCCCGGTCCGGTCACCGACGCCATGCAACTGGTGCAAGGGAAAGTGGCGGGGCTCTCGGTGACCCGCACCAACGGCGGTGATCCGACGGGGGGCTTCGAAGTGCGGCTGCGCGGGGCGTCCAGCATCAGTGCCGACCAGGCACCCCTGGTCGTGGTCGACGGCATTCCCGGCGGCAACCTGGCGACCATCGCGCCGGAAGACATTGAGTCGATCGACATCCTGAAAGACGGTTCGGCGGCGGCCATCTACGGCACGCGGGGCACCAACGGCGTGATTCTGGTGACGACCAAGAAGGGCAAAAAGGGCTCGACCCAGGTCGATTATTCTTCCCGCTTTTTCACCGAATCGACCCTGCGGAAAGTCGAAGTGCTGAGCGCCGACGAGTACCGGGAAATAAAGCGTCGCTATGAAACCACGCATCCCGACGTAGCGGCCAGCATGACCGACTACGGGCAAAACACCGACTGGTACGACGAAATTACGCGGACCCCTTTCAGCCACATCCAGAACCTGTCGCTCAGCGGCGGGGCAGAGAACACCTCGTACCGGATGTCGTTTTTCTACGTGGATCAAGAGGGCGTGCTGCTCAACTCCAAAAACCGGGAGTATCGTGTCAACCTGAACCTGAACCAGGACGCCCTGAACGACCGCCTGCACTTCAACGTGCAACTGGGGCTGGCCAACTACAACCGCAATCCGGTCGACTACAACGCCGTGCGGCAGGTGATCCAGCGGAACCCGACCGAGCCGGTCTACAACGAAGACGGCAGCCTGACCGAATACATTGGCGCATGGCAGTACGACAACCCCGTGGGGGTGCTGACCGAGCGGACGCGCGACGACGGCGGCACGCGGATTTACGGCAACCTGGGAGCCAATTTCGACATCACGAAGTCGCTGCAGGTCGGCGTGCTGGGCGGCATCCAGGCCAACCGGCAACTGAACGGGTACTACCAGCCCAGCTACTCGCTGCCGCAGGAAACGGCCGGATCGAGCGGGCAGGCCAGCCGTTACGCTGAGGTGCGTAACGTACAGACGCTGGAAACCACCCTGCGCTGGGACCGGCAGTGGACGAACCACAACCTGAACATGGTGGCGGGCTACTCGTTCCAGGAATTTACGAACGAAGGCTTTGAGGCGCAGAATACCAACTTCCTGTCCGACATGCTGGGCTACAACGATCTGGGGTCGGGTACCTGGCTGCAGGACGGCCGCGCGTCCATGTCGTCGTTCAAGGACAACAGTCGCCTGGTTGGCTTTTTCGGCCGGTTGGCATACAATTTCCAGGGCAAGTACTTTCTGTCGGCCAGCATCCGGCGCGAAGGCTCCACCAAGTTTGGCGCAAACAACAAGTGGGGAACCTTCCCGGCCCTTTCCGGGGCGTGGGATCTGACGAAAGAAGGATTTATGAGCAGCCTGGGTCGCCTGAGCTTCCTGAAGCTCCGCGCCGGCTACGGCGTCACGGGCAATCAGGGCTTGCCGCCGTACCTGTCGTTGACGCGCCTCGGGCAGGGTGGCTACTTCTTCTACCAGGGGCAGTTCATCCCGAGCGTACAGCCGATTAGCAACCCGAACCCCAACCTGAAGTGGGAAACCAAACACGAGTGGAACGTGGGGATCGACTGGGCCCTAACGGGCAATCGCGTGAGCGGTACCGTCGATGCGTACGTGCGCGACACGCGCGACCTGTTGCACGAATACGACGTGCCCGTGCCGCCCAACCTGTTTCCGACCACCTGGTCGAACGTCGGGTCGTTGCGCAACTCGGGGATTGAGTTCACCCTTAACGTAACGCCGGTACAGAAAGCGGATTTCACGTGGGACATCGCCTTCAACGCCGACTACCGCTGGAACAAGCTCCTCTCGCTTTCGAACGAATACTACAAGCTGGAGTACCGAAACGTAGGCGACATCGGTTCGCCGGGCATCAGTGCCTGGACGCACCAGTACCGCGAGGGCGCGCCGCTGGGCATCATCCACGGGCTGGTGTACGAGGGGCTGGACGAAAACGGCGAGTGGATTTTCCGCGACTACAACCCGCGTACCGGCGAGGCCGACGGCATCATCGACATCAACGACCGCGCCGACATCGGCAACGGCATTCCCGACTTTTACGCGGGGTTGACCAACACCTTCAAGTACAAACAGTGGGACCTGTCGGTGATGGCGCGCGGCATGTTCGGCCACCAGATCATCAACGCCAAGCGCATCTGGCACGAGAACCCCAAGTTTCTGCCCCGCAACATCATGAAGTCGGCGATGGACACGCCGCTGTGGGACGATCCGGAGTTTTCGAGCTATTACGTGGAAGACGGCGATTTTGTGAAGATCGACAACATCACGCTCGGCTACAATTTCCCGTTCCGGAACATCGCGTGGCTGAAAAACGGCCGCTTGTATGCAACTGTGACCAACGCCTTCCTGTTCACCGGCTACAGCGGCGTCGATCCCGAACTGGCCATCGGCGGACTGGAACCCGGCCACGACAACCGCTTCGATTACCCCAGCACCCGGACCTACACGCTGGGCTTTAACGTATCCTTTTAACCGAGAAGACCCATGAAAAAGAACCTATTCATCCTGATGATGTGCGGCGGTCTTTTCGCCTGCACCAACTTGGACGAGGACATTTACAGCTCGATCAAGAACGAAGATTTCTACCAGAGCGAACGGCAGGTCCTGGCTTCGGCCGGTCCCGCCTACGTCAACCTGCGTGCCTACACCAACCCCGACTCGCCGTGGGGACTCAATACGCTGACGACCGACGAGATGCTGATCCCGACGCGGGGCATTCACTGGTACAACGGCGGCATTTTTCAGCGGTACCACCGCCACGAATGGACCACCTCCGAAGGGGCCTTCAACGCGAGCTGGACGTTCATCTACAGCAGCATCAACAGTTGCAACCGGACACTCTATCAGTTCAGCCAACTGGAAGAACCCAGCGAAACCGTCACCAACATCGGCTACGAGCTGCGGGGGCTGCGCGCCTTCTACTTCTTCAACGCCGTCGACATGTTCGGCAATGTGCCGTTGGTAGACCGCTTCGACGTGCCGGAGGGGTATGCCCCGGAAAACGAAGACCGAAAAGCGGTGTTCGACTTCACCGTTGGGGAGCTGAACGAGATCCTGCCGAACCTGGCCGCGCCGGGCTCCGACATGTACGGCCGCTTCCATAAAATGGCCGCCTACGCGACCCTCGCCAAGCTCTACCTCAACGCCGAGGTGTACACCGGGCAGCCCATGTGGGACGAGGCCATCGCCGCGTGCGATGCCATCATCAACTCGGGCCTCTACTCGCTGCAGGGCGATTACTTCGCCAATTTCGCGAAGCAGAACCAGGGCTCGACCGAGAACATCTTCGTGATCCCTTATTCCGAAACCCTTCCGACCGACTGGGGCAGTGGGGGCGTGCCCGCGCGGAGCTTCCAGCATCACCTGTGGGGCATCCACTTCAACGGCATGAAGCGTTTCGCGGGCGAAAACGGCGGGTGGAACGGCATGTGCGCCGTGCCGTCGTTCTACAAGTCGTACGATTCGACCGACATCCGGCGGCAGATCTGGCTGCAAGGCTTACAGACCTCGACTTCCGGTGAGATCCTCTATTGCAACCAGGAGCGGGCCGGTGAGCCGCTCATCTACACGGCCGACCTGACCGGGCTGGAGACGGCCTACGAAAACGAGGGCGTCCGGCTGGCGAAGTACGACTACACCGCGGCCAAGAATTTCGAGTTGGAAAGCGACTTTGCGATCTTCCGCTATGCTGACATTCTGCTCATGAAAGCCGAAGCCCTGATGCGGAAGAACGGCGGCATGGCCCCCGGCGAAGCGGTCGATCTGGTGAACCAGGTGCGGGCGCGTGCGTTTCCCAACATGCCGGAGAAACTGTATACCGCGGGCACGCTGACGCTCGATGCAATGCTGGCCGAACGCGGCTGGGAACTGGCGGGTGAAGGCTGGCGCCGCAACGACTTGGTGCGGTTCGGGCAGTACATCCGTCCGTGGGATTTCAAGGAGCAGGCATCGCCGCAGACGCGCAACCTGTTCCCGATTCCGCAATCGCAACTGAACGCCAACCCGAGTCTGTCCCAGAATCCGGGCTATTAATTTCTTCACGTGGGTTCGTAGACGTACCACGGTCACGTTGTCTGAGGAGGCGTGGCGTGGTACGTCTTTTTTGTGTCGCAGGAAGGCGGCTGGAAAATAGTTGTGAGCCGACGGTGATAATCGCCGGGTGTGGCCCTCTTTCTGGTTGCACTGCGGCGGCGGATGCGCCTCTGCAAATCAAGAACTGAGCTACATGAACGATATTTCACTACCGGCCGGACTGTGGCCGGTGATGCTGACGCCCTTCCGGGACAACAACGAATTGGACCTGCCGGGACTGGAACGACTGACCGAGTTTTACCTCGAAAAAGGCTCGAACGGCCTGTTTGCCAATTGCTTGTCGAGCGAGATGTTCCAACTGACGGAAGGGGAGCGGTTGCAGGTGATCGAGACGGTGCTGAAGACTACAGCGGGACGCGTGCCGGTGGTGGCGACGGGCTCGTTCGGTGCCGACCTGGACACCAACGCCGATTTCATCAAGCGGGTGTACGACTTGGGGGTAGCGGCGGTGATCATCAGCAGCAACCAACTGGTCGATGCGCAGGCGTCGGAAGGGGAGTTTCAGCAGCAACTGGAAGCCCTGGTCGATAAAACGGACGGCATTCCGCTCGGCATTTACGAATGTCCGGTGCCCTACAAGCGTCTGCTGTCGTCCGAGCTGGTCGGCTGGATGGCCCAATCGGGGCGCTTTGTGTACCACAAAGACACCAGTTGCGACTCGACTCAAATTCAACAAAAGCTGGAGGCCATTCAGGGTTCGTCGCTCGGTCTGTTCAACGCCAACATCCCGACCGGGCTGACTTCGTTGCAACAGGGGGCACGCGGCCTGTCGCCCATCGGGGCAAACTTCTTCCCCGAACTCTACAGTTACCTCTGCCGACACTACGCCGACCCGGACAAAGCGGAATCGATTCAAAAGCTGAACGCGCTGCTGAGCGTGATCGACCCGCTGGTGCACATGAATTACCCGCTGTCGGCCAAGCTCTTTCTGCAAAAGCGGGGACTTGCCATCGGGGCGACGACCCGTACGTCTGTGCACAGTTTGTCGGGCCAGGAGTTGATTCGTCTGGACGATCTAATGACGATCTTCCGAAATACGCTGGAAGAGCTAACCCTTTCCGTTCGTGTGTAGTCGATATGCAGACCATACCCGTTTGAGACACGGAGACACGAAGGGCTCTGAGAAGCACGAAGCGCAACCTGGGCGAAGGGCTATTGCCACTTACTTCCGCTAACCCTGTAATCGCGCGGCGACCGCTTGTAACCTGTAACTTTTCACTCGCTTATCTGCCACATGCAACTGCTGGACCTCCTTGTTTTTTTTGTGTACATGCTGGGCATCACCGTTTATGGGGGCTCGTTTTACCGGAAAAACAAGACGGCGTCGGCCTTTACGCTGGGGAACAGCAGCATTCCGGCGTGGGTCGTGGGGATGTCGATCTTCGCCACGTTTGTGAGCAGCATCAGCTTTCTGGCCCTGCCGGGCAACGCCTTCCTCACCAACTGGAACGCTTTCGTCTTTAGCCTGTCGATTCCGGTCGCGTCGGTGGTGGCCGTCCTCTTCTTTGTGCCGCTTTACCGGCGCATTAACAGTCCGTCAGCCTACGCCTTTCTGGAGCAGCGCTTCGGGCCGTGGGCGCGCGTCTACGTCTCGACCTGTTACCTCCTGACGCAACTGATGCGCATCGGCACGATCCTCTACCTGATGGCCATTGCGCTGAACGCCGTATTCGGCTGGAGCATCATCACGATCATTGTAGTAACGGGCGTCGTAGTGGCCGTTTACTCACTGCTCGGCGGCTTGCAGGCGGTGGTCTGGACGGACGCCATTCAGGGCATCATCCTGATCGGCGGGGCGCTGGCCTGTGCGGTGTACCTCCTGTTTGCGATGCCGGAAGGTCCCTCGCAACTGTTCTCGATCGCGGCGGCCAACGATAAATTCAGCCTCGGAAGCTTCAGCGCCAACCTGTCGGAGCCGACCTTTTGGGTAGTGCTGGTCTACGGTATCTTCATCAACCTGCAGAACTACGGCATCGACCAGAACTACGTACAGCGCTACTTAGCCTCGCGCACCGACCGGGAGGCGAAACGTTCGGCCCTGTTCGGCGGCTTGCTCTACATTCCGGTGTCGCTCCTGTTCCTTTTCATCGGGTCGGGGCTGTTTGCCTTCTACACGTCGGCGGCGGGCGAACTGCCGGCCGAGTTGCAGGACGCCACCCGCAGCGACCGCATCTTCCCGTACTTCATCGTCCACGAACTGCCTGCTGGGTTGTCGGGGCTGTTGATCGCCTCCGTCTTTGCGGCGGGCATGAGCACGATCTCGACCAGCTTCAACAGTTCGGCCACCGTCTTCCTGACCGATTATTACCAACGTTACATTAACGCCAATGCCTCGGAACGAACCACGATGCGGGTATTGTACGGGGCGTCATTGGTCATCAGCATTCTGGGCATCGCCATCGGCATTGCGATGATCAACGTGAAGAGCGCGCTGGACGCCTGGTGGCAACTGGCGTCGATTTTCAGCGGTGGGATGCTGGGGCTGTTCCTCCTGGCCGCGTTTGTCCGCACCAGCAACGCGACCGGCGCGCTGGTCGGGATGATCGCCGGATTGATTGTGATCCTCTGGTTAAGTGCGGGGCCGTTGCTGTTTGGCGATGCGTTGCCGGGCATCCACCTGCACAGTTACCTGACCATTGTGCTGGGCACCTCGGTCATTTTCCTGGTCGGCTTCCTGATATCGACGTGGGTGCCGTCCAGATTGAAATCGGCCGATGTGCCGGTGAAGTAAGGGTCGCTTTAAGACCGCAAGCATTCTGCTTGTGGTTGTCATTTTTGCACGTTTTTAGCCTATGTGGCCCGACGTGCGCATGTTGAAAACCGCGCCGCGGAGGCATGCAGAATTTGCCACAAGCCTGCGCGGTGTGGCCGGCCAGGTGTGGCAGAATGCTTGCGGTAGAATAGTCAAACACATGATACGAACACGTTCTCTTTTTTTCCTTTTTGTACTGCTTCCCCTTTCCCTGCGGGCGGAAGTTCGGTTTCCTTCGCTGTTCACCGACAACATGGTGTTGCAACGCGAAGGGGAAGTGCCCGTCTGGGGATGGGCCGATGCCGGTGCGCAAGTCACAGTGACGCCCTCTTGGGACGGTAAAACCTACAAAGTCAAAGCCGACCGCAAAGGAGCCTGGCGGGTGAAGATCCAGACGCCCGCCGCCGGTGGACCGTACGACCTAGTGGTCAGCGACGGCACGCCCGCTACGCTGCACAACGTCCTGATCGGGGAGGTGTGGGTCTGTTCCGGACAGTCGAACATGGAGATGCCCTTACGAGGATATCCAAACCAACCGATCCTTGGGGCGAACGAAACCATCCTGCATTCAAAGAACGATCAGCTGCGTCTCTACACCGTGCCGCGCTCGTCGTGGACCGAGCCGCAGGAAAACAGCAAACCTTCGGCGTGGGAGGTTGCCGGTCCCGCCGCGGTCGCCGACTTCTCCGCGACGGCCTATTACTTTGGGAGTTTGTTGCAGGAAATCCTGGACGTGCCCGTCGGGCTGATCCACACGAGTTGGGGAGGCTCCACGGCCGAGGCCTGGATGACGCCCCTGTCGCTCAAACCCTTTCCTGACGTTAGCATTCCGGGCAAAGACGATTCAATCAAGGTGCGGAACCGGACGCCGACCACGCTCTACAACGGCATGATCCATCCGATCATCGGGTACGGAATGCGCGGCGTGATCTGGTACCAGGGCGAATCGAACGCCGACCGCGCAAAGCAGTACGAAACTTTGTTTCCGGCGCTGGTGCAGGAGTGGCGCACCCGCTGGGGGCAGGGTGAATTTCCGTTCTACTACGCGCAGATTGCCCCATACAATTATGACCAGCCGTGGGCCGACGATCCGGCCAATTCGGCGTACCTCCGCGATGCCCAACGCAAGGTGGAAGCGGTGATTCCAAACAGCGGGATGGCCGTGTTGATGGACATCGGCGAGGAAGACATCATCCACCCCGCGAATAAACAGGTGGGCGGGCACCGGCTGGCCTATTGGGCACTGGCGAAGACCTACGGCATCGAAGGCATCGGGTACGCCAGCCCGACCTACGAGGCGATGGAAGTAAAAGGCAGCACGGTGGAAGTGAAGTTCTCTAATCCGTCGAACGGCCTGACGACCTACGGCAAGCCCCTGACCCAATTTGAGATTGCCGGGGAAGACCAGATTTTCTACCCGGCACAGGCCATTTTGCAACGCGGCAGCATCGCCGTCTCGTCGCCCATGGTGCAAAACCCGGTCGCCGTCCGGTACGCGTTCAAAGACTTCATCGTCGGCGAGCTCTTCGGCACCGACGGCCTGCCAGTCTCCTCCTTCCGCACCGACGACTGGGAGGAGAAATGAGGACTGATGTGTAGCGACGGAGTGGTTCATTTACTGGCTTCAGGTTGCACCTGAAGCTTAACCGACACAGGGAAGCCTGTGGCTTCCTGATCAAGAGATGTGTAGGAAGTTAAAAACTTCCTTGTGTTCGTGTGGCTCAAGATAAAATCTTAAGCCAGGAGTGTAGTTAATAAAAATAAAAAAGAGAGGTAGAAACAGTCAAACATTAAGTTACTCTAAAAATTCGATGGGAAGTAAGCCTTTGCCGCCTGCGTAGTCGAGGGCACTGCTGTAAACGTAATGCTCCGGCTCGCGGACTAGGCCAGCGCGTACCGGATTCTGATGAAGGTATTCCAATCTTTGGTCCATCATGGTGTTGGTGGAAAGCTCAATCGGGTGATTGTCCTGTTGCCAAAACTGGTATAACTGATTATTGGAGTTACGAGCGGCAGCTTCCTGGCAAAGCCAGAGCATCCAGTCCCGGCGACTTTCCTGCAAATCGTTTTGCAGCAAGTCGAGTAGCTGACGACTGGTATGGCGTTTCAGGTCACGAAGGATATTGGAGAGGGAAAAATTGTCGGCAGCGGCCGCGATCAGATGAACGTGGTTGCTCATGATGACGTAAGCGAACAGCCGTAAGCCTTTGTGTTGCTGGCAATACCGCAGGCTATCGAGGACCACCTCTTTCTGGTAGGGGCGGGAAAGGGCGTCAATCCAGCGCACCGTCGCAAAAGTGATAAAGTGCGGCGCTTGGTGATCACGAATGGCGTACTTGGAAGGCATAATAACGAGTAAAACAAAGTACACTCACAAGATACAGTCCTGGCTTCAGGTTGTACCTGAAGCTGAACGAGCACAGAGGAACCTGTGGCTTCCTAAACAAGAGACGTGCAGGAAGTTAAAAACTTCCTTGTGTCGAAAGGCTTAAGATACAATCTTAAGCCAGATAGAGTTTGTCGCAACGGGGTGGTTCTTCCCCCGGTTAATCCTTTACTGGCTTCAGGTACAACCTGAAGCTAAACGGACACAGGGAAGCCTTGGCTTCCTGCCACCCTAACTTAAATCTACCACCACCGACCGATCTCGAAATTGATCATAAAATGCAGTCGGTTCTCATACTACCCACCCATGCTCAAACACCTCCTCCTGTTCCTCCTTCCTTTCTTTGCCTTTGCGCAGCCTGCCGAATTGAGTCAGTACCATCCGGTTTGGACGACGCAAAGCCAGCATTCCGGGGAGTCGATGCCGTGCGGGGGCGGGGATGTGGGACTGAACGTGTGGGTGGAAGAAGGGGAGGTGCTGCTGTACGTGTCGCGGAGCGGGACGTTCGACGAGAACAACATGTTCCTGAAAATGGGGCGCGTCCGGCTGCAACTGGAACCCAATCCGTTTGCGGGCGAAACGTTTCGGCAGGAGCTTCGGCTGGCGGATGGCTCGATTTATCTGACGGGGAACGACGGTACGCAGGTGCACGTCTGGGTCGATGTGTTCCGGCCGGTGGTGCACGTAGACGTGGCAAGTAAACAACCACTACAGGCGGAGGCGAGCTACGAGAGCTGGCGACACCACGACCGCGCAGTGGAAGGCAAAGCCAAGAATGCGACGTCGTACAAGTGGGCACCCGTCGAAGTGACTACGTATCAGGATTCCATTGATTTTCAGGGTAACGCGGTACAGTTCTATCACCGGAACCGGGAGACGACCGTATTCGACGTAACGGTGCACCGGCAGCAGCTGGATTCCGTGAAAGGGGAACTGTTCAATCCGCTGAAACACCTCACCTTCGGTGGCGTGCTGCGTGGTCGAAAAATGGAGCCCGCCGGCACCTACACTGGCACCTACCTCGATACCGACTTTCAGGGCTGGCGACTGACCAGCACCGGGGCAACGCGTTCGCATCAACTGGAACTGTTCCTGCACGTCGACCAGACCGAAACGCAGGCCGATTGGCAAGCGGGACTGGAAAGCGTGGTGAAAGAAGCGGGGCAGGTGTCGGCGCGCAAGGCGTGGACCGCGACCCGCGACTGGTGGCACGACTACTGGAACCGGAGCTTCGTGTTCGTCCAGCCCGTTCAGGCCAACCCGAGTGATACGGCCTGGCAGGTCGGGCGGAATTACCAGCTTTTTCGCTACCTGCTCGGCTGCAATGCCTTCGGCGACGTGCCGACTAAGTTCAACGGTGGGCTGTTCACCTACGATCCGTCGCTGACCGACTCTACGATCCGCGCGACACCCGATCACCGGAACTGGGGCGGGGGCACCATGACCGCCCAGAACCAACGCCTCGTTTACTGGCCGATGCTGAAAAGCGGGGATTGGGCCATGATGCGTCCGCAGTTCGAATTTTACCACCGTGCCCTGCGCAATGCCGAGCTGCGGAGCGAAGTCTACTGGGGACACGGGGGGGCGTGTTTTACGGAGCAACTGGAGAATTACGGTCTGCCCAATCCCGCGGAATACGGGTGGGAACGACCGGCAGATTTCGATCCGGGGTTGCAGTACAACGCGTGGCTGGAATACGAGTGGGATACGGTGCTGGAGTTTTGCCAGATGCTTCTGGAAACTCAACGCTACGCCGCTCAGGACATCACCGAGTACCTGCCGCTGATCGAGAGTTGCCTCCGCTTCTTCGACGAGCACTACCAGTCCCTCGCCCGGCAACGGGGCAGCAAGGCGCTGGACGGCGATGGGCACCTGATCCTCTATCCCGGTTCGGCGGTCGAAACCTACAAGATGACCTACAACGCGTCCTCGACCAGTGCGGCCCTGCGGACGGTGCTCGAAAGTCTGCTGGCTTTGCCGGAATCGTACCTGACCCCAGAGCAACGGACGTGGGCGGAGGAGATGGCGACACGGATTCCGCCGCTGGCCTTTCGGGAGGTGGACGGACACCGGACCATTGCCCCGGCGCAGGTATGGGCGCGGGTCAACAACACGGAAGTGCCGCAACTCTACCCCGTTTTTCCGTGGGGCATCTACGGGGTGGGCAAACCCGACCTGGAAATCGCGCGGAATACCTGGGCCTACGACCCCGACGCGCTCAAGTTCCGCAGCCACGTCGGGTGGAAACAAGACAACATTTTTGCGGCCCGCCTCGGCCTGACCGACGAAGCGGCACGACTCACCAAACTAAAGTTGGGCGACTCCGGTCGGCGCTTTCCGGCGTTCTGGGGGCCGGGCTTCGATTGGGTGCCCGACCACAACTGGGGCGGCTCGGGGATGATCGGCTTGCAGGAAATGCTGCTGCAAACCGACGGCGAGAAAATCATGCTTCTGCCCGCCTGGCCCCAAGACTGGGACGTGCATTTTAAACTCCATGCGCCTTATCAGACCACTGTGGAGGGGATGGTCAAAGATGGCACACTCGTGTCGTTAAAGGTACTGCCCGAGTCCCGCACGAAGGATGTGGTGAACCTGTGGGAAGAGTAACTACCGCTTGCCTCGCACCAACGCGCCTATCACGTTGATGACAAACAGCAGTTGCCCCACCAGAAAGAGGGCGGTGGCACCGAGAAGCAGATAAAGAAGCGAATAGGATGCAGAAAGACTGCCAGGTGCAAGCGAGTCATAACGCCTCACGATGCCACTGAGCGCGGGCGAGCATAATAGCCCCCACACACCGAGTGCTGCTGCGGTGGACAAGCCCACATGGAGGGACCCCAAGTGTGGGCGCAAGGGGCTACGGAGCTTCCTGAAGAGGAAGTAAACGCCTCCGGCCAACGCAAACCAAATCCCGTAGGCTACAGACAGATCCGAGAGCCGGGCTACAAAATAGACATCATGAAACTGGAGGTCGAGGGCTGCCGAAGGGCATACGACTGCGCTCCAAAGGAACAAACCCAGGCCCGTCAGCCAGCACAGAAGATCAAGGCGCACGCTTTTCATATCACTGGGCCGTTCTCCCATCAGGCACAAACATAAAGAAGGCCGACGTATCGCTACATCGGCCTTCTTTGATCGAGCTATCTAATCCAAATTACTGCACCATCATTTTTCCAGTGCCGGCCAGCAGGCCGTCGGCGTAAAGGCTGTAGTAGTACATGCCTGATTTCATGCCGCTGCTCTGGAATTTCATTTCACCTTTACCGGCGGTGAAGAACTCGTTCTGACGAGCCACTTCCTGACCCAGTTGGTTGAAGACACGCATCTCGATGTCAGCAGCTTTGCTGGTCGAGAACGAAATGGTCGTCGACTGGCGGAACGGGTTCGGGTAAGCGCGCAGGGCTTGTCCGGCCAGCAGGTCCGATTTGATTGAAGTAGGCACCTCAGTTACCCAGTCAATAGCATTGCCTAAGATCGTGTAGAAGTCCTCTGTCAGTGTGGTGTAGCCAGTGCTGTATACTCCCCATACTACAGCCCGGTACATAAACGGATTGTCTGGATCATTTTCATCTCCAGGTTCAACCGCTACGAGTGTAGGGTAGCCATCGCCTTGGCCAACTTCACCTGGTACCACCGCCAGGGTAGTAGCGTTAGCGTAATAGTTGTCGATATAGAAATAAGCGACTTCTGGCAATGTGTCTTCACTAGATTGTGTTGCCCACGCAAACGTTTCTCCTGCATCGATGCTGGTGCCTTCGAAAAGCGGATGGTCGGCGTTGATGACCGTATTGGAGTAATGGGCGAGTGATGGCAGGTTAGGACCTCTGCCATTTTTAAGAAACTGTCCTGTTTCTTCATACTGCGTTAGAGGACCCCAGATGTTGTCGCGGAAAACCAAGCCTTCCATGCTCACGATCGGCTTAGCATAGGTAGGAAGCGAATCGCTGAACGCTACTGCTCGGTTCGACGAGATGGACTCACTGAGCACAATAACATCAACGGATTCGTCTACGAGTTCGCGATCATCACGATAAGTATCCTGATCTACCGCCTGGACTGTATAGCCCATGGTTCCGAGCATGTTGACGATAGCCTGATCACCGACTGGTAAAGCACCACCATCTTCTGTACGTGAGACGTACAAAACGTTCGTCTGCGCCATCAGATAGAGGGGCATCATGAAGAACAAAAAGATCAGTAGAGAAAAACGCTTCATAGATTGATGTTTTAAATGGGTTGATGAAACATTGACGACCTCCAGGGCTACCTGTCGGTCCTCGTACATTTTTAGGTGTTGCTAGGGAAGAGCATCGGTGTTGAAAAATCTCACCTCCGTTTTCAAAAAAAGTTGAGTAGTTGGGCAATATTTTTTCTTCTTCTGACTTGATAACAATTATTTAATGCTAAAATCATATTGATGGTGGCAATGCCGATGATCTGATGGTTCAGGAGCGGATAGTTTTACCCTATTCGGCAGGGTATTTCCGGAGGATTTTGGTCTCTTACCCGGAAACCTGCACCCTATGAGACGGCCTTTTTCTGTTTTGGTATTTTGTTTTTTCGTTAGTGCGTCGCTGATGGCGCAGGACAAAAGCCTGGTGAACACCACCGCGAGTCCCCATGCACAACTCCATAGCGTCAACATGGGCGATGTGGCCTGGACCGAGGGTTTCTGGGCCGACCGCTTTCAGGTGTGTCGCGATACCATGATTCCGCATCTGTGGGAGATCTACAGCGATCCGAATGTGGCGCATGCCTTCCGGAACTTTGAGATTGCAGCGGGGTTGGCGCAAGGAGAACACGAAGGCCCTCCCTTTCACGACGGCGATTTCTACAAGTTGTTCGAGGCCATGGCCAACACTTACGCCCTCACGAAAGACGAAAAGCTGGATGCCCTGATGGATCGGATCATCCCGGTGATTGCCGCTTCGCAGCGCGCCGATGGCTACATCCATACGCCCGTCATCATCGAACAGAAAAAACAGGAAGCTGGACAGACCGAATTTCAGGACCGCCTGAACTTCGAAACCTATAACCTGGGCCACTTGATGACGGCCGCCTGTGTGCATTACCGGGCGACGGGCAAAACCGCGCTGCTGGACGTTGCCCGAAAAGCGACCGACTACCTGTACGACTTTTACCAGCGTGCTTCCGACGAGCTGGCACGCAACGCCATCTGTCCGTCGCACTACATGGGCGTGGTGGAAATGTACCGTACCACCCACGATGCGAAGTACCTGGAACTGGCGCAGAGACTAATCGACATTCGTGGGATGGTTGGCGAAGGCGTGGGCACGGACCATAACCAGGATCGCGTTCCGTTCCGGCAGCAGACCAAAGCCATGGGACACGCCGTGCGGGCCAACTACCTCTACGCGGGCGTAGCCGACGTATATGCCGAAACCGGTGAAGATTCGCTGATGCACGCGCTCGATGCCATCTGGGACGACCTGATGCAGCACAAAATGTACATCACCGGAGCATGTGGCGCGTTGTACGACGGCGTCTCCCCGCAGGGAACCTCGTATCAGCCCAGCGAGATCCAGCAGGTGCATCAGGCCTACGGGCGGGAGTACCAACTTCCGAACCTGACGGCGCATAACGAGACGTGCGCCAACATCGGCAACGTGCTTTGGAACTGGCGCATGTTGCAGGTAACCGGCGAAGCCCGCTTTGCCGACGTACTTGAACTCTCCCTTTACAACAGTGTGCTGTCGGGCGTGAGTCTAGATGGCCAACGCTTCTTCTACACCAACCCGCTGCGCGTCAGTCAGGACCTGCCTTACGAGCTGCGGTGGGCTGGGCAACGCCAGGAGTACATTGCCCTCTCCAACTGCTGCCCGCCGAATGCGGTGCGTACCGTAGCCGAGGTCAGCAACTACCTCTACAGTGTGTCGGATCAGGGCGTGTGGGTGAACCTGTACGGCGGCAATCGGCTGGACACCAAGCTGGCTGACGGCACGCGGTTGAAACTGACCCAAACGACAGAGTACCCCTGGGACGGGAACATCCGACTGACGCTGGAACAGACTCCTAAAAAGAACCTTTCGTTTTTCCTGCGCATTCCCGGCTGGAGCCAGGGCGCTACGTTGCAGATCAACGGCGAGCCGCAGCAAGTGCCCCTCACGGCGGGAACGTATGCGGAAGTGAACCGGAAGTGGAAGAAAGGCGATGTGATCGAACTGCGTCTGCCGATGGAAGCCAAGCTGGTCGAAGCCAATCCGCTAGTGGAGGAGACGCGCAACCAGGTGGCCGTCAAGCGTGGACCAATCGTGTACTGCCTGGAGTCGACCGACCTGCCGCAAGGCGAAAAGATGGCCAATGTAGCGTTACCCGTCGGAATGAAATTCCAGCCCAAAAGGATGCAGATCGACGGCAGTGCGGTCATGAGCCTGGAAGGGCAGGCGGAGCTTCTGGAAGAGCCAACCTGGCAAAATCAGCTTTACCGTGAAGTAACGCCCCGCCAACCAAAGCCCGCCTCCGTTCGCCTGATTCCGTACTATGCTTGGGGCAACCGCGGGCAATCAGATATGTCGGTCTGGCTTCCGCTGAGCCGTTAGGCCGAGGGGTCTGACGTATGGCCGTACGCGTGTGTTTCGGTCGTCGTCAGGCTCGTGGTGGGCAGCAGAATGGTAAACGTGGCACCTTGGTTCGGCCCGTCGCTGTAGGCCGTCAGGGTGCCGTTGTGCAGCGCTACGATTTTGCGGCACAGGTACAGGCCCAGACCCGTCGATTGCTCACCGGCGGTGCCTACCTGCCGTTCGCGGGTGAACCGTTCGAAGATACGTTCGGCCGCGGTGGGGTCGAAGCCAATGCCGGCGTCGATCACTTCCAGCCGAAACTCGTCCGGATCGTGATGGATGTTCAGGTACACCACGTCCTGCGGATTCGAGAACTTGATGGCGTTGATCAGAAGATTCTTCAAAAGCTCGCAGAACATCTCCCGGTGCAGCATCAGGCGATGGTTCTCGTAATGGCTTACTTTCAGCGTGACCTGCTTCGGGGCCGCAACCGGCCTCACCTCCTGGAACACATGGTCGATCAGCCTTTGGAGTTCCACCGGCTGCTTCTGGAGCGCATTGGACTCTACATGAAGCGCTTGCAACATCGTTTTGACCAGATCATACTGATTCTGAAGCGAACCCCGCAGCAACTGGAAACATTGCGCCAGCTCTGTAGGGTCGGTCTCCTCCTGCATGATGTCCAGCAGCTCGATAGCCGAGGCCAGCGGTCCGCGCACGTCGTGCGTAATGAGGCCGATCAGGTCTTCTTTTTCGCGTAACAGGGCATCCAATTGCCCAATAGTCTCTTGCACATTGGCCATTAATTCACCCGCTTCGTCGGTGTGGTGCGTGGGCAACGTGGGGCGCGTCCGCGACGATGCATACGCCCGCAGAGCTGAACTCACTTGTCGGATCGGTGCGGTCAGGTGGTATTGTACCCACAGCGTGGCGCCCGTTGCTACCAGCGTCAAGGCCAGCGTCAGCCAGAACAGAAACGCCGGTGACCAGGGTTCGCCATCACGAACCAGCAAGAGTGTAATGACTCCGATCAGCGGGACGTGAATGCCCAGAAAGGCCACAAAGAGAAATTTGTAGCTATACCGTTTCAGAAAGCCGATTTTTGAAAGAGAAGAGTAGATACGCATAGAAAAAGTGTTCACGCAAAGTTAACCAGCCCCTTTCGCACCGTTGAAAGTGCGAAGGCAGGCCGTAACCAGGGGTTAAGGTTGTTTGAGGTCCATAGATTCTCCAATGCCTTGCGAATATCTAGTTTAGAAACCAGGAAGCCTTATGTTGTTCATAACCAGACTGTAACAATACGTAAATGGGGCGGGGAAGGCTTCTGGAAAGGTAGTTTTCGGGTGGATTTGTTACTTCGGGCAAGCGCACCCCAACCCGTTGGCACAGCGTTTCCTGAAAATCACGTTACGCTACGCCCCCCGCTCGATTGACAGAGGGCAACCTGTCAGGAGAAAATTTCAGCCCATCTACATCTGTCGCCACCCCGTTCGCGTAGTAGGAGAAAACCATTTTTACATCAGGTCTTTCATCTGTATGTCTATCCTGAAAAACAAACTTTTGCGCCAGACGCTAAGCCTGGGTTTCATCTCCGGACTGCGCTCGTTTAGCGGATTGGCGTTGATCTCACAGCACGTTAGCGCCCACACGTCAGAACCTGCCCCAGAGATTCCCCTCACCTGGTTTCAAAAAGAAGGCGTCGCCTGGACACTCACGGCCCTGGCTGTCGGAGAACTGATCGGCGATAAAATGCCCGGCGTACCGAACCGGACTGATCCTCCGGCTTTGTTCGGACGTGTGGCGTTGGGTGCCATGACCGGTGCGGTGCTGAGTCAGTACGAAAAAGAAGAGGCAACTGTGGGGGCCGTATTGGGCGGCGTGGCGGCTCTGGCTGGGACGTTCGTGGGTTTTTACGTACGGAAAGCCCTGGTTGAGAAATCGGGCTGGCCCGACTGGATTTTCGCGGTGGCCGAAGATGCCATCACGGTCGGCATGGGTGTCAATGCCCTGAGCGGTCTCAAAAAATACGCATAGAGACGTACCCCTTTCATTGGGTGTCGGATAGGTAAAAGGGGTACGCCTAACGTCTGTATTGTCAATTTTTCGTGGTAAGGGTAACGGAGGCTGATTCCAGTCCTTCGGCCTGCGCTTGCAGCGTGATCGTCCCAGCGTTCTCTGTCGTCTGCACAATGGCCAGACACAAGCCGTTGAACGCCTTCCGATGGTCGGCTTTGAACGACTCCATACTTGCCTGGTAGCCGTTGTCGACGCCGACCAATTCGCCTTCGCCCTCGACCTGGAACTGCACGAGGTGGTCGGCATGAGGCACCAGGTTGCCATCCGCATCCAGAATCTTCACGGTCACGAACGACAGGTCGCGTCCGTCGGCAGTGAGGCGGTCACGATCCGCCACGAGTTCGATTTTGGCTGGTGCTCCAGCGGTGTGAATCTCACGGGTGAGGACAGTTTCGCCGTTCTTGCGGGAGATGGCTTTGATGGTACCGGGTTGGTATGGGACGCGCCACATCACGTGAAATTCGTCGTCGCCTTTGGCACGGGTGCCCAGCGATTCGCCGTTTAAAAACAGTTCCACCTCGTCGGCCTGGTTGTAGTAGGCCCAGACGTCCACTGTTTGGCCGGGTTTCCAGTTCCAGTGCGGAAAGACGTGCAGCACGGGCTCGTCGTTCGTCCATTCGCTCTGGTAGAGGTAGTAGGCATCCTTCGGAAAACCGGCGAGGTCGATCACCCCGAAGTAGGAGCTGCGGGCGGGCCAGGGGTAGGGGATCGGTTCGCCCAAGTAATCGAAGCCGGTCCAGATGAACATGCCGGACAGAAACGGATATTTTTTGATCACGCGCCACGTCTCCTCGTGGGTCGAGCCCCAATAGGCCGAGACGTTATCGTACGCCGAAACGGTCCAGTCGTCGTTCGCGCCTTTCAGCGGCACGTTGTACGCCTCAGGCCAGCGGCGGATGCTGTCGGAGGGCATGTCGTAATGACCCCGCGTGGCGAGAGCCGAATTGTTCTCCGTCGCGATGAACTTCTGACCAGGAAAACGCTGCGGCAGTTCGGGGTACGCTTCGTGTTTGTAGTTGAAACCCAGCACATCCAACGCCCCCGACTGGGAGATGAAGTTCTTCTCGGGAATATTCTCGGTCAGGGCGGAAGTGACGGGCCGGGTGGTGTCGAGGTCTTTCACGAGTTGGACCAGTTCCGGCGTAATCGTCAGGCCGGTGCTGTCGAACTGCTCGCGGATTTCGTTGCCGATGCTCCACATAAAGATGGACGGATGGTTGCGGTCGCGGAGCACCATGTCCTGCAAATCCCGTGCGTGCCACTCGGGGAAGTCGAGGTGGTAATCCTGGTTGGTTTTTTTCTTCCGCCACATGTCGAACGACTCGTCCATCACCAGAAAGCCCATCCGGTCACACAGGTCAAGCAGTTCCGGCGCAGGTGGATTGTGTGCCGTGCGGATGGCGTTGCAGCCCATCGCTTTCAGGATTTCCAGTTGCCGCTCCATCGCGCGGGTATTGACGGCGGCGCCCAGCGCGCCCAGGTCGTGGTGGTTGCAGACACCCAGGATTTTCAGGGGCTGTCCGTTCAGGAAAAACCCTTTTTCGGCGTCGAAACGAAAGGTGCGGATGCCGAACAGCGTCTCGTAACGATCCGTCAGTTTTCCGTCCAGCCGCACTTCCGTCACGGCGGTGTAGAGTGTCGGCCGATCCACCGACCACCACGTAGGATGGGCAATGGTGAGTTGCTGTTTCAGGCGGATGGACGAACCGCCGACCACTGTCGAGGGTAGCGATTCCTCATTGACCTGATTCCCCTCTGCATCCAGCAACACGGTCTGTACGGTCAGGTCGCCGGTTACGGAATCGTCACGTTGCAGCCGGATCGCCACTTCCACTTGCGCCGCGGCCGAGTCGACTTGCGGCGTGGTGACGAACGTGCCCCAGTGGTCCACGTACGCCGGGCCGGTGGTCACGAGCCAGACGTTCCGGTAAATCCCCGACCCCGAATACCACCGCGAATTGGGCTGTCCGGCGTTATCGACCCGCACCGCCAGCACGTTCGCGCGATCGTCCGCGTGCAGGTAAGGCGTCAGGTCGTAGCGAAACGAGATGTAGCCGTTCGGCCGCACGCCCAGCGAATGACCGTTGATCCATACTTCACTGTTCCGGTAAATCCCGTCGAAGTCGATAAAGACGTGGCGCCCCGCCCCTGAATCCGGCAGCGTAAACGTTTTCCGGTACCACGCCACGCCTGTCGGCAGCCCGCCGCCCTCCGGTTTGGCGGGGTTGTCCTCACTGAATTCTCCTTCGATGCTCCAGTCGTGCGGCAACCGTAGGGTTCGCCAATCCGCATCGTCAAACGCCGGATCAATTGCTGCCGAATCGTCGCCCAAAAAGAACTGCCAGTCGTCGTTGAAACTCATCCGCCGCCGTGGCGATGGCTCCGCCTCCCGCTCCGAATCCGAGGAAGAACAGCTGGAAAGAAGGCAGAGGAGGGCAAAAGAGAAAAGGGTTAATGGAAAACGCATTGGAAATGCCAGTAAAGCAAAGTTCTTGGTTGTCACTATATACCTTGTCTAGTCCCGCAAGCAGAATGCTTGCAGCAGATAGAAATTATGACCTCAGTCACTTTTATCATCGCCCGCTGCCACGGTGGCCGGCGACCCGGTTCGAACGTCAGTGAGAAATCTCGTTCTAGAAGATAGAAGATTTCTCCCTGCGGGCGAAATGACAGGAGGGAGAGGACTAAACAAAGGCGATTCCAGATCATCGCTGGGCGAAGTGAACCGTACTTTCTCCCAGATCTTTCGACGTGGCGACGGCGATGCCCCGCTGGTCGGCTTTGTTGACGGCACAGTAGAAGTGATACACCACGCCGTCATGTTTCACAACGAACGATTTGTGCGCGAATAGGTCGTCATACGGTTCCGAAGAATGGATCAGGTCTTCGCCCTGCCAGTCGGTCCAGTGTTCCAGGTCGTACGAACAGGCAAAGCGGTTGAACGCCTCTTTGGGGCGATCCTTCCAGAACGCACCAAAGTAAAACATCACGAAGACATCCCCGATTTTCTGAATGACCGGGTCGCCCGTAATGCCGGTAAAGTGGTCGAGGATCGGTTCCGGATGGTAGCGCTCCCACGTGCGCATGTCGTTTGAAACGGCCATCCCGATGCGCTCCTTGCCGCGCTTGGGATTGAGGCTGTCGCCCTTCGCGTTGTAGTACATCAGGAAGGGGTAGCCCAGGCGCTCTTCCTTGTCCCAGATCACGGAGCTTTTGTAGATCGTGTTGTTTTCCCACCAACGGGCGTCCTCGTCGGTAGCCTTCAACACCGGCTTTTCCAGGCGCTGCCACTCGTGCGGTTGGGTCGGGTCCTGTTCCGAGTAGGCAATGCCGATGGACAGCAGTCCCTGTTCGTAGCCACGGCTCGATCCGCCGAAATATGACATCCAGTACTTGCCGTCGTACTGCTGCCACTGATAATTACCGCCCCATTCGTAGTCTTCCAGCGCGATGTAGGCCGCTTTCTGGTTGGTGTCCCAGTCGGTTGTGTCGGTGAACGACATGATTTTGCCCGTCGTAGTCCACTGCAACAAGTCGGGGCTTTCGGCCAGCCAGGTTTCGTAACCTCGACCGTCGTAGACGATGTAGGTCATGTACCACCGATCGCCCTCGCGGAACACGCTGGGGCAGTCCAGCTTTTTGTCGTCGGCGGGAGGCGTGAGTATCAGCCCGTACTTGTGCGGCGTTTTGACCGTCTCGTAGATCCGCTGCATCACCGAATCCGGCACGACCTCGGGCACCGAGTCGGTGGAGGCAACGGCTTGACCTTGCCCGGCCGTTTCGGCGTCTGATTTGGAACCGGCGCAGCCCGCACCGACAAGGGCCAGGAGGCCACTGAGGAGAAAAAGGTTCGTAAACGAAGAACGTAACATGTAGTGCTGTCGAATGTGAATGCGTAAAGAATTACCGACTGCGTTGCGCGGCTGAATCGGTCGGAGCGGCTTTCAGGAGTCGGACCGGTCCCAGCAACCCGGCTTTCAGAAGGGGTTCGCCTTCCAGGATGTACGGGACGGTCGACCAGGTCGGGCGCTCGTCTTCGGGTAGGGCGTGGTCGCCGATCAGGCGGTTCGCCCACGTGTTGGTTACCGCGATCCGTAACTCGTTTTTGCCGGGACGTAAGGCCTTCGTGATGTCGATGCGGTAGGGGGCGGTCCAGGCCACGCCGCACGCTTCTCCGTTCACCCAGACTTCCGCCAGGTTGGCGACGTCGCCCAGGTCCAGCCAGACACGCGTTGAGGCGTTACCCTCCGGTTTCCAGGAAAATTTCTGGGTATACGTCGCGGTACCGGCGTAGTATTTTACTTCCGGCTCGGCGCGGGTCGACCAGTCTTGTAATTCGTTCATTTTGAGCACTTTTTTCGGCCCCCGGGCAGCGGGGTCGAACTGCACCTGCCAGCGCCCGTCCAGTTTCTTGACAGCTTGTGTTTCGGGAACTGTAGTCAATGATTGGTCAGCGGATAATTGGCGAAGCAGAATGAAGCGGGAACCGTGCGGCTCCAGCGTAAGCGAGAATTGGGTTCTGCCCGATTGTTCGTGCACGTCGGTGGCGGCGTAGGTGTCCTGCGTGACGGGGTTATATACTTCAGGTGCCTGCCCGCCCGCCCGCAACGATACCGTTAGCGTACGGGATTGGTCCTGCTGGTTGGAGAGGAAGTAGATGTCAAAGTCAGGCCCCGTGCGGTGGGTGTACGCGATGTCTTCTGCGTAGGCAGGATTTCCTTCCTGCACCACCAGGTCACGCGCAAGCCCAAGCGCGTCCAGCGTTTCGGCGGAACAGACCCCGCGCAGCAACCGCCCTTTGCCGACTTTTTTCATAGAAAGTCCTTCCGCTAACGGAGTCCATTCGCCGTCCCACAGGGTCGCGGCCACTCGTCGTACCGTGCTGTCTGCCGCACTAGCGTCGACCAGACTGGGCGAGCGTTCCGGCCGTTCCTGCATCAGGATCGTGGCCCCCGCTTCGACCAGGGCGAGGAGGCGCGTCGCGACTTCGGGCGTCATCAATTCGGCGTTGGGCGACATGCGGCGATCACCGGGAATAATGAGGATGCCGTAGCTCGCACCGCCGGGCAGCACAATGCGACCATCGCGCACCTCGGCCAGTCGTATCAAGGCATCTTTGTTAAATGAATCGTAGGCGTAGCCGTGCAGCGGATTTACCCAGTCGGCAGGCTCGGCGAAGTTGGCGGTGCTGGTGACGCCCTTCGGAAACTCACGCAGCGGCTGTCCTTCGTTTTGCAAACGCTCCTTCTCGGCGGCCACGCGTTCCGGCCCGAATAGCCCCGGCAAAATCGGCACCAGCCGGTCGGGCAGAATGGAGCGGCGCGGCAGCTCTTCACCCGTAAACACGGCCAGGTCGGCGACGGGCGTGCCTTGCTGGAGGAGTTCCTGGCAGCGTTGTGCGTATTCGACCCACGCGCGTCCCGGCTTCCACCAAGTCTGGTCGCGCTGGAAGTAAAGTCCCACGCCGTTGAGTGTCATGCCGGGTTGGCGGTCCAGCCAGGGGTTGTGCGTGAAGACGTGGTAGACCATCCGGTTGATGCCCAGGGCATAGTTACGGTCCTCCAAGGCTTTCAGCATCGCGGGGTGCTCGTCCCATAGGATGCGCAGTTCGGTAAATGCTTCGGCCTGCACGATCGGTTTGCCGTAGATGTGCGCACCCGACAGGGCATCCTGCATGTCGTTGGGTTTGTCGTGGGTCGGGCTCCGCAACCAGAATTCGCCCATCGGGATGTCGACCTTCTCGTAGTGGCGCATGCCGTCGGCGAGCATCGTCGGGGCGACACACTCGGCACTGAACCGGTCGCCTTTCGCGTAGGCTTGCTGGGCCATCAGCTCGTAAAACGTATCGGTGACCAGCTCCGCGATGGTCTGGCGCACGTCATACAAAAACCGCTCGGACGAGTCCCTATTGCCGATGGGGACGCCCGCCAGCACGGGGAGGTAGGGCAGGAGGTCGTAGCCGCGCCGCTTCTGAAACTCGGCTCGGAACACCGGCGACCAGTTCTGGCTGCCGCACTCCCAACTGTCGATGTGGAATACTTTTAAAACGTCTTCGGCCAGTTCCGGTCCCATTTGCCGGATTGCTTCGCCGTACCAGCCGTCGAATTGCTTCCGAATCGCTTCCGGGTTGAATTTGTCACATTCTAGTCCCTGTCCCGCGCCGCCCGTTGCGTTGGTATGTCCGGTCGAAGTATGACCCATGCGGAGAATCGTCCAGTTGCCTTCGGGTACTTCCCAGGTCAGGCGGCCTTGGGCATCCAGGTGATCGGTTAGATCCACCATCGCTTCATGCGGAATGCACAGCGAATCGGGGAGTTGTTCTGGGGTAGTACGCGGACTGATGCGCCAGACGGCCCCGCTTTTTCCTTCGAACTGATGAATCCGCGGCGCACCCGACAATTCGATGCCCGCGATTTTCAGGGTTGGTTTCCACTTGGCCGCGTCCAGGTCTTCGGCCCCCGGCTCGGAACCGGCCGGATCGAAGTGGAAACGGAAGTAGCGGGCGGTGGTCGGCGGGATGGTATGGGTGACGTCGGCGTCGGTGTCCTGCCAGCCGTGGCGGGGCGGTTCCAGTTGCGCCACGGCTCGAAACGTTTGGCCGTCGTCGCTCGCTTCGATGCGCAGCCGGTGCGACTGTACGTTGTTGCCTTTCGTGCGGATCAGGACCGAGCGGGCGGTGAAGGGTTCCGCAAAGGCGTACTGAATCCAGGCCGGACCGTCGCTGCGAAACTGATCTTTCCCGCCTTCCTGATTCCAGGGTGCGTCGGGGCTTTGGCGTTTCTGACCGGCGTACGCCAGAAACGTAGCGTCCACGTCCGACTGACTGGTCGTTACGGTTGGTTTAAGGGTTTGTGTCGAATGCTTGGCCCCGGGCGGCGTGGGGAACGCAAACACCGCAAGGTCGCGGTAATAATCTTCCAGTGTCTCGGGCTGGTCCAACGTATCCTGAAACGTCTGTCCGCCTTTTACCTGCGTCTCGGTCCAGACCACCTTTTGCATCGACAGTTCGGGGGTAATCCACGGCCCTCCGGCCAGGGCAAAGCCGTCACTCTCGTGCATGGCAAGTTCCAGCCCCAGCCGTTTCGCTTCCTGCATCGCGTGGCGCACCATCGCCCACCACTCCGGGGTAAGTTGATTGACGGGCGGCTCCATCAAGGGCGGATCGGTCGGCCCCATGATCGGCATCAGGTACGCCCCGCCGATGCCCGCTTCCTGCATCGCTTCCAGGTCGGCCGTGATTCCCGCTTTCGACACCGACGCTTTCATCCAGTACCAGAACACCCACGGCTTGGCCGTCTGCGGCACGTGCCCGGTCTGCAGCAGCCGGAGCGGTTGCGCCCACAACGCCTGCGGGAGAAGAAGCAAAAGAAAGAAAAGTCGGAAACGGATCATGGAATGGAAGGGCGATTAAAAACGGATCTTTCGGGCGGTGGCACTGAGGTTCTTTCCCGAAGACCGGATCGGTTGGAGGTAGAATATGTAGCGGTACGGCCGGGGCGGGATCTGGTATTGTTCCAGCGGCGCACCCACTTCCGACCAACTGTCGTTGCCCCCGATGCCCATCTGTTCCAGATCAAGGTTTAGCGTAAGGTAACCTGCGTCCTTCAGGTCGAACGTGTGTTTCGCCGCGTTGATATTTTCTTCGGTATAAGGCCAGGCGCTCATGCTCAGCAGACTGTCGGCCACCACCAGCAATCCATTGCCCGTTGCATTGGAGAGGAACATCCAGCGGACGTCGGTGCGGTTGCCGTTTTCTTGCGGGCGGACGTACGGCTCCATGAAGTCGGAAAGCGGCTGCGTGTAGACGGCGGTGGCAAAACCCGAGCGGCGGTCGACGTAATTCTCCAGCGGCCCGCGTCCGTACCAGGTCAATTGGTCGTAACCAGCACGAATCCCGCCCTGCATCCCGACCTTCGGCAGGTTCGACAGAGCCGGATCAGGGGTCAGTGCGTATGCTACTTTCAGCACACCGTCGCCGTTCACCGTGTAGGTCACCTGCACCGTGGCGCTGTCGCTAATCAGGGTGTAGTGGCTGGTGACGTGTTGGGTAAGCCCGTCGGGACCAGGGGCGCACGCGATGCGTTCGAGGGTTGGTTCGGCGGCGTACCATTCGTGTAGAAGCTCGTCCGGCTTCCAGCCTTTGTCGTCGTTGTCGGTCAGCGGCCGGGTGAAGTGGGGCAGGAAGGGCGCTTCGATCTGTTCCTGCCCGTTCCAGACATACGAGGTCAGCGCCCCGTTGCGTTTGGAGATCGTCACCTGAAAACCTTTTCCGCTCAGCACGTAGCCGTCGGCTCCTTCTTCGACTGTTACAGAAGATTTAGTTTTAGAAGCCGTTGCGACGGGCAACCCGGTCAGCGCAAACTGGTCGTACGCAACTTCGTGGCCCTGCGGAGCCCACGGTTCGTTGTGGGAGAGGGTGAAGTGGAGACTGGCGAGGTATTCCGCCCCCGATTTGAAGCGAGGGAGGTAACGACTTACATCCATAACGGTATCTTGTCCGGCCGCGAGCGACAGCGACGGAAGCGCTTTGTCGACCACCACTTTGCCGTCTTCCTGCACCCGAAAGGTGACGTTGTACTCCTCCAGTGACTTGGCCGCGTGGCGGTTCCGGACCCGGATCAGACCTTTTGTGGCGTCGATCAGTTCGCTGGTAACAGGTTGGTAGACGTGCTTGCATTCGTAGAGCGCCGCTTTGGGGCGTCCGTCCGAGGCCACAATTCCGTTGATGCAGAAATTGCCGTCGTGTAGGGGCTCCCCGAAATCGCCCCCGTAGGCATAAAAGGGTTGGCCGGTCGCCGAATCCGTTTTCAGCAGTCCCTGGTCTTTGAAGTCCCAGATGCAGCCGCCGATGATCCGGGGCGTCGACCGAAACGCGTCCCAGAATTCTTTCATGTTGCCGGTCGAGTTGCCCATTGAGTGGGAGTACTCCACGAACAGGATCGGGCGGTTGTCGCCGGGTTGGTTCGCCAGCAGATCGACCGTGAACAGGCCGGGATAGAAGCGACTGACCATATCGACGTAGTACTGATCGGCGGGCACCTGCACGCGGTGGGCGTGGTCTTTCGGGTAGCCCGGCTCGTTCGGCGCGATGTAACCCGGCAGGGCCGGACTGCCCTGTGCCGGTTCGTAATGCACCGGACGGGTGATGTCGAAATCGTGCACCCAGGCGGCCATGGCGGCGTGGTTCGGGCCGCGCCCCGACTCATTGCCCAAGCTCCAGATGATGACGGACGGATGATTTTTGTCGCGGAGCACCATGCGCGAGCTGCGCTCCATAAACGCGTGGGTCCACTGCGGGTCGTTGCTCAGCAACCCACCCTGGCCGTGCGTTTCCAGGTTCGCCTCGTCCATCACCAGAATGCCGTATTCGTCGCACAGGTCGTAGAAGTACGGATCGTTCGGGTAGTGGCTCGTGCGGATGCAGTTAAAATTGAAGCGTTTGATCGTCTCCACGTCGCGGCGGATGTCGTCCCGCGACAGCGCCTTGCCCTTCACCGGATCGTGGTCGTGACGGTTCACGCCGTAGAGATACGTCACCTTGCCATTGATCAGCAGCTTGCGGTCGTCGTCCGAAAATTCGATGCTCCGGAAGCCGACGCGGCAGCTTTTCGCTTCCAGCACCTGACCTGTCGAATCTTCCAACGAAATCACCAGCGTATAGAGGTTCGGCGTTTCGTCGCTCCACTTCAGGGGATTGCGCACCGTCCGCTCGAAGAAGCCGAACTTCACGTTGTCGAGGCGGGGGTACGATTCGTTCAGCAGCGATTCCACCGTGGTGTCCATCGGTTCGGCAAAAACGGGTTGCTGTTGCGCGTCGTAGAGTTGGGCTTTGATCCGGTAGCCGGGCACCGAATCGCCCGTCAGGTTTTCCACCTTCGGGCGGATGCTCAGCACGGCGTCTTCGTAGGCAGAATCGAGTTTCGCCTGCCAGCGGAAATCGAACAGGCGGAGCGGCGGTTCGGCCAGCAGCAGCACTTCGCGCTGGATGCCACTCATGCGCCAGTGGTCCTGGTCTTCGAGGTACGCACCGTCGCTCCAGCGGATCACCTGCATCGACACCACGTTTTCGCCTTCCTGCAAATACGGCGTCACGTTAAACTCCGACGGGAGGCAACTATCTTCACCGTAACCCAGAAACTTGCCGTTCACCCAGACTTTGAAGGCAGAGCTCACGCCGCCGAAGTGGAGCGTCACATTCATCCCCTGCCAGTCGGCGGGCACCGTGAAGGTCCGCTGGTACGAACCGACTCCGTTGTAGTCTTTCGGAACACGCGGCGGATCAATGGGCCGAAACGGGTAGACCGCGCTTTTGTAAATCGGAATGTCGTAGCCGTTCAGTTCCCAGTTGGAGGGCACCGTGATCGTGTCCCAGCCGCGCACCCGGCCTTGCCAGAAATCCTGCGGTGCCTCGCCCGGATGCGTCGCAAAGCGGAAGTCCCAGGTGCCGTTGAGTGAGATCAGGCGGGTGGTTTTCGTACGATCGCAAGAAATTGCGTCCGCCACGTGGGCAAATGAGTATGCCGTGGCGCGCGCAGGTTCTCTATTAATACCGCACACGAGCGGATCTTCCCAGGGCTCGGTCTGGTAGATCGTAGGAACCGGGGGGATGGCGGCGGGTTCGCCGGTCACCGTCTGTGCCCAACCCAGCGTGGCAGGGAGCAGGACAAGCGCGGCGGTCAGAAAAGATTTCACTGCGGCGTTTTTACGAGAGTAGAGTGAAAGGCCGCGTCGTTTATAACTCTCGACCCGAGAAAATCTGGCGGCGGGAGCCTAAAAACAGAGCGGAAAAAACCTCCGGTAGAGCGTCTCGCTACCGGGCAAAAGCGCCTGCCCAACGCGCAATGTTTTGTCAAACGTTTGTCTTGGGATAAGCACAGAATGAGTTGTTATATGCCCTTTTTGTATAGTATATTACCCAATATTTAATATATTGCTTGACGCAGTAACCCTATACACCACCATTTTTCCACCTCAATGATGCTGAAGGGAACCACCTCTCCGAGCGACAGCCAACTCTGGCAAGCGCTGCACCAAGGCGATGAACTGGCGTTTACCACTTTGTTCCGTCGCTACTACGAAGAGTTGCTCAATTATGGCCTACGACTCGTTTCCGAAGAAGACCTAGTCGCCGATTGTGTGCAGGAGGCCTTTGCCGATGTGTGGTATTACCGCGCGTCGCTCAACCCCCAGGTGCAGTCAATTCGCTTCTACATGATGCGCATCGTACGGCGCAAACTTTTTAAGCAAACGTCGCGTCGCGACGTGCAGTTGAATGTCGTCCCCGCAGAAGGCGAACGTTCGGTAGAGCAGCGGCTGGTAGAATCCGAAGCCCTTCACCAGCGCCACACCGCCCTGCAGCGCTCGATCGACGACCTGCCTTCGCGTCAGCGCGAGGCCCTCTACCTGCGGTATTACGATCAAATGAGCTTCGAGGAAATTTCGGACCTGATGGGCGTCAGCGTACAATCGGTACGGAATTTTCTGCACAAAGCCTTAGTGCGGCTCCGCAAGCATCCCAGCCTGTTGCGCAGCCTGGCCATCGGCATGAGTGGCTTTGTATTTTGCTTTTTGCCCTTCTAACCCCTTTGCTGTCCTGCCGATAGTTTTTTAGACCGGAAGGGTTATAAAACCTTTTCGGGTTTTACTTGCTTAGTAGATTTACCGTGCTATTCTGCGGCTTCTTACTTTTTGTAAGAGCCCAAAGGTTATAAAGCAGGAGGCGGCATCTACTTACTATTTAAACGGCAGGGGTATATGGACTACCGGAATTTCGAGGCAGAAGATTTTGCCCTGGACGCCAGCTTTCAACGGTGGGTCCAACGACCCGATCCTGTATCGGAGGCTTTCTGGCGAAGCTGGATGGCGGCCAATCCCGACAAGGAGACCGTCATCGACGAAGCGCGCCACTTGGTGGAAGAACTGCACTTCGAGCGTCGGCGTCTGACCTCCCTAGAGTTAGACGAGGCGCTGGCGCGTGTACAACAGCAGATCAACCGGCGCCAACTCCCTGTTACGTCCCTTACGGCTCGCATGGCACCCCGGCGTACGGAACGTCGCCCCTGGAAACAGGCAGGCGGCATCGCGGCCACGCTACTCTTGCTGGCTTCCGGCTACTGGGCCTGGCTGCAGGTACCCGTACACTACGAAACCAAGCGCGGCGAGATGCTGACCCTCTGGTTGCCCGACAGTTCGAAAGTAGTGCTGAACGGCGACTCACGACTGACCTACGACCGTCAATGGAGCCAGGCCACCGTACGCGAAGTGCAACTGGAAGGAGAAGCGTATTTCACCGTTCGCGAAGAGCTTGCCGACGGAAAGCCCGTTAAGTTCCAGGTGCATACCCGCGACGTTACGGTGGAGGTCATCGGCACCCGTTTCAACGTACGCGAAGCGGCCGAGAAAACCGACGTTGTGCTGGAATCGGGCAACGTACAATTGCGACTGGCCGGTCAGCCCCACCTCGTGCGGATGCAACCCGGCGATCGGGTTGCGTACTCTGCCCAGAGCAAACAGTTGGAACAGGAGGTGGTAAAGCCCGCCCCTTACCTGGCCTGGAAAGACCATCAGTTCGTTTTCGAAGCCACCCCCCTTAGCGAGGTCGCCAGCATTATCGAAGCACGCTACAAGATGGAAGTCCGCATCGAAACGCCCGACCTGGGCAACAAGCAGATCACCGGCACGATTAAATCCGACCGCCTGGAGCAACTACTGGAAGCCCTGCGCCTGTCGTTTGGTCTACGCATCGAAGAGCACGAAAATAGCCTGATATTGAAAGAATAGTACTTAAACACCTACTTTATGAATCGACTCAACCGTTGGCCTGTCTATGCGATTGGCTGGGTGGTTCTGTTTTGCCTGAATTTCGCCCTCCAGGCCCAGCAACCCGCCCTGGCCCACGTGACAACTCCCACACGCATCAAGCCTGACCAACAACCGGACGTGAAGCAAAACCGGCAACTCTCGGAGGTGCTGGATGCCGTGGCGAAAAAGTTCAAGATCACCTTTTTTTACCGCAGCGATCTGGTCGAAGACAAGCAGAGCGCCCTGCCCGACCTCAACGATGTGCAGATTGAGCATGTACTGGAAAATCTGCTCACGCCCCTGGAATTACGCTTCCAGAAATTAGAAGACGACACGTACGTCATCCTTCCCAAAACAGCCCTGCTGCCGGCCATCCAACCTCAGGGACAGCCTCAGCAACCCACGCGCAATACCGTTGAGCTGCTGGACAAGAAAGAGGCTACTGTGGCGCCCCGGCTCGAACTGACCGTGGCCGGAAAAGTCACCCAACCCGATGGTGAAGGCATTCCGGGCGTCAACATTCTGGTCAAAGGCACGGCCCTCGGCACCATCACCGATGTCGAAGGGCATTACAGCATCAACGTGCCCAACACCAGCGATACCCTGATCTTTTCGTCCATTGGCTACACTGCACAGACAGTTCCCGTCGCGGGCCGCACGACGATCGACGTAGTCCTGAACGAAGACATCCAGAATTTGGAAGAGGTCGTGGTAGTAGGCTACGGCGCTAAAAAACGCTCCGAAGTGCTAGGTTCTGTCGCTAGTGTAGACGCCGCCGAAATTAATGATTTGCCGGTCGGTAATCTGGGAGCGGCGTTATACGGAAAAGTACCGGGTTTGAACCTTGCGACCCGCTCCAGCCGTCCCGGACAAGCAACAAAAATTACTATCCGAGAGCAGGGAACGTATGGCACCACCGGGACGGCTCCTTTGTACGTTATCAATGGGGTAATCGCGACAGAAGCAGACTTCAATGCCCTGGATGCTAGTGAGGTTGAAAGTATCTCTTTATTGAAAGATGCTTCCGCCGCGGTATATGGCGCGCGGGCCGCCAACGGTGTAGTGCTGGTCGAAACAAAGCGTGGAAAAGTGGGCAAACCACAAATCAGCGTCAAGTCAACTTATGGGTTATCAACGCCCACCCGGACACCCGAGCGGCTGGATGGCTATCATTTGGCGATGATGCTGAACGATCGTTACGACATTGCGGGTGTTACGCCCGATAAGGATCCGACCCAGTTGCGCTATACCGAAGACGAACTGGAGTATTTCCGGACTCATCCTGGTTCTGACTGGCTAGCTGCCGCCTGGCAAAATCCTATGACCAACCGGAACACCCTGAACATTAGCGGTGGGAGTGACAACGTTCGCTACTTTGTTGGGGGGGCCTATTACAACGAAACGGGCGCATTCGACAATCTGACATACCGGAAATACAACATCCGGGCGAGTGTCACAGCCGATATCACGCGCGATCTGACGGCAACCGTTAACCTGAGTGGCGACATCAACCAGGACCAGCGTCCTAATGTAGACGGTGAAGATGGCGGGGTAATGAGCATTTCGTACAAAGGCCTGCTGCTGACGCCCGACTGGTACCCAACCTATATAAATGGCCTACCCAGTGCCGATGCACCCGTCACTGAACGTAACCGGACGTGGCACCCACTTGAAGTGTTTAAGGAGTCTTCAGGCTTTATCAAGAACAAAAACAACGGCATGAACGTGAACCTCTCGGCCGACTACCGCGTCCCCTTTGTAAAAGGCTTAAAGGTATCGATGCGTTACAACCGCAACAACCGGGACACGTGGTCGAAACAGTACCGTGTACCTTACACCTTATATCAGTTCAATCGCTATGGTGAGAATAATCACCTAATCGGAGATCAGGTCGTTCAGGAAGTACAAGCCCAAGAGGGAAATCAACTCCTTGAGATCTACGACAACAACGTCAGTTACCAGTTCAATACCTCGCTTGCCTACGACCGTGCGTTTGGCAAGCACAGCATCAATGCTCTGTTGATTTACGAACAAGCCGAAAACGAGTACAACACGTTTCGAGCCCGTCGGGAAAACTTCCTGATCAAAGGAGTACCATATCTGCGTGCCGCGCCCAAAGACGACAATACCGATGCTTACGGCAACGCCAGTGAGGGGGGGCGGTTGTCGTATATCGGACGACTCAACTACAGTTTCGCCAACAAGTACCTATTCGAAGGAACATTCCGTCGCGACGGCTCCCAGATTTTCGCGCCTGAGAGTCGCTTTGGCTTCTTTCCGTCGGTTTCTGTGGGATGGCGCATCTCCGAAGAGAATTTTTTCAGGCCCCTTACGTTCGTCAACCAGTTGAAGCTGCGCGCCTCGGCTGGTTTGCTGGGGAACGATGGTGTGGGAGCATGGCAGTGGCGTGAACGCTACGACTTAGGTAGCGGAAGCGCCGCCTATTTCGGTGATGCTTTTGTGTTGGGGCTGCAAAAGTCTAAGGACGCCGTCAACCGTTCTATCACGTGGGAAAAAACTGAGATGTATAACGTTGGCTTCGACGCCAATCTGTTCCAGAATCGGTTTAACCTGAGTATGGATGCTTATTTTAAGCATACGTACGATATCCTGACCAACTTGGAATCGTCTACGCCCACCACCGCGGGGGTGCAGCGTCTGCCAGAAATCAACTACGGTGTGATGAATGCCAAAGGCATCGAAATGGCACTAGGCTACAACGGCCGCATCGGCGAAGAATTCAGATACAGTGTATCAGGGAACTTTGCGCTGAGTACCAACCGAGTGATTGTCAAAGCAGAGAACCCCGGTGCACCTGAGTATCAGCGCATGGTGGGTAAACGCACAAATCGCGAGCAAGGCTACTATGCTACGGGGATCATCCGTACGCAGGAAGAACTGGACGCCCTCCTGGCGGCTAATCCGAACTACACCATTTTTGGGCTGACGCCCGCCCTAGGTATGATGAACTACCGCGACATCCGCGGTGCGAACTATTCAGAGGGACCAGACGGCAAGATCGACGAAAACGACGAAGATAACATTTATGTTGGGCAGGGCGTCCCCATGGGACTGGGTATCAGCTTGTCGTGGCGCAACTTTAGTTTTAACACCACCTTCAACGGACAGCTCGGGGGGCGTGAGTTCGTTGACAAGCCTGCCCGCCGGGGCATCATGGATTTCGACAAGGAACGTAGCGACGGATTGGGGCTAACCACCTATAGCTTCTGGGCCGATCACTGGACACCCAGCAACCCGGATGCGGAATATCCCCGTGCCTTTGATAGCGGTGCTGACGTGAATTCCACTTTCTGGATGCGTAGCGGGACACAAATCCGCATGCGGAACATGAGCCTGTCCTACAATTTGCCGAAGTCTATCTCCAGCAGTTCGAAATACATTCCCGACATCCGCGTGCTGCTGACGGGTACCAACCTGTTCATTTTGTACGATGACGTCAAGTACAAGGACCCCGCCCAGTCGATGGGCTTCGATTATCCCCTCATGCGGAATATCTCGCTAGGCATTGACATCACCTTGTAAGTACGACCAAACAACCGAGAACATGAAAAAATACTGGATAGTGCTGGGAATCACCACGTTGCTCTTTAGTTGCGAGTCCGTGCTCGAAAAGAATGACTTGGACGGTCTGAACGAGCAGGTCTGGGAAGATCCTGAGCTGGCTACATTGTATCTGAACCGCCTGTACGGCGAAATTCTTCCAGGCTTTGGAGGAATGGCTTCTATGTCGGATGAGACAGATGGTGCCACTACCTACATGTACGGACGGCTGACCACCAGTGGGGCCGGGATTGCGCTCCTGAACGATTACACCAAAATCCGCAACCTGAACACCTTATTCGTAGAAATGGACAGGGCTCCCGATTACGAAGAAAAGGGTTTGATCGAAGGACAGGCCTACTTTCTTCGGGCCTGGGTGTATTTCAACCTGGTGAAACAACTGGGGGGCGTGCCGATCGTTCTGGAACCCCAAGATCCCGGTCAACCCAACGAACTGTACGTCACGCGCGATCCCACAGCGGCGACGTTTGAACAAGTTTTTGCGGATCTGGATCGGGCAGCTGAGCGCCTTCCTGCGCAATGGCCCGCTTCGGATGCAGGACGGATTACCCGTGGCGCGGCATTGGCTCTCAAAGGGCGTGCGTTGTTGTATTGGGCCAGCCCCCAGTTCAACCCTGGCAACGATGCGCAACGGTGGCAAGCGGCCTACGAAGCGAACAAGCAGGCGTTAACAGAGTTGGAGCAAGCAAACCATGGTCTCTTCCCCGATTTTGCCAACCTGTGGTTTACCGAGGTAAGCGACGGCAATCCGGAAGCTATTTTCGTGAAGCGCTTTCAGCGGCCCGAAATCACACATGGCTTCGAAGGCACTTCACGACCACGAAACTTAACTGAAGGAAGCGGCAATGGCAATCGACCGACGTGGGACTTGGTGCAAGCGTTCCCGATGGCCAACGGGTTGCCGATTGACGACCCCAATTCAGGTTACGACGAAGATTACTATTGGAAGAATCGTGATCCCCGTTTTTACGCGACCATCGTGTACAATGGAGCCGTATGGGAACTGGCCAATGCCGAAGGTGTACAGTCGGGGCGACAACAGTGGACCTATCAAGGGGCAGAGACGCCGGTCAACTCGTCGTCAACTGGCTTTTTCAACCGCAAAGCTGTGAATGTAATGCTGACACCAGCGCTATCCAAAGACAGTGATATGGACTGGATTGAAATACGCTTTGCAGAAGTGATGATGAATTTTGCCGAGGCCGCCAACGAGGTGGGACAGGGTGAAGAAGCCCTCACCCAGCTGAAGCGCCTGCGGGAACGTGCAGGGATCGAGCCAGGTGCTGACGGCAACTACGGTCTGGCGGCCGGAATGAGTCGCGATGAATTGTTCGAAATTATTGTGCAAGAGCGGCAGGTGGAGTTTGCGTTCGAAGCCAAGCGTTATTGGGACCTCCGTCGCTGGCGCATGTTCGATAGGCTCAATGGCACTCGACGGAAAGGGCTGCGCACCACCTTAAAAAGTGGCATTACCCGCAGCCAGTTCGAAGCCATTCGCGATACCGTTGATCTGGACAACAACTACACACTTTACTTCGAAGATCAGGAGTATAACCTAGATACACAGCAAGAGATCGCGATTCCGGACAGCTATTACTTTGATCCGATCAGTCCTAGCGACATCCAGAAGAATCCCGAACTGGAACAGACTATAGGATGGGACGGCGGAACGTTCGACCCTTTACAATGATGATGATGATAAACAGCCATCCCAACCGTAGGTAGGCTGAAGAACAGACAAACCTAATATGAAGAAACCATTTTTTCATTTTCTCAGATTTCTTTTCGCAGGAATGCTGGTTGCGCCGGCGTTTGCCCAGTACCCGTCCATTCCCGATTCGGTCAAACAGGCGACGGCCGCTTATATGAAGGAGGCAGAGCAGCGCTCCGACGAGGCTTGGGAGAAGGCGCTTCCCATCATCGAAGAGGAAGCCAGGCAGGGCAAGCCCTACATCCTGTTTGCCGCGCGTCCGACGGATCTGCCGCAGGCGGACATTCCGGCGTTTCCGGGTGCCGAAGGCGGGGGCATGTACGCGTTCGGCGGGCGGGGTGGCAAGGTCATCGTGGTGACCAGTCTGGAAGACCACGGGCCGGGCACTTTGCGCGAAGCCTGCGAGACGGGCGGGGCGCGCATCATCGTCTTCAACGTGGCGGGCATCATCAAACTGAAGAGCCCACTCATCATCCGTGCGCCTTACATCACCATTGCGGGACAGACTGCCCCGGGCGACGGCATTTGTGTCGCCGGAGAGACGGTATGGATCGATACGCACGACGTGGTGATCCGGCACATGCGCTTTCGGCGGGGCGAGACCTACGTGGGGCGGCGGGACGATGCCATCGGGGGCAACCCGGTGGGCAACATCATCATCGACCACGTGTCGGCCAGT
>NZ_FNFO01000010.1:0-154350 GCF_900100765.1 Catalinimonas alkaloidigena | reverse complement strand
CCGCTGCCGATGCCGGAGCTGACGGTGATGCCAGCCAAAGAGGCGTATGCCTACGTGCTGGACAACGCGGGAGCAACCCTGCCCCGGCGGGATGCGGTGGATCAGCGGGTGATCCAACAGGTGCGCACCGGTCAGATCACCGACTACAACAAGGAGGTCGATCCGGACGAGTTCTACCAGTTCGAGCACCGGCGGCTGGCCAAGGACTCCTACAAGCAGGGCATCATCACCGACATCCGTCAGGTGGGGGGCTATCCAGAGTATAAGGGCAAGCCTTATAAGGATTCGGATGGGGACGGCATGCCCGACAAGTGGGAGAAGAAGTACAAGCTGAACCCGAAAGATGCTTCGGACGCAGTGCAGGACCTGAACGGGGACGGCTACACCAACATCGAGACCTACATCAACGGCATGGACCCCACCAAAAAGATCGACTGGAAGAAGCCTGAAAACAACACTGACACCCTCGCCAAAAATGGCCTGATGGAGTAACGGTTTTCACCCAAGACACTCGTATTTTGAATCTGATCAGTCATTTTCCGTGGAGCGTCTTTTGCAAACGCTCCACGTTTGTTTCATCCCTTTGCCTGGCGCTGGCAGTTCAGACTGCCGCGGCGCAGGAGGGAGACATCCCGGTTTGGCCGGGACCGGATGGGAAACTCGTCTATACGCCCGATTCGCTGGGCAACCGTGTGCCCGATTTCTCCTACGCCGGGTACAAGGGCGCGGTGCAACCCCTTCCGAACGTACCGATTCAGGTGGTGGTGTCGCCACAGGCAGGCGACGCGACCGCCCGGATTCAGGCCGCCCTCGATTACGTCGCGGCTTTACGCCCCGGCCCGGATGGGATTCGGGGCGCGGTGTTGCTGGAAAAGGGACGCTACGAAGTACAGGGCGCGTTGCGGATGGATGCCTCGGGCGTAGTGCTGCGCGGCAGCGGCATGGGTGAAGACGGCACTGTCGTCGTCGGGGCCGGACTGGACCGGCAGACGTTGCTCCGTGTGGCGGGGGAAGAGGACCGGCAACTCGGCGAGACCGTGACGGTTACGGATGGTTATGTACCGGTAGGTGCGATGCAGGTGCAGGTGAAACGTCCGCAAGCGTTCCGCGTGGGCGATCAGGTGCAGGTCCGTCGTCCATCAACCGAGACGTGGATTCAGGCACTGGCGATGGAAGACTTCGGTGGCGAAACGGGCTGGATCGGCTGGAAACCCGGCGAACGCGACGTGGTCTGGGATCGGGAAATTACCGCCATCGAGGGCAATCGACTGACGCTGGACGCGCCGCTGACCACCGCCTTGGACGCCCACTATGGCGGCGGCACCGTGGCCAAGTACACCTGGCTGGGACGAATCGAACAGGTGGGGATCGAAAATCTACGATTACAGTCCACCTACGACGAAAACAACCCTAAAGACGAAGCACACCGCTGGATGGCGATCACGCTGGAAAACGTGCGGGACGCCTGGGTGCGGCAGGTGGTGTTCGAACATTTTGCCGGTTCGGCTGTGGCGGTCTGGCGCACCGGGAGCCGCATTACCGTCGAAGATTGCCAGTCGCTCGAACCCGTCTCCGAAATCGGGGGGCAGCGACGCTATACCTTCTGGACCGAAGGGCAACAGACCTTATTTCAGCGCCTGTACGCCGAACACGGCTACCACGATTTTGCGGTAGGCTTCATGGCCGCCGGGCCGAATGCCTTTGTGCAATGCACATCGTCGCTGCCGTACAGCTTCAGCGGAGCCATCGATAGCTGGGCGTCGGGCGTGTTATTCGACGTGGTCAGCGTCGACGGCGAGGCCCTGAGCTTTCGCAACCGCTGGAGCGAGGAACAAGGCGCGGGGTGGACCGCCGCCAACAGTCTATTCTGGCAATGCTCCGCCGCCCGCATCGACTGCTTCCGTCCGCCGACGGCACAGAACTGGGCCTTTGGCGTCTGGTCACAATTTGCCGGGCACGGCTACTGGCACGAAGTCAACAGCCACATCCGCCCCCGGAGTCTCTACTACGCACAGCTGGAAGAGCGGCTGGGCGAAGAAGCGGGCACCCGTGCGCAGCTATTACCGATGGAGTCGGAAGGGCTCACGAGCCCGACCCTCGAAGAGGCCGCCGAACTGAATGCGCTGGCGCGTAAACCGCTGGTCTTGCTCCCGGAGTGGATCAGCCGGGCCCCCGAACGAAATCCCATTCCCACGGATGGGAAAGGCATCAAAACGTGGGAACAACTCAAGCTGCGTCTGCCGAAAGAGCAAGTGACGAAGGCCGTACCGATGCAACTGAAAAACGGCTGGCTGGTGCAGGGCGACCATCTCATGACCGGACGACAGATGCCCGTACCGTGGTGGCGCGGCAACATCCGTTACTACGACGCGCAAAAGGCAAAACCGGCCGTGACGCGTTGGGTGCCAGGCCGCGTCGGGACGGGTTGGACGGATGACCTGCAGACTGTCGTGGATACGATGGTCAGCCGTAACATTGTCGCCCTCGACCACAACTACGGTCTTTGGTACGAACGCCGCCGCGACGACCACGAGCGCGTTCGCCGCATGAACCCGGAAGTCTGGGCACCGTTCTACGAGCAACCCTTTGCCCGGAGCGGACAGGGGGCCGCCTGGGACCAACTCAGCAAATACGACCTCACGAAATACAATCCCTGGTACTGGAGTCGCCTGCGGCAGTTTGCCGTACTGGCCGCACAGAACGGGCTGGTGCTGTTCCATCAGAATTACTTCCAGCACAACATCCTGGAGGCGGGCGCGCACTGGGCCGATTCGCCGTGGCGGCCGGCCAACAACGTGAACGAGACCGATTTTCCTGAGCCGCCGCCCTACGCGGGTGACAAGCGCATCTTCCTGGCCGAGCAGTTTTACGACATCGCGCATCCGGTGCGTCGCGAACTCCACCGGGCTTACATCCGGCAGTGCCTCGACAACTTCGTCGGGACGCCGAACGTGATTCAGTTTATCAGCGCCGAATACACCGGACCGCTCCACTTCGTCGAGTTCTGGCTCGACGTGGTGCAGGCGTGGCAGGAAGAAACGGGACACGACGCCACCATCGCGCTCAGCACCACAAAAGATGTGCAGGACGCGATTCTGGCCGATCCGAAACGCGCCGCGGTGGTCGACGTGATCGACATTCGCTACTGGCGCTACGGAGAAAACAGCGTCCTCTACGCGCCGGAAGGCGGAAAGAACCTGGCCCCCCGGCAACACGCCCGCCAGATGAAAGCGCCGAAACGCACGCTGGAGGCGACCTATCAGGCCGTGCGGGAGTACCGGGAACGGTACCCTGACAAAGCGGTCCTCTATTCGTCCGACGGTTGGGACGTTTTCGGGTGGGGCGTGTTCATGGGCGGCGGTTCGCTGGCCGCGTTGCCCGCCACCACCAATGCCGAGTTGTTGCAGCATGCTGCGGGCTTGCAGCCGCTGGCCCTCCCCAACCCCGACGCCTGGGCATTGGCGAACGCGCAGCAAGGAGAATACGTCGTGTGGAACTGGGCGTCGGAACCGCTATCACTGGATTTGCAGGCGATCAAGGGGAATTTCCGGGTGCGGTGGATCAATCCGGCAGACGGATGTGTGCTACCGCAGGAGGGCAAAATCAAAGGGGGGAGCATAGTCACCCTGCCGTCGCCGCCGACCGAAGGCGCCATCGCGTGGGTCACCCGGCGGTGATCAGATTTTTGATTCCCATAGAGTACATCCCCTTTCCGGCATGTCTCTCCTCGAAGTAACGGCTCCATTCTCAAACGGACTCATTTCCTCTATGCAACACCCTTTGAAAGCGCATAACGTCAGTACACTCAGCATGAAATTGCTCAGCGTGAATGCGCTCGGCGTGAATGCGCTCAGCGTGATAACGCTGGTGCTTCTCATCCTGCTCGCCGCGGCGTGCGCTTCTCCCGAAACCGCAGACCAGACGTCTGCTGACTCCACTTCTACCGAAGCGACTGCGGAAAAAAGCGCACTTCGTGTCTCGGACAACGGCCATTTTCTGCAACAGGCCGACGGCGAACCGTTTTTCTGGCTGGGCGACACGGGCTGGCTGCTGTTCAGCAAGCTGGACCGCGATCAGGTCGAAACCTACCTGGAAAACCGCCGACAGAAGGGCTTCAATGTCGTGCAGGTGATGATGCTGCACTCGCTCGGGGCCGTGAACGTGTACGGCGATACCGCTCTGATCGACAAAGATGTGTCGCGCCCGAACGTGACGGAAGGCAGCAGTTTTGAAGATTCGGCGCAGTACGACTACTGGGACCACATTGATTATACGGTTGACCGCGCCGCCGAAAAAGGCATTTACATGGCGATGGTGCCCGTTTGGGGCTCGAACGTAAAGGCGGGGGGCGTCAGTCCGAAACAGGCCGCGACCTACGCCGAATGGCTGGCCGATCGCTACGGCGACCGTCCGAATGTGATCTGGCTGAACGGCGGCGACATCCGCGGCGACGACTCTATTCAGGTCTGGCAGACGCTGGGCAAGAACCTCCGCGAACACGATCCCCATCACCTCATTACCTTCCATCCGCGCGGCCGGACGCAATCGTCGCTCTGGTTTCACGACGCCCTCTGGCTCGATTTCAACATGTTCCAGTCGGGGCACCGCCGCTACGATCAGGACACCATCGCCAGCGAACCCTTTCGGTATGGCGAAGACAACTGGCGCTACGTGGAAACGGAATGGAACCTGAAACCGACCAAGCCGACCATCGACGGCGAACCCTCGTACGAAGGCATCCCGCAGGGACTACACGACCCGAAAGAGCCGCTCTGGAACGACGCCGACGTGCGGCGCTACGGCTACTGGGCCGTGTTTGCCGGGGCGGCAGGCTACACGTATGGCAACAATTCGGTGATGCAGATGCTGGGCCCGCATGACAAAGGTTCGGCGTATGGCGCTACGGTGCTGTGGGACAAAGCCCTCGACGATCCGGGTGCGGGGCAGATGGTCTACCTGAAAAACCTGATGTTGTCGCGGCCTTATTTCGATCGGGTGCCTGATCAATCGTTGATTGCCGGGGGAACGGGCGAGCAGTACGACCGGCAGATTGCGACGCGTGGCGAAACCTACGCCTTCATTTATACCTACAACGGGAAGAACATTCCGGTACAACTGGGCAAGCTCAAGGGCGACCAGGTGAAGGCGACGTGGTACAGCCCGCGCGACGGAAAAGAGACGGAAATCGGGACGTTTGCCAACGAAGGGACGCATGCCTTCGACCCGCCCGGCGAACCCAAAGACGGCAACGACTGGGTGTTGATTCTGGATTCGGTAGAAGAGTAAGGATGGCATCATCGATAGCACGAAACCGTCACTGGACACGACCGTGGACGTTCCTGAACGGAGCGAAGACGTGGGTAGTCGGAGCCGCACTGGTTTTGCTCTTTGCCCACTGCCAGTCTGAAAAGGAAGTCTATCTGTTTTCCTCGTTCAAAGAGCCGGCCGACGCCGGGTTACGCCTGCTGTACAGCGAAGATGGTTACCACTGGACGCGGTTGGACAGTACGTTCCTGACCCCCCAAGTCGGCGACAGCAAGCTGATGCGCGACCCCTCCATCGTGCGCGGGCCAGACGGCACGTTCCATCTGGTCTGGACGACCGGCTGGCGCGGCGACCTGGGGTTCGGCTACGCGCATTCGAAAGACCTGATTCACTGGTCAGACCAGGAATTCATCGACGTCATGGCATATGACACCTCAACCGTCAACGTCTGGGCACCGGAGCTGTTCTACGACGATGAGCAGGAGCGGTACATCACCATCTGGGCCTCGACGATTCCTTACCGATTCGAGCGGGGCATCGAAGACGAGAAGAATAACCACCGGATGTACTACACCACGACGAAAGACTTCACGTCTTTTTCGCCCGCCAAGCTATTTCTGGACCCCGGCTTCAGCGTGATCGATGCGGTCATTGTGAAGCGCGCCGCGGACGATTATGCGCTGGTGCTCAAAGACAACACCCGTCCGAATCGCAACCTGAAAATGGCCTTTGCCGACGATCCGTTGGGGCCGTACGAGGGCGTGACCGAACCGTTCACGGGCAACTTCATCGAAGGGCCGACGACCGTCAAACTCGGCGACGAATGGCTGATCTACTATGATGTGTACCAGGAGAAAATTTACGGGGCGATGAAGACGAAAGACTTCGAAACCTTCACAGACGTGACCGATCAGATCGACGTACCCGAAGGCCACAAGCACGGCACCATCTTCAAAGCCTCGGCGGAAATTCTGGAAGGACTGAAAAAGGAGGCCGCCCGGAAAACGGGGCAGTGAGGAAGAGAGTGCTCGCAGCGTTTCGCGGATGTTCGCGCGGAGTCTCGCAGAGGAAATTGTACTCAGAAAATCAGGTGAAGCGAATAAAGCGCTCCACGTAAACGAATCAGATCATGAATCGCATTCAACATATAGTTTTGGCCTTGGCACTCGGTAGCCTGGCGCTGAGCCCGGCCGTGGCGCAACAGGACACCGTTCACTACGTGGGTTCGACGCTCTCCAACGTGGATTACCACCACGGACAGTTGCGGCCGGCTATCGGGGTGCACAACATCCAGGTGCTGCACGCCAACCGGGAAAATCCGTCCAAGGCCAACGGCGGGGGCTGGACCTACAACCATGCGCCGAACCTGGCGTACTGGAACAACACGTTTTTCCTGGCCTACCTGAGCGATCCGGTTGGGGAACACATCCCGCCCAGCCAGTCGCTGCTCATTACCTCGGCAGACGGCGGGGATACGTGGTCGGAGCCGGACATTCTGTTTCCGCCGTACCCCATTCCGGACGGTACCACGAAAGAAGGAGTAGAAGGGGTGGCGAAAGACCTGACGGCGGTCATGCACCAGCGGATGAGCTTTTTTGTGTCGGAGAACGACCGTCTGCTGTCGCTGGGCTATTACGGGCTGGCCCTGGACGAGCGCGACGATCCGAACGACGGCAAAGGCGTGGGGCGGGTGGTTCGCGAGATCAAAAAAGACGGTAGCTTCGGCCCGGTCTACTTCATTCGCTACAACTCCACCTGGGACCCGAAAAAGTCAGAGTATCCGTTCTTTACCAAAAGCAAAGACAAAGGCTTCGTCAAGGCGTGCAAAGAGCTGTTGGACAGTCCGCTCATGATGCAACAGTGGGTGGAAGAGGCCGACCGCGACGATCCGCTGATTCCCCTGAAAGGCGAATACAAAGCCTTCAGTTTCTATCACCTGCCCGATGACCGGGTGGTCGGGCTGTGGAAACACGCGCTGACCACCATCAGCGAAGACGGCGGCAAAACCTGGTTGTACCGCCCGACGCGTGCGCCCCAATTCGTGAACAGCAACGCCAAAATCTGGGGACAACGCACGTCCGACGGGAAGTACGCGACGGTCTACAATCCTTCCGAATTCCGCTGGCCGCTGGCGATCTCGACGAGCGACGACGGACTGGCCTACGATCACCTGTGGCTGGTGAACGGCGAAATCACGCCGATGCGCTACGGCGGCAACTACAAGTCGTACGGCCCGCAGTACGTGCGCGGCATCGTGGAGGGCAACGGCACGCCGCCCGACGGGAATCTCTGGGTGACGTACAGCATGAACAAAGAAGACATGTGGGTGGCGTCCATTCCGGTACCGGTTACCGCCACCGCCACGGAACATCCGAACGAGGTGTTCAACCAACTGCCGGAAGGGGAGGAGTTGAACCAGTGGAATTTGTTCAGTCCGCAACTGGCCCGAACCCAGATCGAGTCGCACGACGGCAAGCGGATGCTGGCGCTGCACGACCAGGATCGGTTCGATTACGGAAAAGCCGAGCGCGTCATTCCGGCGTCAAAGCAACTGACCGCCGACTTTACGATCATCCCGGCACAGAACGATCAAGGCTCGTTGCAGATCGAATTTCTGGACGCGGAGGGATCGGCGGCTATCCGGTTGCAATTCGATCCCGACGGCACGTTCTACACCAAGGCGGGCTACCGGCAAAAAGGAATCATGGACTATCAGCCCAATCAGGCGTACGACATCCGCGTCACGCTCGACACCGACCAGCGCCTGTACACCGTGTACGTCAACGGCAAACAGGAAACCCGGCAGATTTTCTTCGCGCCGATTGCGGCCGTAGAACGCATTGCCTTCCGCACCGGCGACCGCCGTTACTTCCCCACCGCTGACACACCCACCGACCAGATGTACGACCTGCCCCGCGCCGGAGAACCCATCCCAGAAGCCGTCTACTTCATCGAGTCGTTCCAGACCCAGGCAGGCGTTGCGCCCGATGCCCGCGCCCAAGCCGGGGGAGGGAAATAGAGGAAGGTGCCAGAGGGCTGAACACAGTTTACTGTCCGCCCTCCGCCGACTGAAAAATAAAATCATGATGCGAAAGCAAAATAACAATGCAATGCTTCGTAGCGACGGGTTTAAACCCGTCGCTACGAAGCATTATCAAGGCCGCTATCTGCCAGGATTTTTAACGTTTTTTCTCGCCTGTTGCGTAGTAACTGCCGCGCAGGCGCAGGAAGTCTCGGATAGCGGTGCGGTTGTCGTCAAAGCGCCTCGCGTCGAGCGGGCCATTCCCATTACCCATATTGAATCCATCAGTGGGTTTGTGGGGAACCGGTTGGAGAAGAACAAGGACCAGTACCTGAAACAGTTTCCGATCGAAGAATACGTCGGCTTCCTGGAGCAGCGAACGCACCGGGGCTGGGACTGGAAACAGGCCGAGCAACCCGGCAAGTGGATCGAGTCGTCGGTCTGGACGTCGCTGCGGACGGGCGACGCCCAACTGGACGCCAAGGTGCACGAGATGGTCGACCGGCTGATCGCCTCGCAGGAACCGGAAGGCTACGTGGGGGCGACCGACCCGGAGGTGCGTACGCCCGAAAAGCCGCTGCGGGGCATGGACGCCTACGAACTCTACTTCCTGCACCACGCGCTGATGACGGCCTACGAGCAATGGCAGGAGCCGCGCGCCCTGCAAGCCGCCGAACGCCTGGCCGACTACTTTGTGAAATACATCGGGCCGGGCAAAGCCGAATTCTGGCCCACCGACGACCGCTACCCGGAAAACGTCGGGAAGACCTACCGGGGCACGAAGCACTCCGACCTGGCAGGGCATAGTCTCCATTATTCGTGGGAAGGATCGTTGCTGATCGACCCGATGCTGCGGCTCTACCAACTGACGGGTGAGCAGCGCTACTTCGACTGGAGCCAGTGGGTGATCGGGAACCTCGACAAGTGGAGCGGCTGGGATGCCTTCTCCAAGCTGGACAGCGTAGCGGACGGCACAATGGACGTCAACGACATTCAGCCGTACGTCCACGCCCATACGTTTCAGATGAATTTCCTCGGGTTGCTGCGGATGTACCAACTCACCGGCGATGCTTCGTACCTGCGGAAAGTGGCGGGGGTGTGGGACGATGTCGCCGAGCGGCAAATGTTCATCACGGGCGGCGTGGCGGTCGGTGAACACTACGAACGCGACTACCTCAAACCCCTGACCGGTGAGATGGTCGAAACCTGTGCCACCATGTCGTGGCTGCAACTGTCGCAGTACCTGCTGGAACTGACCGGCGACACGAAATACGCCGACGCGATGGAGCGGTTGCTCTGGAACCACGTCTTTGCCGCGCAGGCCGCCGACGGCACCTGCAATCGCTACGACACCCCGCCGAACGGCTTCAAACCCGAAGGCTACTTCCGCCGACCGGATTGTTGCACAGGGAGTGGACACCGTCTGCTGTCCATGCTGCCCGCGTTTCTCTACGCTACCAGCGACGATGCGCTGTACATCAACCAGTTCATGCCGACCGAAGCGGCGGTAGACTTGAACGGCAAAGGGACGATCCAGGTCGCGCAGACCGCTCATTATCCCGAAGAGGAAACCGTGGTGGTGGAGATCAGCCCGGAACAGAAAACCCGGTTCACCGTGAAGATCCGCATCCCGGCGTGGTGTCAAGCGCCGCAACTGTCGGTGAACGGCAAAGCGGTGAAAAGCATCCAACCGGGTACGTACGCCACGCTGACCCGCAAGTGGAAACCCGGCGACCGGATCGAACTGCACCTCCCAATGGAGCTACGCTGGGTACAACGTGAACACCACATGGAGGTCAGCGACCGCAAACCCTATCCCGCCAAGCCCGATCCCAATCCGCCGTACGCCTTGCTGCGCGGCCCCATCGTCTACGTCGCCGACAACCTCTGGTACGAAGGCGACACCGCGCAGCGTCCGCACAGCATGATGGAAGAAGCAGCGTTTGTCCTGCAAGATCCCGCCACGCTGGAAACGGTCGCCACGCCGCAGGACGACATGCTCGGTCCGGGCTACGTCGTGCCGCTGCAATTGAAAAACGGCCAATCTTTCGACCTGCGCATGTTCCCCTTCGCGAACCTCGGCATCTGGTACCGGGATGCTTCTGCCAAACCCGACCCGGAATCCGAAGCCTATTCGTACGCCATCTGGCTGAAAGGGAAAAAGGAGGAGTAGCTAGTCCGAAGGCGACCTCACGTGCCAAAAGATGCGTTCAGCATGATAGCAAGGGGTTTGTCATCCTGCAAAGGATCTTTTCTCACGCCAAGCGATTTCTCTTCACTGGCATGGCAGGATTATAGAACTCACTTCCTCTACACAGAGGACAGTTTCTCTTGTGTGCTTTCCATTCACTCCACAGCCACTTTCCGGTTGAGGGCAGTTTCCAGCCCGAACCAGATCAGGTAAGACAGTAGAAAGATAAAAAAGCCGTACAGGGTGCTGATGGACGACACGCGCAGGCCACCCGCCAGCATCGCCTGCGAAACGGCTCCGATCTGTTCGATGGCCTTGAAGGCGTCGTACAACCCCAGCAGTTGTCCGAACATCCCGAAGATCAGCGCAAACAACCCGACAGATTTTACATAGGTCAGCCGATGGCGGGTGGCGGCGACGTGGCTTACCTGGTGGGTGAAGATGGGCAGGCCGACCACGACCGCCGTGGCGACCATGATGAAAAACACCAGGGTCAACATCCCCATAAACAAGATGCCGCCTTCGAAAAATAGATCAAGCATGCTAGATTTAAGTTTAGGTAATTGAATGCACCAAAGCTAGGGCGTGGGGGCCGCGCGTGTCAATGTAGAATCCGGTCGAAAACCTGTCGTTCAACGACTTTTCCCCCTCCAATCCGAAACAAGGGGCATTTTTAACGCAAAAAGCCGGAGCATGAAACACATCCACCACGTCGTTTTCTGGGTCGCCGTACTCCTGGTACTGACGTTCATTTTCGGGGTTTCGGGCGGGAGTTACCTGGAGTCGTTCTACTTTGTTGCCATGTTGCTGCCGGTGGTCGTGGGGACGTCGTACTTCTTTAACGAATACCTAGCCCCGCGTTTCCTGTTTCAAAAGAAGCTCCTGAAGTTCATCCTCTACTCGGTCTACATGCTGGTCGTTTCGCTCTACCTCGAAATGATCGTCGTTACCTTGACCTTCATGTACCTGGCCAATTACCAGTATAAGAACATGAACCCGGTGACCTCCAACGTGTTTGTGCTGGCGCTGACGCTCTACTGCATCGTGTTTCTCTACGGATTCATCCAACTGGCGCGCCGCGCGTTTCGCAGCCAGCGTCTCATTCAGACGTTCGAAGAAGACAAGGTCAAACAGGAGGAGAACTTTCTACAGGTGCGCGTCGACCGCAAAACCGTTCCGCTGGTCCGCGACGAGATTGCCTACCTGGAGAGCATGGGCGACTACGTGAAGATCATCACCACAGAAGCCGAAAAGCCCCTGATCACGAAAGAGAAAATCAGCAAATTGCAGGAGCGGCTCCCCGCTTCGTTTCTCCGCATCCACCGTTCCTACCTCGTCAATCGCACGAAAATCCAATCTTACAACGCCGAGCAGCTTCAGGTCCACGACGTCAGCCTGCCCATCAGCCGCACCTACAAGAAAAGTACCCTGGCCGCCCTGGAAGGAAAAATCCTCTGGCAAACCTCCCCGGACCGTGCGTAGACCAGAAGTGTAGTTGGTCCCTTCCACACATTCCGTCATCGCCTCAGCATGTCATCTCGAACGCACGTGAGAGATCTTTCTTCAAAGGGTAGAAGATTTCTCTCTTCACTAGGTTACGGTCGAGATGACAAGCGCCGAGATCGCTTCTACTGGATTGTCATCCTATTAAGGGCCTTTTACCAGCAACGAGAAATCCGCTTGGTGCGAACAGAGATCCTGGCCGGACGACAATGCCCCCGTTCTGTTCTTGACAAAACTCCCCTGCAAAGGGTATAATCTCCTTTCGCGCCTTACTACCAAAACGGAGGCAGTATGTCCGATCCGGAACGGGTTCTCTACCCATGAACCGGAACCAATTCTATTTCAAGATGACGCTAAAACCCTTTCTTCTTACCCTTTCCCTCAGCGCTACGGCGTGGTTGTGCAGTTGCGAAACCGCGAAAAAAGAGACGGCCGATCAGGAACAGGCGCAGGCCGTGACCGACGACGCACCCTGGTCGGTGCAGATGGCCCACTCCGAAATGGAACGCTTTCCTGAAGCCTGGATGCTCGATTTCTCGTCGCGGCCCAACTGGGGCTACACGCAGGGGCTGGTCGGCACAGCGATGCTCGACCTGTGGGAGGAAACCGGCGACGAGACGTACTTCAACTACGTGAAGGCCTACGCCGACACGATGATCTCGGACGACGGCACGCTGTTGCACTACAAGCGCGAGGATTACAACATCGACAAGATCAACGCCGGGAAAATTCTCTTCCGCCTGTATGAAGAGACGGGCGACGAGCGCTACAAAGCGGTGCTCGACACACTGCGCGACCAGATGCGCGAACACCCGCGGACGTCGGAAGGGGGCTTCTGGCACAAGAAACGCTACCCGCATCAGATGTGGCTCGACGGCCTCTACATGGGGTCGCCGTTCCTGGCGCAGTACGCCGCCGCGTTTGACGAACCCGCCCTATTCGACGACGTGGTGAACCAGATCCGCCTCGTCGATCAGCACATGTACGACCCGGAAACGGGCCTCTATTTCCACGGCTGGGACGAAAGCAGGGAACAGGAATGGGCCGATAAGGAAACCGGCCTTTCGCCGAACTTCTGGGGCCGGAGCATCGGCTGGTTTGCGATGTCGCTCGTGGACGTGATGGACTACTTGCCCGAAGATCATCCCGGCCGGCCGAAGGTGGAAGAAGTCATCCGAAAAGTGGCCGAGGGCATCAAAAAGTACCAGGACGATTCGACCGGCCTCTGGTACCAGGTGGTGGACCAGGGCGGCCGCGAAGGGAACTACCTCGAAGCGACGGCCAGCAGCATGTACGCTTACTTTCTCTACAAGGCGGTGCGCGAAGGCTACCTCGACGATTCGTACCTGGCGGTGGCCGACCAAGGCTATGACGGCCTGACGGAAGAACTGATTCGGGAAGATCCGGACGGGACCATTTCGCTGACGCAGTGCTGCGCGGTGGCCGGGCTGGGGGGCGATCCCTACCGGAGCGGGAGCTACGAATACTACGTCGGGGAGACGATTCGCGACAACGATCCGAAAGGAACGGGGCCGTTCATCATGGCGAGTCTGGAGCGCGAGCGCCTCGATCGCCAGCGCAATTCATAAGCTAGACAACAGACAATATGCGAACGATAAAGTGGGTGGCCCTGGCCGCCCTGTGGTGTGTGGGCATGCAACGGGCGGGGGCGCAGGATGTGCCGTACAAGCAAGGCATTCTGGTCGACGAGTTCATCTACGAGACGGCGCCTTTTCCGTCGTGCCACTCCGCGACGATTGCCGAAACGAACGACGGACTGGTGGCCGCCTGGTTCGGTGGGACGAAAGAACGGAACCCTGACGTCGGCATCTGGGTGAGTCGCAAACCCACCGGCGGCGATCAATGGACCGTGCCCGTCGAAGTCGCCAACGGCGTGCAGGCCGACGGGAGCCCGCGCCTGCCTTCGTGGAATCCGGTGCTCTACCAGGTGCCCGACGGTGAGCTGCAACTTTATTACAAAATCGGTCCGAAGCCGTCCGACTGGGAAGGATTCGTACGGACCTCGGACGACGGTGGGGTGACGTGGTCGGAACAAAAGGCGCTGCCCGAAGGATTCTACGGACCGGTAAAAAACAAGCCGGTGTTGTTGGAAAACGGCGACCTGATTGCCCCGTCGAGCACCGAAGGCGACGGCTGGAAAGTCCATTTTGAGGTGACGCCCGACTTCGGGAAGACCTGGAAAAAGATCGGGCCAATCAACAAGAAGGAAGACTACGATGCCATTCAGCCCGCCATCCTGAACCACGGCAACGGCACATTGCAACTCCTGGCGCGGAGCCGCCACCGTGCCGTTCTGGACGCGTGGTCGGACGACTACGGCAAAACGTGGTCGCCGCTGGAGAAGACCTCGCTGCCCAACAACAACTCGGGGCTGGACGCCGTGACGCTGCAAGACGGACGGCATCTGCTGGTCTACAACCACGTGCTGCCGCCCGGCGACAAAATCAAAGGACCCCGGACGCCCCTCCACCTGTCCGTCTCGGAAGACGGCAAAAAGTGGTACGCCGCGCTGATTCTGGAAGATTCGCCCATTAGTCAGTACTCATATCCGTCCATCATCCAGACTTCCGACGGCATGGTTCATGTCGTCTACACCTGGCGGCGCGAGCGCATCAAGCACGTCAAAATCGATCCGTCGCAACTGAAACTGGTCGAGATCAAAGACGAAACCTGGCCGACGGCCTCTTCCAAATCCGAGTAAGCTCTTTTGTGAAACCACTTTCCCCAACCCTCAACCGACGCCGTTTTCTGGGCAAGACTTCCCTACTGGTGGGTGGCGTACTGTCCCTGCCGCTGTGGGCCTGTTCGTCCAGCCGGAAAATGGCCGAGGCAGACGACGATCGCTACAAAATCGCCGTGTGTGACTGGATGATCCTGAAACGCCAGAAGCTGAGCGCCTTCGAACGTACGAAAGAGATCGGAGCCGACGGACTGGAAGTCGACATGGGCGGATTGGGCAGCCGCGAAACGTTCGACAGCAAACTGAGCGATCCGGCGGTGCGGCAGGAGTTTCTCGACAAAGCGCGGGAACTGAAGCTGGAAATTTCGTCCATCGCGATGTCGGGCTTTTACGCTCAATCGTTCGCCGAACGGCCGACAGTCTACCGCATGGTGCAGGACACGATCGACACGATGACGGCCATGCAGGTGAAGGTGGCGTTTCTGCCGTTGGGCGTGCAGGGCGATCTGGTGCAACATCCCGAACTGCGCCCCGCCATTGTGGAACGACTCAAGGACGTCGGGAAGCGGGCAGAAGACGCGGGTGTGATCGTCGGCATCGAAACCGCACTCGACGCGGCGGGGGAAGTCGCGTTGCTCGACGACATCGGCTCACCGGCCATTCAGAGTTACTTCAACTTCGCCAACGCCTTGCAAAACGGCCGCGACCTGCACCAGGAACTGCGGACATTGGGCAAAGACCGCATCTGCCAGATCCACTGTTCTAATCAGGATGGGGTGTGGCTGGAAAACGACCCACAAGTCGATATGCCGAAAGTCAAGCAAACGCTGGATGACATGGGCTGGCGCGGCTGGCTCGTCATCGAACGGTCGCGCGACGCCAATAATACCCGCGACGTGGTGGGGAACTACGGGGCCAACGCCGCCTACCTGAAATCCGTCTTTCAATCTTCCGAATCATAAACGATATATGCTATGAAAAAATACACGCTGTTGCTGGCCCTGTTGCTGGCCGTTACCCAGGTTTTCGCGCAGCAAGCCGATCCCGAATACGTCAAAGTCACGAACGAACGTGCGCAGAAAATCGTCGACCAGATGGACATCGACGATCCGGCCAAAGCGCGCCGTGTCCGCGACCTGATCGCCCAGCAATACCGCGACCTGAACCGCATCGACGAGGGGCTGGATGCCGAAAAAGAACTAGCCAAAACGCAGGCCGGGAACGAACCCGCCGCCCTCGAAGCCCGCAAGCAAGCGCTGGAAGCCAAGGCGAAACAGGAAACCGCACAACTGCACAAGAAATACATCGCCAATCTGTCGAAAGAGTTGACGCCCGAACAGGTCGATCAGGTGAAGGACGGCATGACGTATAACGTGGTGCCGAAAACCTACGCGGCGTTTCTCGATATGATTCCCGACCTGACCGAAGCGCAAAAGAAGATGATCATGGACAACCTGGTGGAAGCCCGCGAACACGCGATGGACGCCGGCTCGTCGAACGAAAAGCACGCCTGGTTCGGAAAGTACAAAGGTCGGATCAACAACAACCTCTCAAAAGATGGTTATGACCTGAACAAAGAAAGCGAAGCCTGGCACAAACGCCTGGAAGCCCGCGAAGCCGCGAAGAAGGAAAATAGGTAGTTGGTAGATGGTATTTAGTACAAGGATTTCCTCTACAAAGAACGTGCAGGAGTGACGTCGGACCGCTCGAAGGTATCTGGCAAAGGCGGTCCGTCGGCTAGCGAGGGAATCAAACGCCCGCCAGGCGGCCCTGCGGCGGGCCACTCCGTCGCTACATCGCACCACAAGCTCATCCGCATAAACTTCTTAACCTTCAACCTTTTAACTTTCTAACCAATATCCTAACCAACAAACCCCATGCTGCGCCTTTTCTTGCCCTTGTTACTCGTGTGGAACGTCGTTGATGCGCAGGCGCAGACCTTGCAGGTACAGCGGCTGCGGTGCGAGTACAAGGAAAATCCGCTGGGCATCGATACGCCGAAGCCCCGACTAAGCTGGGAGCTGACGTCGACCGTGCGGGGCGTCAAGCAGCAGGCGTGCCGGATCATCGTGGCGAGTAGCCCCGAGGCACTGGCGCGGAACATGGGCGATATCTGGGATACGGGAAAACAGTTCATCAAAACCCCCATTCAGGTCCAAGTCGACGGGGTGCCGCTGCAACCGGCCAGCACCTACTATTGGAAGGTGAAGGTCTGGGACAACGCCAGTCACGTCACCGACTGGAGCGAGCCCGCTACCTGGCAGATGGGCCTGATGCAGGAACGAGACTGGCAAGGCGCGCAGTGGATCGGCTACGAGGCGCTGCCCGACTCGAACCGGATTGTGCCGGCGGCGCACGGCAAGGGGAAGAAAGCCTGGGGCAAGGGCGAGGTGGTGCTGCCGCTCTTGCGAAAAGAATTTGCGGTGAGCAAACCGGTGGAAAAAGCCACGATGTTCATCTCCGGCTTGGGCCACTTCGAACTGAGCATGAATGGGCAGAAGGTGGGCGACCATTTTCTTGATCCGGGCTGGACCGATTACGACGAACACGCCTTGTACGTCACCTTCGACGTGACGGAGGCATTGCAGGAAGGCGACAACGCGTTGGGCGTCATGCTCGGCACCGGCTTCTACTACATTCCGCGCGAGCGCTACCGCAAACTGACCGGCGCGTTCGGTTATCCGAAGATGATCTGTCGGCTGCAACTGGAGTATGCCGACGGCTCGACCGAAAGCGTGATCTCCGATCCGTCGTGGAAAACCGCACCCGGCCCGACGACCTTCAGCAGCATTTACAGTGGCGAAGATTACGACGCTACGCAAGAGCAACCCGGCTGGGACACCCCCGGCTTCGACGACGCGGCGTGGAAACATGCGTTGACCGTCGACGGACCACCCCGCCTCGAAGCCCAACGGGCCGATCCGCTGAAAATCATGGAACGTTTCGAGGCCAAAACCCTTACCGAACCGACCCCCGGCACGTGGGTCTACGACTTCGGACAGAATATGTCGGGCATTCCGCAACTGACCGTTCGGGGCAACCGGGGAGACACGATCCGGATGATTCCGGCCGAACTCCTGACCCAAGAGGGACTGGCCAACCAGAAAGCAACGGGCAGTCCGTCGTACTTTACCTATATCCTGAAAGGCGACGGCGAAGAGACCTGGCAGCCGCGGTTCACCTACTACGGTTTCCGCTATATGCAGGTGGAAGGCGGCGTGCCGCAGGGGAACCTCAAGCCTGACGATCGTCCGGTACTGGTGAACGTGCGGGCGCTGCACACGCGCAACGCCGCCGAGCGGGTGGGGGAATTTACGTCGTCCAACGAATTGTTCAACCGGACCGACCAACTCATCGATTGGGCGATCAAAAGCAACATGGTGAGCGTCTTCACCGACTGTCCGCACCGCGAAAAGCTGGGCTGGCTGGAAGAAGCGCACCTGATGGGCAGTTCCGTCCGCTACAACTACGACATCGCCAACCTCTGCCGGAAAGAGATCGAAGACATGAAAATGGCCCAGACCGACGCGGGACTGGTGCCGGAAATCGTGCCCGAATACGTGCAGTTCGAAGATCCGTTCCGCGATTCGCCAGAGTGGGGGAGTAGCGCCGTCATTCTACCGTGGTACCTCTACCAGTGGTACGGCGACGAGCGCGTGCTGGAAGAAAGCTACCCGATGATGCAACAATACGTCGACTACCTGGCGACCAAAGCGGAGGGGAACATCTTAACCCACGGCCTCGGCGACTGGTACGACCTGGGACCGGAGCGCCCGGGCTTTTCGCAACTCACGCCGATGGGCGTCACCGCCACCGCGATGTATTATTATGACCTGACGATCATGAGCCAGATCGCGAAGCGGCTGAAAAAAGAAACCGACGCAACGAAGTATGCTCAATGCGCCGCCGACGTGAAACAAGCCTTCAACCGAAAATTCTTTCATCCTAAGACGGGGCAATACGCCACGGGCAGCCAGACCGCTAACGCCATCGCGCTGTACGTCGGGCTGGTGGAACCAAACAATCAACCGCGCGTGCTGAACAATTTGGTGCGCGACATCCGCAAACGAAACAATGCCCTGACGGCGGGCGACGTGGGCTATCGCTATGTGGTGCAGACGCTCGACGCAGCGGGCCGCTCCGACGTGATTTTCGACATGAACAGCCGCGACGACGTGCCGGGCTACGGCTACCAACTGGCGCACGGTGCGACGGCCCTCACCGAATCGTGGCAGGCGCTGCCGGTGGTATCCAACAACCACTTCATGCTCGGTCACCTGATGGAATGGTTTTACGAAGGGCTGGGGGGCATCCGCCGCGATACGTCGGAGGTGGCCTTCAAAAAGATCGTGATCCGTCCCGAACCCGTCGGCGATGTAACGTCGGCCCGCGCCCAGTACCGTTCACCTTACGGCCTGATCGTCAGCGACTGGAAAAAAGAAGGCAAGCGCTTTACCCTGCACGTTGAAATCCCGGTTTCCTCCACCGCAACGGTCTATTTGCCCACCGCCAGTAAATCCGCTACGATCACCGAAGGCGGTAAGCCCCTCAGCGCTTACGAAGAGATCGAATTGCTCTCCACGGAAAACGGGAAGACACGGATCGCCATCGGCTCTGGCAGCTACGACTTTGTGGTGGAGTAAAGATTGCAGATTTGAAAATTGCAGATTACAAATTGGCAGCTTGCAGATTCGTAGCGTGTCTGCTCATTCGTATTGTCGATAGTGCTATTGCTTTAGTAGGAGAGACTGCTAATGCCAAGTGATTTTTTAGGCTTCGTCTTTCGCTACTTTTTGCCTTCTCCATCTGCCACCAACCGTGTCCCTTATCGCTTCTTCTCCATAGTCAAGGTCGAAAACTTCATTCAGGGTGTGATCTCTCAAAATCAGTCTTTCGAGGGCTTTTGGTCTTGTTCAAACCCAACGCCCAGTCGCTCTTGGATTGGCTTCAGCTTATAGCCGGGCCACGCTGGCCTGGCCCGAAATAGTGTGGATGAATCACTACGCATCCAACATGATTCTGGTGCCAGCCCATCTGAAACTTGCAATCTGCCCTTTGCAATTTTCTCACTCCACGCGGTGTTCCCGCATTTCCTCCTCGATGCTTTTGCGGAGGTTCATCAGCTTCTGCGCGTACGTCTGCAGGGACTGGTCTTCTTCTGATTTGGGTTCCCAGCGGTTGACGGGCACCGGTTTGCCGTCGCGGTCGATGCCGACGAAGATGATCACGCAGTGCGTGGTCTTTTTCATGTGCGGATCTTTCGGGTCGCCCGCCCGCACGTCGACGGCGATGTGCATGCTGGTGGTGCCGGTGTAGATCAGCTTGGCCTGGACTTCGACCAGATCGCCGATGTGGACGGGGTGGTAAAAGCGGATGCCGCCGACGTAGACCGTGACGCAGTAGCGGCCACTCCAGCCGACGGCACAGGCGTAGCCCGCCTGGTCAATCCATTTCATTACCGTGCCGCCGTGCACCTTGCCGCCGAAGTTGATTTCGGTCGGTTCGGCCAGAAAGCGGAGGGTCATTTCGCGTTGGGCGTTTTCCATGACTTCGTTTCAGGTTCGGAATCGACGTCAAGTTAGGGAACCGAGCGCAATTGATGCTCTGCATCCGGAGCGAGCAGCACGAAAAAAGCCTCGCCGGGATCCGACGAGGCTCTGTCTAATAAAATCAGGTAGTTCGTTAGTCTTTCTGCGGTTCCGGCGCTTGCTCCATCAGCATGGCGTCGATGCGCTGACGCAACTGGTCGTTTTCCTGGTAGGCCATCATGATTTGCTGAAAACGTTCCGGGGCCATGCCGCCGGCCTGAATGGCCTGAATCATGCTTTCGGTCGTCTCCTGGCGAATCTGCATGATCTGTTGCCCGGCTTTGTTGAACGCGGCCAGTTCGTCGACCGTCGGGGCGCTAGAGGTGTCGACCTCCGCCTGGGCGGCTTCTTCCTGCGCGTTTAAGTTCTGTTGCTGATACTCCGCAATTTCGTTAAAGCGATCGATGTCCAGGTTTTCGCCTTCGATGGCCGCGATGGATTGCTCCTGTGCGTTCATTTCGAGGTCGTTGACGCTGAGGGCCACTTTCGTAAACTGTTGCAACTCTTCGTCTGAATAGTCGTTGGTTTGGGGCTGCGTCTGCGTAGGCGCGGGCTGAACTTGCGCCTGAGCCACCTGATATGATCCGAATAACACGGCTCCTGCCACAAACAGGCGACGTGTCCAAGTTGTTGTAATCATGAGTGTAAATTCGATTCGTGTCGTCCTGCTAGGCAGGATATGCTAACGTTGTACGAAGCGGCCCCGGTGGGGTTGGTAACTTATGTGCAGAATGCCATAAGTTCTTCGGATTGTGTCGATTGGGCTGTAGTTTTGCCGATTTCCATCGCTACCGGGACTCGCGGTTCGGACAGACCTTCCGACAGATGTCCCATTCTACCCGCATCACCATGCCCAAATTGTCGAAAGATCTTCAGGAAGCCATTTGCGCCATGCCCACGCACGAAAAAGATAAGCTGCTGTTGCGGCTGGTGGCGCGCGATCAGAAGCTGGTCGATCAGTTGCAGTTCGAATTGCTGGAGTCGGAAGAAAGTCTGGAAGACCGGAAAGACAAAATTGGGCGGGCCATTTACCGGCTGGCTCACGACAAGCATTACAGCCCCGGGTGGCTGATGATGGACATGCGCAGCGTCAATGCGATGATTACCTACCATACCAAAATCACGAAAGACAAACACGGCGAAATTGAGCTGACCCTTCGGATGCTGAACGAGGTCTATGCGCACCAGATGCATCACTTGCGGAAGGCGACGTCGCGTACCCGGACCATTTCGGCCTATCTGGTAAAACGCACACAATTCGTGTTGCAGCGGCTCAGCAAGCTGCACGAAGACTATTACATCGAGTTTGAAGACGACGTGAACCAACTGTTACAGCACCTGCACACCACGGCCCCCGCCCAGGAAGCACAAGACGCAGGCATCCCGAAACAATGGCCTTAAGAAGAAGATCTTCAGCGATTTAGAGTTTTTGTTAACATTTGCGTAACTTAAGCGTAATATTAGGTTAACGTATTTTGATTGCTCACTTTTTGCTCAAACTCAACTTAGCCATGCTATTTCGTTCGATTGTACACGGCGTTTTCACCGTACTTCTTCTCTTCTTCGCGTACCTGTTGGTGGCCCACCGGGCGTGGTACCTGCAGTTGCTGGCAGACGACCAGCCGATTGAGTGGATTACGGCCGTTACGTTGTTCGTGACGGCGCTTCTGGCCCTGACGGTAACGTATCGCCCCATTCGCCGCCGGTTTTTCTATGCAGCCTTTGCGGCCGTGATGGTCGTGGCCGCGGTAGAAGAAATTGACTGGGGACAGCATTTCGTCAGCGCGTCCGAATCGACCGCGACGTTGAGTGCCCCGGCCGACGAGCATTGGGTATCGGGAACGCCCCTCCTGTCGCTGGTCAAAACGCGGCCGGTCGTGACGGTGGTGCTGTTTCTCTACGGCATTTTGCTGCCGTTTCTGTACCGGAACCGCAAGCTGAAAAAATACCGGCAGGTGCTGCGGCTGGTCAAGTTTCCCCCCGCTTTTCTGTACCCGTGGTTTCTGGTGGCTACGCTTTGCATGTTGAATCTGCCCACAGGGCGCGAGGCCGAGTTAGGACAACTCTTTTTTGCGCTTAGTCTGCTGGTCTTCATGCTGATTCGGGTGTGGCATCAGGCCCGCAAGACCGTAGCCGAGCAGGCGCTGCTGTCTGAACGCGCCTGAGTTTTTCGGTCTCGTGGCTGTGAACAACGCCGGAACGCAGACGAGAAAAATGTTTTTATGGAAAAACGCTGAACTTTGCGCAAGTTCGTGCTGTTTTCAACCGGCCTGTACTTCCCGGCAGGCCTTTTTTCACATTAACCTTATGTCGATCGGATGACCGGGAGCCGCTGTGGCGCGCATCCTTTCCTGAGTTTTTATGTCATTCGCATCATTAGGGCTCATCGAGCCCATCCTACAGGCGCTCACTACCGAGGGGTACTCGGCGCCCACGCCGATTCAGGCCCAGGCCATTCCGCACGTACTGGAACACAAAGACCTGTTGGGGACGGCGCAGACCGGCACCGGTAAAACCGCTGCTTTCGCCATCCCGATCCTGCAACTGCTGGCTAGCCAGCCTACGCCCAAGAAAGGCCGCAGGACCATCAAGTCGTTGATCCTGACGCCTACCCGTGAACTGGCAATTCAGATTGGCGAAAGCTTCGAAGCGTACGGCCGGCATACCTCCGTGCGGCACACCGTCATTTTCGGTGGTGTTTCCCAACACAGCCAGGTACAGGCGTTGCGTTCCGGAGCCGACGTGCTGATTGCTACACCGGGGCGTTTACTCGACCTGATCAACCAGGGGTTTGTTGACCTGCAACAGTTGCAGATTTTCGTGCTCGACGAAGCCGACCGCATGCTCGACATGGGCTTTATCCACGACGTGAAGCGGGTCATCACCAAGCTGCCACAAAAACGGCAGTCGTTGTTCTTCTCGGCTACGATGCCTCCCGACGTTGCCAAACTGGCGGGCACGATTCTGCGCGACCCGGCCCGCGTGTCGGTAACACCCGTTTCGTCGACGGCCGAGACGGTCCAACAGGCGGTATACTTCGTATCCAAGCAGGAAAAGCGCAAGCTGCTGACGCATGTCTTACAGGACGACGACATCGAAACGGCGCTGGTGTTTACCCGCACCAAGCACGGGGCCGATCGCGTCGCCAAAGATTTGAAAAAAGCTGGCATTACTGCCGAAGCCATTCACGGCAACAAGTCGCAGAACGCGCGGCAACGGGCGTTGAGCAACTTTAAATCCCGGCAGACACGTGTGTTGGTGGCGACCGATATCGCAGCGCGCGGCATCGACGTCGACGATCTGTCGCACGTCATCAACTTTGAGCTGCCCAACGTTCCCGAAACCTACGTGCACCGCATCGGTCGTACGGGTCGGGCCGGGGCCAGCGGCATCGCTTTTTCATTCTGTGATCATGAAGAGAAACCGTACCTGCGCGACATCAAACGGCTGATCGGGCAGAGCATTCCGGTCATCGACGATCATCCTTACCCGCTGGGTAACGAGGTGCCCGTCGAAGTAGAACAACCGCAGCCCTCGGCGCGCTCGGGGCGTGGGCGTCGTCCGCAACGGCCGTCGCGCGAGTCCAAACCAGCCGCTCCGAAGCAATCGGCAGTGATGCAGACCGCTTCCGGAGACAACGGCGCCGCCAAGAGTAAAAAGAAGCGTTGGTTCCGCCGCCCGAAGAAATAAACCCAAGCCGTAAGGCTCGAACTAAAAAGGCCCCGTTCTTTCGAAGAGCGGGGCCTTTTTGATGGGATAGGTTAGCGGGGCAAGAAGCGCCTCCACCAGTCGGGCCGTGCAGGACCGTACTGCGGAGAGATCCATTCGCCTGGCGCGGGCGTCAGTAGCACCTCGGTGGGAGCAATCGCTTCCAACCGTTCGATCGGCTCGTACCAACTGTGCATCGCCAACTGAAACGTTCCCCAGTGAATCGGGATCATCTGCCGGGCGCGTACCATCTGAAACGCCTCGTATCCTTCTTCGGGGTCCAGGTGAATGTCGTGCCAGGCTTCGTCGTAAGCTCCAATCGGGATAAGCGCCCATTCGAACGGTCCGCACCGCTCCCCGATTTCCTGAAAGCCGGGGAAGATGCCGGAGTCGCCCCCGTAGTAGAGTCGGCAGTCGCCGAAGTCGAGTGACCACGAGCACCACAGCGTGTTATCGCGCGAAAAAAGCCGTCCCGAAAAATGGCGCGCCGGCGCAGCGGTCAGGGTAAGACCTTCGGTCTGAAACGTATCCCACCAGTCCAGTTCGGCGATCTTTTCGTGCGGCACTCCCCAGGCGCGCAGCGAAGCCCCCACCCCCAGCGGCACTACAAAACGCTTCACCCGGGGATGAAGGCGAGACAAGGTCGGGTAGTCGAAGTGATCGTAATGATCGTGCGAGAGAATGACCATTTCCAGGTCGGGCAACCGTTCCGGATGAATCGGCGACGGAAAGAACCGTTTGGGGCCGAGCCAGCGAAACGGAGACGCGCGCTCGGAAAGCACCGGATCGGTCAGGTAATACTTGCCCTGCCGATGAATCAGCACCGACGCGTGGCCTAGCCAGTTGACGTGAAAGGCCGCGCCGTCCTGCAGACGTTCTTGTCCGGTTTCGCCAAACAGGTAATCGGCGTTGGGCGATTTTACGGCCCCGTTTTGCAGTTGCCGCTTGATGACGTTGGGAATCTGGACCGGTTGCAGCGAGGAAGTCGGTACGGGGTTCACAAACCGCTTTCCGTTGTATTGCGGCGAGAAAGCCACTTCTTCGGGGCGCGGCTCCCGGCCGAAAAAGGGAAAAAGATGCTGGAGTAAGGGCATAGCGTGTTGGGTAGGCTGCCGAGCGGGCGGCAGCGGTGAGGCGCAAAAGTAAGGGGCAGCGCGGTGATCCGATGGCCCCTTCCGAAAACAATGGCGAGGTCGACTTGTTTCGTAAGCATGACTCCCGTTGATGCTCCGCTGGTCCTAACGTTGGCCCTCGACAAACCGTCCTTTCAATTTTTTAACCGGCTCCGACAAGCACATTTTCCGGCCGAACGCAACTTTCTGGAAGCGCACCTGTCGCTGTTCCATCACCTGCCCGGCACCGAAGCGCCGTGTATTGCCGACCATCTGGCGCAGGTGTGTCGTGCGCAACCCCCTCTTACGTTGCCGGTCACCGAAGTAAAAATGATCGGCAAAGGCGTGGCCTACGTGGTGAAAAACAAGGCTCTGGTGGCGTGGCGGGAGCAATTGGCGCACCACTGGCAGGCGTGGCTGACACCGCAGGATCGGCAGAAACTGTGGCCGCACATCACCGTGCAGAACAAAGTGACGCCCGCCGAAGCCCGTGCGTTGCAGCAGCAACTGGCTCAGGATTTCGCTCCGTTCCAGGCGCAGGGGACGGGCGTGTGCCTGTGGGCCTACCGCAACGGCCCGTGGGAATGGCTACACGATTTCGGCTTCGAAGGATAGCGCTTAAGGATGGATGCCGATGCCGAAGCGAATGCCCGGAAAAACGGTTTTGAAATTGTCGGTGATGATCAATTCCGGGTAGACCCGGTAATTCTTTTCCACGCCGCCCAGCCAGCCGAAAAGCTTGATGGTGTTATCACCGAAATAATCGCCTTTGTTCCGCACCAGGTAGCCCGCCCCTAACCCCACGATGGACTGCGGGAAGCGCCGGGCGTACGCCACCGACACAAACGTGTTGACATCCATCTTGTAGTTCCCTTCGGGTTGCCGGGCAAAGAAGTAGTGTAGCGACGGGCTTACGGCGAAATAGTGGGCACTGGGCTGCGCCTTTTTCGAAAACCGGAAGGCAAAGTTGAGCGCCAGGTCGGGCACCAGCTTGTCGCGTACGACGCCCACCCCGGCACCGCCCGTAATCTCCAGTTGGTCCGTATGCTTGAAGTGGGTCTGCACCGGTTCGGCCGCGTCGGGGTTGTACGTAACGGTTTGCTGAAAGCGTGGATGCGCTTTGGCCACCACTTCGCGAAGCCGGGCATCCGGATCGGCCGCGATCACGTCGGCCAGTCGGGTGACAGACGGCAGCGTGAGGCGCGCAGGACCGGCCCCGCCGACCGGAAAATACACCGTGTCGGCCTGGCGTTGCTGTGCCGCCAGTGTACCGCGGGCATCGTACCGCACTTCATACCCCGCCTCGGTCGTGTTCTGCACCGTGAGCTGGCGACCCTCTGTCCCGTGCACATAGCGGACCACCGTCACGCGGTGGGGATCGACCAGCGAATCTTGTACGGGCGCGAGGTCTTGCTCAAGGCGTTGCAACAGTGCGTTAAGGCTTTCGATGGCGTCGAGTTTCCCCGCATTGGGAACGGCCAGTTGGAGCTGCGCGCGGTCGGGCAGGTGGATGAGAATGGTATCCGGATACGTTTGAGCCGTTGCCGTTCCGGCAAGGCAGAGTAGGGTCAGGCAGCTTCCGGCCCAGGCGCCGAACAGCCGTGCATACAAGGTGTTCATAAGAAGAAATAGTGAGTTTTTAACGGTTGAGGCGTGCCACGTACGAGGCGTTGCCGGATGGTTCAGGTTCGGGTGAAGAACGTCGGCCTACGTGTAGCCGGAGTCCTCGCTTTTTCGGTTTCGCGTCTGGGGCCGACAGCACCAGCGTAGCGATGGGTTCTTTAGTGTTTTCGTACCGAACGGTGACCTGTGTAGGATACTCCTTCGGCGTTTGGGGCAATGGCGGCTTCGCCGTCGTGGGTAGCGGCGAAACATCTGATTGTTCTGATGGCGTTGTTGCAGCTAGTCGGGACGCTGTATCGACGGGAACCGGTAGCACCCCCGGGGCAGGTACGGCGATTGGTGTCGTTCCCGTGGGGACCGTAGCCGACTGAGAGCGTTGCCGGGTGCTTTCGTGTGCCAGGCGCGGCGCAGCGGCTGGCGGCGCAGGCGAAACTGGCGTGGCCGCGGTGTTCTTTTCTTGTTCTTGTGGCATGGTGCGGACGGTCGCTTGCTGTGGGGGTGAGGCAGGGGCCGTGGCCTGGCGTTGGGCTGTTTCCAGCGCTTGCTTCAGTGCCGCAATCTGACGCTGCTGCCGGACGTAGACGGTGCTCACGCCCGTCAAGGTCAGCAACAGCAGGAACACCGCGGCGGCCCAACGATACCACCGTCGGGCAGGGCGGGGCGGAGCCGCGGCAGCCAGCCGTGCCCACGTGCGGTCGGGAGTCCAGGTAGCTTGCGGCGGCGGTGTCGCGTCGAGCTGGCGGAGCCGGTCCCGAAAAAACCGTTCTAGTTCGTCAGAGTGCATGGGTAATGCCGTGTTTTTGTAAAAGTTGTCGCAGCAGGGCTTTCGCTTTGCTAAGTTGCGATTTCGAGGTGCCTTCCTGAATGCCCAGCAGCGTAGCGATTTCTGCGTGGCTGTAGCCTTCCAGCACGTACAGGTTGAAGACCGTCCGGTAGCCCACGGGCAGTTGCCGCACCAAGTTGTACAACTCTTCCGCCTCCAGCGTCGACGTGGCAGGCACCGCAATCAGCAGCGCTTCGCTTTCGGACTCCAGCAGTTCGGGAAAGTTGGTTTGGCGGCGCAGGGCCATCAGGGCTTCGTTGACCATGATCCGTCGGACCCAGTTTTCGAGGCTGTGCGGTCCCCGGTGTTCGAACCGATCCAGGTAGCGAAATACCTTTTCGAACCCGGCCAGCAGCGCATCCTCCGCCTCCACTTCGCTTTTCAGGTAGCGGAAACACAGCCGGAACATGGGCGTCGCGAAGCGGTCGTAGAGCTTACGTTGTGCTTTCGGGTTGCCGTTCCGGCACTGGGCAATGAGGGATTCGTCGGTCAAGGCTCCGCATCAGGGTTCTAATAGTAGAAATGCAACGAAACGGCCGGGCGTTGCCTGAAGGGTGGAAAAAAATATAAAAAGGTTGAAGGGTAGGGTCTGTAGGCGGACAAGTTCAGCGGACGGAGGCACTTGTGTGGCGCTTTGGTGCCTGCCTGAACGCTACGTTTCTCAGGCATTTGCTTTTAGACGTACCCCTTTTGCTACACGCGGTAAAGGAGAAATAGTACGTCTATTTTTTGGGAGTCCGGGACGCGCACTCTGAAGCCAAGAGAATCGCTCTCGTCGCTCGCGATGAAGAAAGGTTAGGAATCAGGCGTCGGGCGATTCTTCCTCGAAACGGACTTCCCAGGTGTGGTCGGCCAGGAGGGTGGCTTCGGCCACAAAACGGCGGAACGGGAAACTCCGGCCCCACTCGTGCGGCGCGACCATCGACAGCACGTCGGTGCCGTTTTTTCGCTCGTAAAAATAGTACGTGTTGCCGATCACCGGCTCAAAGCTCATGTCCGACACGTAAATGCGTTCTGAAACCTCGACGCGCTGTTTGAGCGCCTTGGCCTGGAGCGCCAGCGTCTGCATCTGTTCGTAGAGCTGGCGCAGTTGCCGGTCGGTTTGCTGGTGCATGGCCGCCACGGCGCGTCCTTTCAGTTTGCCTTTGTCTTCAGGACGTATGACCGCACTGCCTACCGTGTGGGCGTAGGGCAACAGGCCGGGATTTTCGGCCATTTTATCAGGATCGATCTCGAAGAATTCTGGTTCGTCGTCAGCATGCATGGGAAAAACGTTTTCAAAAGGAGCCCGCCGGCCGTTCGCTCGGACAAGACACCGGGCGACGCTGCGGCCTCGCTAGGGTAACAACGCAGGCAGGAAACTGTTCACAGAAGCGCCCGCGGCTTACTCTTCTTCGTCGCTGATCCCCTCTTGCGCCTGGTAGATCGCCGAAAAAATGAGGCCGCTGGGAATGTCCCACGCCACGAGCGTATTCTGAAATTCCAGCAACAAATCGGGCTGCTGCACGATGTCGTAAAAGCGTTCCCGGCCGAGCGACACCAGCCAGTCTTTAAAATCCATGATCGTTTCCTCGTCTTTCACGTCCGTGAGGGTTTGCACGAGGCGGATCAGATCGGGTTGGTCGGCGCGGGCGCGTACGTCCCAGAAAATCTCCTCGAACGCTTCCAGTTCGTCGTCGTCCAGGTCGCGCAGGGTACGGGCCAGTGCGCGGCCGTGCTCCTCGGCGCTTTTCGTGTCCGTACGGCTTTCTTCAATGATCTCCCAGAATTGTGCTTCGTCCATGGGTGGAGGTGTGATGTTGTGAAGTGGCGAATGCATGAAAAAGGAAAATGAGCGGACTTATGAGATGGCTTTAGGCCGGAAGTGTGCTGACGGTTGGGCAATGCTGATTTGCCCTCTGCCATGCAACGCACAACTCCCTACTTGATCAGCATTTTCATCAGCTTGCCGTAGAACCAGTGCTCGTCCCGACGGATCATCATCTCCAGCATCTGGTCGGCTTTTTGGGTGAAGTCCGACAGGGCGTGGACCATCTTGGTAAACTCTTCGGCCTCAGCTTCCGACTCGCCGGCCGAGCGCTCAAGCGGCGCGGCCCGCAGTTCGTCCAGGGCGCCGACCACCGGTGCCAGTTCGCGCCGCCGCCGCTCTTTCATGATCTGTAACATTACACGGTAGGTATCTTTTTCGGCCGAGTAAAAGTCGCGGCGATCTCCGGCAATGATCTCTTTTCTGACCAGCCCCCAGTCGACCAGCGCCCGGATGTTCATGTTGGCGTTGCCCCGCGAAATTTGTAGTTCCTCCATAATTTCGTCGCCGCAGAGCGGGCGCGGCGAAATGAGCAGGAGGGCGTGGATTTGCGCCATGGTCCGGTTGATTCCCCAGGTCGACCCTAACGTCCCCCAGGTCTGGACAAACTTCTGCTTCCCTTCTTCATAGGTCATGCCCAAAGGTATTTCCTTCTGCGGTATTTTCTAAATAATGGGTATCTTCCCTGAAAATATGGTAGAGAATACCCCACGTCGGGCATTCTCGTGTACCGAAATCTATTTTTCTGCGTATAGATACCTGATGCGCTGTGGTCGCTTTTTAAGTCCCCTGCCTGACCGGAGCCGTTGAAGATTTTGCTTGAATGATATGAGTGAGAATACAGAAGAGAGGGCTCCGGAACCGAAGCGCCACAGCCTGGCCTGGCGGATCGGGAAAATAGCCTTAAAATCAGTGCTATACCTGCTGCTTTTTGTGATCGGGTTAGTCCTGTTGGTGTGGGTGGCGTTGCAGATTCCGGCCGTGCAGCAATTCGCGGTCAACAAAGTCACCACCACGTTACAGAAGCAACTCGGCACCGAAGTGCGGATCGGGAAAGTCGACATCGACTTTTTCAAGACCGTCGTGCTGGAAGATATTTACCTGGAAGATCAGCAGCGCGATACCTTGCTCTACGCCGGTCACCTGGGCGTCGACATCGGCGTGTTTGCCCTGGGCCAACAGACCATCAACGTCAACCAGGTAGAACTGGAGCGCGCGTACGTGAACCTTTACCGCGAGCCCGGCCAGGAAAAATTCAACTACGAGTTTGTGATGGAGGCGTTTGCCTCATCCGATACAACGGTGAAAGACACCACCGCGTCGGCCTGGAAATTCGACCTGGAGGGCGTGGCCCTGAACCAGGTGCGTTTCGATTTTCGGGATGTGCCGGGGGGCAACGATCTGCAAACGTACCTGAACCATTTTGAAGTCGATCTGTCGACGCTAGGCCTGGACGAGCCGGTGTTGCACCCGGTTATCGACCTGATCGAGATCGAAGGACTGAATGTCGCCTTCAAACAGTCGGCCGTGGACACCAACATTGTGGTGGCGGTGCAGGCAAACCCGGCGACCGATTCGGTGCGGAACGATACGATGAAGACCTTCCTGGACGGCTTTGCCCTCACGCTCAATAAGTTTACGATCAGCAATACCAACCTGAGCTACGACATTACCGACAGTGCGCGTGTCGCCGAAGGGCTGGACTACAATCACCTTGCGGTGGGCAATCTGGCCCTGGAAATCAACGACGTAGAATTGGGCGATTCGGCCGTGCAGGCCTCGCTTGATCAGTTTGCGTTCACGGAAAAGAACAGCGGATTCCGGCTCAACAACGTGGCCTTGGCTGCGCGCGGCGAATTTCCGCGCGTAGAAGCGACGCTGAAGGAATTCCGCACGCCGAACTCGGCCCTGACCCACGACCTGACCATTGCCCTGGCCGATTTCCGCAACGAAGAACAACTGATGCAGACGCTGGTGGCGCAGGCTCAGTGGCAGGAAGATTACTTCGGCATGCAGGATGCGCTCTACTTTGCGCCCGATCTGGACACGTTCCAGGCCCTGCAAAACCGGAAACTCTACCTGAATGGGAACCTGGACATCCGGGACGGCAACCTCTCCCTGAAAAACGGAAACTTTCACCTCGACGACGCGCTGGTTTTGAACCTGGCTGCCGAGGCCGAGGCGTATTACGATCCGCTGCGGGCAAAATTCGACCTGCAGGTCGATCCTGTGCGCACCGACTTGACGTTTATCCGGGCGTTTTTGGCGCCGGGGACGCTGCCGCCTGCCATGCAAAATCTGGGCGAGGTGCAGCTGTTCCTGGATGCACAAGGCTACGCGCGCGATTTGCAAGGCAACATGCGCGTCGTGACCAACCGGGGGAATCTTTCGTCTGATTTTCAGGCGAAGATGAACGACGATTTTACGTCGCAGCAGATCCAGGCAACGTTGCGGACCGAAAGCCTTTCGCTGGCGCAATTTCTGGGTGACAGCAGCGGCCTGGGTCGCCTGACCATGCGGGCCGATGTCAACGTAGACAATAGCCCCAGTGCGCTGGCCGTGCGCGACAGCCGTGTGCACATCGATCTGGTGGAATACAACGACTATGCGTACCACGACCTGAATTTGGCCGGAAGCTTCGTGAACAACGTGGCCGACGCGCGCATTGAAACGAACGACACCAACCTGCGGATGAACCTGACGGCGCGCGCTGAGCTGACGGGCGATACACTGATTGTGGCGAGTGGCGTGATCGATACTGTCGACCTGTATGCGCTGAATCTTTATGCCGATACCCTGGCGCTCAGCACGCGCCTCGACACCGTACGTGTGCAGGGACTCAATCCGAATACCCTGGAAGCGCTGATCGCGATTCGCGAGTTGCGGATGCAGAAGGATTTGCAGCGGCTTTCTAATGATTCCCTCATTGTGCAGGCGAGTACCAGCGCCGACAGTGGGCGGGTCATTTCGCTAAATACCGACTTTATGCGAGCCACCGCGAGTGGTAATTTCGCGGTTGAAGAGCTGCCCGCCGCGATGGAACAGATCATCGCGCAATACGTGTCACGCTTCCGTTCTCCGGACGCCGTTCCCCCGGCCACCCCGCAAACTTTGGCCCTCGACGTCGACATTCGGCCCAATCCGTCGTTGATTCAGGCATTTGTGCCGGGACTGGAGCTACCCAATCCGTTGAGTCTGTACGCCAGCTTGTCTTCCGTCAACAACCAGGTGGAACTGGACATCAACGCCCGGAAAATCGTGTTCAGCGGCACCGAGATCGATTCGTTGCAACTGAGTGCCGAGACACAAGATGACCAGATTCAGTTGATCAGCCGGATCAACCAGATTGTGATGGGCACCACGAACGTGCCAGGCGTGCGCATGAACGTCGATTTGACGGAAGATAACTTCGACTTCAACCTGAAAATCGCGGGCGATAGTGCGCCTTCGCGCCTGGGACTGGAAGGAAGGCTGGCGATTCTGGAAGATACGTTCCGGGTTAACCTGAACGAGACGCAACTCTTTTTGGAGGGGAACGAATGGATTCTGACCGACAACGCCACCATCGCCTACGCACCGGAGTACCTCCTGATTCGTGATTTTGGCTTGAGCAACGAAGAGCAGGCCCTGGAAGTCTCGACCCAACTCAACGAGGCGGGTACCAACGTGCTTAACGTCGACTTGCGGGAAATCAGCATTGGCGACATCGCCACGCTACTTGACCAGGAGGCCCTGGGATTGGCGGGGCGCATCAACGGGAATGCCCTGGTGGTCGATCCGTTTGCGCTGGAGCGGGTGCAGGCCGACATCGGCATCGAAGGATTGATGCTGGACAGCACCGACATGGGCATGATGCAGTTGCAGGCCTCTAAAAGCAACACGGAAGACATTTTGACGGCCTCGCTCAACGTGGAAGGGCCGCAGCACCAGTTGCAGGCTTCGGGAACTTATAATGTGGCGCAGGAAGAAAACAACTTGGATTTCGACATCGACATGTCGCGCTTCCGGCTCGACCAGTTCCAGCCGTTGCTGGCGTCTTCGCTGAAGCAAATCAAAGGCAACCTGACGGCCGACCTGAAAGTAACGGGCAGCCCGTCGGCACCGAACATTGTGGGCGAGTTGGGGTTTGGCGACAGCACGGTTATCTACCCGGTGGCTACCGGTGTTCCGTACCAGTTCAGCAACCAGCGTGTGCGTTTTACGGGCAACGCCCTGAACATGAATAACTTCCAGATGGGCGACAGCGAAGGCAACAAACTGACGCTGGCGGGCAACATCGGGTTTGCCGACCTGACCAACCCATCGCTGAATCTGAAAGTCAACACCAACAAGTTCAAATTCCTGAATTCGACGCAATACGAGGGGCTGGAGTCATTTTACGGACGGCTCTATGCCCTGGTCGATTTGTCGGTGACCGGAACGGTTGCCGATATGCTGGCGAAGGGGCGTTTCCGGACGTTGGACGAATCGAGCGTTTCGATGCGACTCGATGCCGGAACGTCGGGCGACGTGCAACCCGCCTCCTACATCGTATTCCACGATACGCAGTCGGACACGGTAATCGCCGGGAATGCCACACCCGAGGCTGACTCGCTCCAGGCGGCGCTCAACACCATGGCCCTGACCGGTTTCCAGCTCGATGCGGACGTGGAACTGACGCCCGGTACGCAACTCAACATCTACATCGACGAAGAAAACAAAGTAGAGGCGGTCGGCTCAGCGATCCTGAGTGTGGACATGACCAAACAGGGGGACATCATCATCTCGGGGACTTACGAAATCGAGAAGGGATACTACGCCATGAACTTGTTGGGGGTCATCAACAAAGAGTTTGCGATCCGCAAGGGGAGTACCATTCAACTGAACGGCGGACCGACTGATGCCACTGTAAACCTGACCGCCGTGTACGAATCCGAAGCGGTGCTCTACGGCCTGGCCGACCAGGGATTGGTGACCGGCAATGCGGCAGCGGCAGCGAAGCAAAAACAGCCGGTCAACGTGCTGTTGCGCATCCAGGGCGAAATGCTCTCGCCCACCATCGGGTTCGAGATCGAACTACCTGAGGAGACGCAGCGCGCGGTGGGCGATGCCCTGACCCAACGGGTAGCGCAAATCAACCAGAACGAAAATCAGTTGTTCCGGCAGGTGTTCGGACTGGTGGTGCTCAATCAGGTGATTCCTGACAATGGTTACCAAAGCAGCAGCACAACGGCGCAGTCGGTGAACGAAAAAGTAGACGAAACGGTGAGCCAGGTTCTGACGACGCAGTTAAGCAACCTGACCGAAGAGTATCTGGGTGGGGTGCAGGTGTCGGTCGACGTCGGATCGAAGCAAAACGCCGAAGGCACGTACGGCACCGGCCTGGACGACCGCCAGGTGGGCGTCAATCTGTCGAAGCAATTGTTTGACGACCGCCTTAAAGTGACGGTCGGTAGTAACGTAGACCTGGGAGGGAACTCCGCGAGCGATCGTGTTCCGAACGGGGGTAACCAGAACGTCACCAACGTGATCGGGGACATTGTGGTGGAATACCAACTGCTGGCTGATGGCCTGTTGAACGTGAAGTTTTTCCGCCGGACCAACCAGAACCGTACGCAGTTCCAGGCCACCAACAGCCCGGAAGTGATCGGGGCATCGCTGGCCAACACCATCCAATTCGAGAGTTTACGCAAGTTGCTGGGCATCCGCCGTCCGGAATACCGCCTGAAGGAAGAGGAAGAAGAGGACGATGAGGCGTTGAAAGACGAGCCCGTCAGTATGGAAGAAAACACACCTCCGGCCAACGCGCCCCTTACCGACGGCGAACGGCCTTAACTACGAATTACAGCAAAGCTTTTTGAAACGGGTAGAGCTTCTACCCGTTTTTTATGGTGCTTGTCCTACTTTTACTTTTTTGTCCGACCTATGCTCCGTCTTGTTCTACTGCTGGCGTGTTGCGCCCTTCCGTCTTTTCTCTACGCTCAGTTTTCGGTTCGGGGGACCGTCCGCGATGCGGAGTCGGGGTTGCCGTTGACGGGCGTTTCCGTCTTAACCGAGTCGCAAACCGGCATCACTACCGATACCAACGGTCGGTTTGTGCTGACCTTGTCCGCGCCGCAAACCCTGCAACTTTCGTTCGTTGGTTACCAGCCGCGTCGCATTGCGGTGACCGCTACCGATACCCTGTTGCGCCTGCAGCTCGTTCCGGTGGCGCTGTCGCTGCCCGAAGTGATCGTGCGGGGGTACGAAAGCAACCGGACGCTTCCGGAGACAGCCGGTAGTGTAGGTGTGTTGAACACCCGCGCCCTGCGTCGCTTTTCCGATGCATCATTGGTGCCGGCCGTCAATACCCTGCCAGGCGTTCGTATGGAAGAGCGGGCGGCCGGGAGCTACCGGCTGGCGATTCGGGGAAGTCAATTGCGCTCTCCGTTCGGCATTCGGAACGTCAAGTTCTATTGGAACGGCATTCCTTTTTCTGAACCCAACGGCAACACCAACCTCAGCCTGCTGGATCTGTCGGCCCTCGACCGAATGGAAATTCTGAAAGGCCCGGCCGGCAGCCTTTACGGGGCGGGCACGGGGGGCACCGTGTTGTTGTCGAGCCGCCAGCAGGCACCGCTCGGCGTGCAGGTAGGCGTCAACGCACTGGGAGGATCGTACGGCACGTGGCGTTACGGGGCGGAAGTGACGTCGGGCTACGAAAACGGCTTGGTACAAGCGCAGGTGCAACGGCAACAGAGCCAGGGCTACCGGCAGCAGAATGCGTTTGATCGAACGTTCGCCAACGTGTGGAGTCGTTTTGAGGTCAGCAAGGCGCGCACGCTATCGGCCAACGTCTACTATTCAGACCTCTATTACGAAATTCCGGGTGGGCTCACGCGCCAGCAGTACGAAAGCGATCCGCAGCAAGCTCGCGCTGGTAGTGTCGACACCAAGGCGGCCCTGTTAAACAAAACGCTGGGCGTTGGTCTGATTCAGGAGTACCGCTGGAACGACCACTGGCAGAACACCACGAGCGTTTACGGCACCCTGACCCAGTTCGAAAATCCGGTCATATTCAATTACAAAATCAACGCCGAACAGGCACTGGGCGGGCGGTCGGTCTTTACCTACCGAAACGAATGGCTGCCCGGCTACGACTGGTCGTTAGTGGCGGGCGGCGAATTACAGCACGGCTTCGAAGCTTCGGATACGTACGAGAACGTGGGCGGACAGCCCGACAGCCTGCGCTATAACGATAAAGTCACGACCATGACGTATCTGTTTTTCGGACAGGCCGAGTTGGAGCTTCCGGCGGCGTTTCGGCTGACGGCCGCGCTGAGCTATAATCGCCTCGACTACCGTTTCCTGCGGCTGTTCGATCGCCTGGACGGCGACCTGTTCAACACACATCGCTCGTTCCGGCCGGTGGTTTCTCCGCGCGTGGCCCTGTTCAAAAAGCTGCACGAGCGGTTGTCGGTGTATGGCAGTGTGAGTCACGGGTTTTCGCCGCCGACCCTAGCCGAAGTACTGGTGCCGGGCGGGAGTCTCAACGATTCGTTGCAGGCCGAGCAAGGCCTGAACTACGAGGTCGGCGTCAAAGCTTCGCCTGCGGAGGGATGGTACCTGGAGCTGACGGCCTTCCGCCTCAACCTGCAGGAGGCGCTGGTGAGTTACACCGGAGCCGACGGCATCACCCGCTTTCGCAATACCGGCGCTACCCGCCAGCAGGGAATCGAGGGGCTGATCACCTACCAGTACCAGGACTTTGGTCGGTGGGTTGAGGGCCTCAACACGTCGCTTGCCTATACCTTTCACCATTTCCGGTACGGTGCCTACGTGCAGGAAGGCCAGAACTACGAAGGGAAATTTTTGCCGGGCGTGCCGCAACAGGGCGTTGCACTGACGCTGGACTTCCGGGTGCGGGGCGGCTGGTATCTGAATTCTACGTTCTCGCACGTGGGGCGCATCCCGCTCGACGACGCTAACCAGGACTATGCCGATCCTTATACGGTGGTGAGTGCCCGGCTGGGGTGGCGATACAACCGCGCCCGGTGGTACGAAGCGCATTTTTTTGTGGGAGGCGACAACCTGATGAACCAACGCTACAGCCTGGGCAACGACATCAACGCAGCCTTCGGGCGGTACTTTCAACCGGCGGCGCCCGTGAGTTTTTACGCGGGGACGTCGTTCCGGCTGAAATAGGAAGAGTACAATGCGGTAAAACCTGGTCCTAAATATGACTTTTCCGTCATGTGGTTAAATTGGTTATAGGATTTTAGGGAGATTTGTCGATTTGTGGGAGAATATTACAGCCTGTTGATCAGTAAATTGTAAAGAAAGCTCTCGGTGAGGTTTTGACTATTTTGCGGCGTGCATGCTGAGTTGGCAGGTGCGCCACTTCTACGGAATGTGTCAAAACCAAGTGCTTATGAATGCAGATCGTTTGTTTCGTACAACTCCCGCTTCTGTCCTCACCACCGACCGCCACGTCTGTACGGCAAGCTTGCTGGGTGGAGTCGCCTTCTGCCTGATGATGGGATGGCTCCTGACCACGCCGCTGTTGATGCTATCCATCGCCTGGAGCGGTCTCCTGATTGGAGGAACGGCGTGGCTGAGCTACTGCGGCCGCCTGACTTCGGCGCGTCTGCTGCTGATCGTAGGCGCGTTGCTGGTGATGGTAGGTGGGAATTTCGGACTGGGTTATCAGGCCACCACGGGCTACTACTGCATCCTCGTCCTGTTGGCCATCGGCTTTTTGTTCGAGTGGCAACATCTGCTGACGGTAATCGGCTTGCTGGTGGCTACCCTGGGTTGTTTTGGGGCCATCGAGGCGGCTGCCTGGCAAAGTGCGCTGGCCAACGTGCCATTTGCAGAGCGATTGCCCGTCTGGCTGACTGTAGGGGGGACGGCCTTCCTTAGTTTACATACACTCCGGCGCCGGCACCAGCAGGCGGAAGCTTTCCGTGCGGCCACTACTGCGTTGCACCAGACCCAGCAAGCCAAAGACAAACTGTATGCACTGCTTGCACATGACCTACGCAGCGGCCTGGGCAATGTGCAGACCCTGGCTACCCTTTTGTCCGACTACGCCCCTCAATTGGTCGAGGGTGAGCAGGAAGAGCTCCTCACGGAATTGAAACGAACGGCCCTGGCCACCCACCATTTGTGCAACGACATGCTGGAGTGGTCCAGAGGGCAGCAGCAGGGCTGGCGGATTTACCGGGAGCCCGTGGCGCTGGCGTCGTGGGCCGACGACCAGATCGCGCTGCAACGCTTGTCGGCAACACAGAAGCACTTGGAACTTCGCACGAAGATCGATCCTGCCCTCGTGTGGGAAACCGACGTGCGCATGCTGGCCACCGTGGTGCGGAATCTGGTGCAGAACGCCATCAAGTTTACACCGCGTGGGGGTGCCATTTCGCTCGAAGTGGAACACACGCCCGAAGCCCAGACGCTGTGGGTATGCGACAACGGCGTGGGCATTGCTGCCGACCGCCTGTCGTGCCTGTTCGAGGCCGGTCACCACCAGGGAACGTACGGGACCGATGGCGAACGCGGCTCCGGCCTGGGGCTGGTGTTATGCCACGCCTTGGTGGTTCGCATGGGGGGCACCCTGCAGGTCGAAAGCGAACCTGGCCGGGGAAGCCGCTTCGGCATCTGCCTGCCCCACAGTGCGCGCTAGCGCCTCGCGTTTAACCCCTTCCCGACATTTACGTACACATCATTGCAGCGCCTCCCCAGCGTGGGAACTGACGCTGCGTCTGATTCCCATTCCTAAATTTTTTAATGATGTTGACGTTGAAAAACCTTTCCCGCGGGGCCAGTGCCCTTTTGTTCGTTACGTTCATGGCTGCCTGTGGCGGCGAAACCACGTCTCAGCAGGAAACCTCCGATACCGCCTCGACCGAGGCAGAAGATACTGAAGTCTCGCTGGGCGCTACGCAAACCATCCTGGAGCGGGTCCAGTATGACGACGACCTCGGGGCTTTGTACGACGCCGTGCAGGCCGCCCAACTCGAAGCTGCCCTGGAAGCTGCCGGGCCTCTCACCATTTTTGCGCCGTCTGACGCCGCGTTCGAGGAACTGCCCGCTACTACGCTTCAGCCCTTGCTGGAAGACACCACCCGCCGCAAAGAATTGCAGGTGCTGCTTTCGAACCACATTGTCGAAGGGTATTACCCGGCCGACAGCCTGACCAACGGTATGGAATTGACGACGTTGGCGGGCAACACCATCACGATCAGCAAAGTGGTGAACACCATCTCAGTCGCCGACGAGCCGGTCGAAACCCCCGACGTACAGGCGACCAATGGCGTCGTACACGTGGTGGCCGGATTGATTGTGCCGGGCAACGAGTAGCCCCGCGCCTTATTCGTGCCGCGCTGCACCTCCCCGTTCTGAATACTTACTCTGCGCGGACTTGCTACCGTTGTAGTGGCGAGCCGCCTTCTGCCACCGTGATTCTTCCTGCATGAAAAAAGTCTTGATCTGGCTGTTGAGCACAGCCGTTATTTTGGGAATACTGCTCACAGCCGTTCAGGTGCTTTCACTCTATGTAGTCAGCCCGATCGTCGGGCGCAAGCTGGAACAACGCGTTACGGAATGGACCGATAGCTTGTACCAGCTCGACGTGCAGAACCTGCGGATCAATCTTCTGGGCGGGACGATTCGCTCGTCGTCGATTTTGTTCGGACCGGATACGTCGCACATTCGCCAGCACCACGAACAGTTGCTGCAGCAACCTAATTTGTTCGAAGTGCAGCTCGACGGGCTCAACCTGGAAGACATCGACGTGATGCGACTCCTGCTGAAACGCGAACTGGCCCTGGACGCCATTGAGATTCGCGAGCCCTTTGTGCGGGTGATTCGCAACGAACTGGCCCGGACCGATACGCTGGCGCAGGACACCGCCCAAACCTCACGGCGCGATCCGCTGAACGTGTATCAGTATTTCAACGGGGTGCTGCACACCATCGAACTGGGCGAGTTGTGGCTTTCGGAAGGAACTATTGTGCTGGAGCAATGGCAGCATGCCGAAAACCGGGCTGAGTTGCCTCGCTTCTCGTTGCGCATTCGCGACATTAAAATCGACTCGACGGCGCATCTGGACCGTGACCGCATGTTCTATTCGGAGCATTTCCGGGGGCGCGCGGAAGGGTTCCGGATCGAAACCCCCGACAGCCTGTACGTACTGTCGATCGACAGCGTCGGGATCGATTCGGACGGCGGGCGACTCTCGCTCGATAGCCTACACTATACGCCGCTGTTCAAGCGCTCCGAGATGGGCAAGATGCTGGAAAAACGCAACGCCAGTACGGAAGTGAGCGTTGCGCGGGTGGACCTGAAGGGCGTCGACCTGAAGCGGCTGTTTCGCTTGAACGACTGTTACGTCAACGAAGTGGACCTGGACCAGATTCGGTTGCTTTCGTACAAAAACAAGAAGCTGTACGAAGAAAAACGCATCCGTCCCCTACCGCAGGAAATCTTGCGCGAATTGCCCATCCACGTGAAAATCGATAGCCTGAAAATCAAAGACGGGTTTATCCGTTACGATGAACTGGGGGAGGAGAGCATCAAACCCGGCTACGTAACGTTCGAGCGGCTGAACGGCGTGTTGCGCAACCTGACCAACGTTCCCTGGATGCTCGACACGGGCGCCACGGCTACCTTCGACGGCTCGGCGTACCTGATGGGGCAGGGCCGTCTTGATGCGCACCTGAAGTTTATGTTGGGCGACTCGACCGATCGGTTCGAAGTGCGGGGTACCTTGGGGAAGATGGACCTGACCGCGCTGAACGAAATGACCGTGAACCGCGTCTTTGTCCGCATCAAAGAGGGGCAGAACCTACGCACCGATTTCCACATTGTGGGCAACGGCGAACGCTCCGGGGGCGAGTTGCGGTGGCGCTACCAGGACTTGAAAATTAGCGTACTGAATGGCGACAAAGTGCTGGAAGACGAAGAGAGCCGCCGCGACATCATTTCGTTTCTGGCCAACCGACTGGTGCTCCGCTCCGACAATCCGAAAGGCGACGACCTGCGCGTGGGGCAGATTTACTTCGAGCGCAACCCACAGAAGTCGATGTTCAATTACTGGTGGAAATCGGCACTGTCGGGCATGAAGCACACGTTGGGAGTAGAGAACCCCCGCCCCGAAGAAAAAACGTTCTGGGAGCGCGTCATGAACTGGTTCGGCGCCGGTTCAAAGCAGGAAGAATAGCGGAGCCGACGCGGCAAAAACCGCAGGTTTTTCTCAACCCTTTCAGGGAGTTATGCGTTATAGAACTAGTAACTAAACTGTATCAAGACAGATCTCTCTATTTATGGATAAGCTCAGAAAACAAAAAGAATACGAAGGAAACCCGATTGGGCTTTCGAAAGAAGTTGCGGTATCGATGGCGAAAGAACTGGATCGCCACCTGTCCTCTTTCCTGATTTTGTACCAGCAGTACCACAAACATCACTGGATGGTGGAAGGACCTCAGTTTCGCGACTTACACCTGTTTTTTGAAGGCAACTACGTAGAAGTGCACGAAGCATACGATCGCATTGCCGAGCGGCTGACCGTTATGGGCATGACGCCCACGTGTCACCCGACCAACATGATCAAGCTCGCCTACATTGAGCACGAACCCGAAGGCGTTTTCCACATCCGCGAGATGCTGGAGCGCGACATGGAAGCCGAGAAAACGGCCGCCGTGGAGTTGCGGAAAAGTATCAAGAAAGCCTTTGAGGGTGAAGATTACGGTACCAAAACCCTGTTGGAAGGGATTCTAGCCAAAACCGAAGACCGCGCGCACCACATCGAGCACTTCCTGGGTGAAGACTCGATTTCGGTCGGGCTGTTGCACTCCGAAAAAGAACTTGCTGATTAAGAGCAATCATTCAAAGTGAACCGAAAGCCGCTCTTCCGCTGGGGAAGGCGGCTTTTTTAGTTTCCAAATAATTGATTTTTTAAGTCCATCTGTAGATTCCACATCTCTTCGACAGGAACCGCTTTTCGGCTCAGTTTTTCCAGGTCTTCGTACTCAGTCCATAAATAAGGGAAGAAGTGCACAACTTGGTCGCCGTCCATGAGGCTCACCTCTTTTCTCCACGTGTTCCACCGGAGCCCTTCATAAAACTGCTCAAGATCGCCAGTAAATGCCCAATACACGAATTCGGAGTAGCCCACATCAAGGGGTTCCCATTCCAGGTTGTCGGGCGAGAAGTAGTAAACTTTTCCAAGGTCATTGCCAAAGGCTCCGCCGTTTAACGCAAAATATCCGCCGATGGCATCGTCGGCAATTAACAGAAGCGTAGTGCCCTGCCCCAACTCGCCAGCGAGTTTGCCTTTGTTCCATTCGGGTAGGCTTCGGGTCATTTTTGCGGACCCTGAACCTAGTATTCGAATCCACCCATGATCTACCAGAATACCGCCCGTCTCGTAAATAATTGCGCCCATGGGCGAACGGGTCGTGACCTGTGTCTGATACAGGGCAGCATCGGCTTTTTTAGCGTCTCTCTTCAGCACTTCGACCTGATTGGTCGCTTCTTCGATCCACTCTTCTACAAATCGCCAACCAGGATCTTCCCGGTTGACCAGTTCTTCGAGGGAGCGCATAGGCGTGGTTTGGCCAAATCCGGTTTGCAATTGAATGGCTACGAGGCAAAAAGCTAGATATTTCATGTAGAAGGAAGAGCGAATTTGTACAGCAAGATACATCCTGAACGATGGGTAGGCTTCGTAAAAACGGCGTAGAAAGCACCCGGCCGCCCGGCCTTTGGTCCGCTAGTGCGCGCTGCCTGTGGGGCGTACTGCGATTTTACCAACCCTCCCTGTGTCGTTGCGTACATAGAAGGTATGAAACCGTTTTATTCCATCACCGGACCTGATCGCCCGTTGGTGGCCACGGCCATCCACGACGGGCATACGATACGACCCGAACTCCATCCCCTTTTGAACCTCGACGACGCGCAACGCCTGCGCGAAGAAGATCCGTTTACGGCACGTTGGGTCGACGTGGCCGAGCTGCAGATTGTGGTTGACACGTCGCGTTTCGAAGTAGACCTGAACCGCCCGCGCGAGAAGGCGATCTACCGCCGCCCCGAAGATGCCTGGGGCCTGCACGTGTGGACCGAAGAACTACCCGACGGCCCCACGCAGGCGTCGCTGGCAAAATACGACCAGTTTTACGACGACTTGCAGCAGCGACTGCAACGCCTGGTCGACGAGTTTGGATCCTTTGTGATTTACGACCTCCACACTTACAACCACCTGCGCGACGGGGCCGACGGACCGGCCGCCGACCCGCACCAGAATCCCGAAGTGAACATCGGGACGGTGGGCATGGACCGCGACCGCTGGGCTCCGGTGGTCGATACGTTTATGTACGAACTGGCACAGCACGACTTTAACGGACGCCACCTCGACGTGCGCGAGAACGTGAAGTTCGACGGCGGAAACATGATGAAGTGGATTCACAAAACGTTCCCTGGCGTGAGTTGCGTCATGTCGATCGAGTTTAAGAAATTTTTCATGAACGAGTGGACCGGCGAAGCGTACCCCGGGCAGGTCGAAGCCATTCGGGCCGCGCTGGCGGCTACGGTGCCGGGCGTACTGGCGGCACGCGAAGCGGTCTCACGTGACTACCATCTCGTATGACGGAGGCCATTACCGATCCGCTGTTGCAGGAGATTGCGAAGTGCCTTGCGGAGGGAGCGCGTTGCGTGCGTGCGTTGCCCGGCGGTGGTCAGTTGTACATCGATCGTCCCCTGCCGTACCTGTACGTGTACCGGGGAGGCGCGTCGCCGCACGACGACGAGAAAGCCGCGCTCGATCCGCTGAGTGAACTGATTCGCAGCGAAGCTTCGTGGCTCATCACCAACGGCATGTCCGACCCGGAAGTCAGTCAACTGGTTTACACCATCGCGAAGCCGTTGGCCGATCGTTTTTCGGCGTTTCTGATTCTGGAAGTGTGGCTCGACGAAAACAACGAGCATACGTTTCAGGTACACGGCCCCCAAAAGAAACTGCCGGCCACCGTCACCACGCTCGAACAGGCCCTGCGCGACATCCGACTGCCGCAACTGGCGTTTACCGTCGGGCAACCTACTGACGACGACCGCAGTCCACCCGACCGGACCGCGCTGCTGGACAAGCCGACCCTGAAAAAACTGGAAGGCCTGTACCTGGGACTGTCGATGCGGCCGTTCTTCATCCAACCCGAAACCGGCCTGCCTTATCCGTTTCTGTTCCGCACGCTGAAAGAACAGGTGACCCAGGCCCTGCGGAAAACGGTGTTCGATTTTATCCGCTTGCAGACCCAACGCAAGCCGGTACACTTCCAGTCGCTGGGGTCGCGTAACCTGACCGACGAAGTGTGGGAGGTCGACCGGCAATTGGTGGAGATCAGCACGGCTTACGAATTTCTGATGCTGGTGACGCCGGTCAACACGCAGGAGGCGTGGCGGAGCTTCCGCAAAAGCCATTACCGCAAGGACCCGGTGTTGCACTACCGCCTGATTCCGGTCGATACCGACCTGTTGAAGCGCCGCCTACACAACATCTACATCGAGCGCGTGGAAGACCCGACGCTGGCGTTTCTGTTCCGCGACAAACGGCAGGAGATCGACCGGATGCTGACCATGCTGGCCGACCGCAATAGCCCCAACTTCCTTTACGGCAGTCTGCAGATTTTCGGTGGGGTCGACGACCGGCTTCTCACGATGGCCAAAGGCCTGATGGTCGCCCTAGAAACCCAGCGTACGCGCCAAACCAAAGGCACGCGTCTGGACGCCGAAGCCTTTCGGCAGCGAGCCCTGCGGGAGATCGAATTTTTCCGCTCGCAGCACGAAAGCGTCGATGCCCAGGTCTACGTCCGCGACGATATGACGGGCCTGATGGTCTCGGAGGGGCAGTTGTACATCGGTAAGAACTACGTCATTCCCGCGCACCGCGCCGAAGCGCTGATCCAACACGAAGTGGGGACGCACGTGCTGACGTGGTACAACGGCCGCGCCCAGCCGCTGCAACTGCTCTACAGCGGCGTACCCGGCTACGAAGAGCTGCAGGAAGGACTCGCCGTGCTGAGCGAATACCTGGTGGGCGGGCTGACGGTCGCGCGCCTGCGCGTGCTGGCGGCGCGTGTCATCGCCGTGGATGCAATGGTGCGCGGAGCATCTTTTCCCGATACCTACCGTATGCTTCAGGTAGACTACGGCTTTAAACCGTTCAACGCATTTCAGATTACGCTGCGGGTTTACCGGGGCGGCGGCCTCACCAAAGACGCTGTCTACCTGAAGGGCCTCATCGACCTGCTGGCCTACCTGGCGGCCGGGAACGACCTGGAGCCGCTGCTGGTCGGAAAAATCCGGGAAGATTACCTGCCTTTTGTGCAGGAATTACTCTACCGCAAAGTACTGCAGCGGGTGCCGCTCCGCCCGCGTTACCTGGACGATCCGCAGGCGCAGGAACGGCTGGCCCGTGTCAAAAAAGGTGTCACCATTTTTAATCTACTCGATTCATGAACATAGCATTTGTCATCAACGATATAAAAACCGAGAAAGCGGGCTATACCACCGTCTTTCTGGCCCAGCGTATGCACAACCGGGGCCACCACGTGTACCTGATCGGCGTGGGCGATTTGTGCTACGATCCACAAGGGTACATGGGCGCTACGGCACGTCGCGCCCCGAAAGAAAAGTACAAGACGCAGGAAGAGTACCTGAATGCGTTGCAGGACGACAAAACGGCGGAGATTACGCAGATTATGGCACCGGACCTCGATGTGCTGATGCTGCGCAACGACCCTTCGTCCGAAGGACCGGACCGGGGCTGGGCGCAGATCGCAGGCGTGATTTTCGGGCAGTTGGCCGCGCGCAACGGTGTCATCGTGTTGAACGATCCCAACTCCCTGTCCGATGCGGTCAACAAAATGTACTTCCAGCACTTTCCGGAAGAGGTGCGACCGCGCACGCTCATTACGCGCAACGTGGCGCAGATCCGCGAGTTTTACGAGGAACAGAAAAGCCACATGATCCTGAAGCCGTTGCAAGGCTCCGGCGGGCAGGGGGTGTTTGTCGTCAAGAAAAAAGACGCCACCAACCTGAACCAGATTGTGGAGGCCATCAGCCGCGATGGTTACGTGATTGCCCAGGAGTTTCTGCCGAAGGCGACTGAAGGCGATACACGGCTGTTCGTGATGAACGGACAGATCATCGAGCACAAGGGAAAAATCGCGGCCATGAAACGCGTCAGCGGCGGCAGTGACGACGTACGCAACAACATTTCGGCTGGCGGGAAGGTGGCGCGTGCCAAGATCGACGACGGCATGCGCGAAATTGTGGAGTTGGTGCGACCCAAGCTGATTCAGGATGGGATGTTCCTGGTCGGGCTCGACATTGCCGGCGACAAGCTGATGGAAATCAACGTGTTTTCGCCGGGCGGGCTGAACGTCTCCAGCCAGTTGGAAGACGTTGACTTCTCCGAACCGGTCATTCACGCCCTGGAATGCAAGGTGCACTACAAAAAAACGTATAAAGAGCACCTCGACAACCGCACCGTCGCGATGATCTGACGAGGTCGTTTCGCATAAAAAAAGCCGCTTTATCGCAGGATAAAGCGGCTTTTTTTATGTGGTGATTCGCCTATAAAGCAACCAGCCCGTTGAGCAGTTTCTCCATTGAAGACTCGTAGCGTTGGAGCATGTTCTGCGCCGTATACGTAATGAGTTGGACCGTACCGCCCGCAAACGAATAATAGTACCCGTAGTAGATGACCTTCATGCCCTGAACCGTCCCTTTCATTTGCAGGCAGAGCACCTTTCTGCCATTGACCATACGGTACTCTTCCTTTACCACGCGAATGTCGGGCGCAGCATTTCTGCCGTTGGTCAGCGCAATTTCCTTAAACGATTCCAGCGGAACTTCCAGCCTTTCGGAGATGAACATGGCGTAGGCATCCTCGTCTTTTAGTTTGAACTGAAACTCGGCCGCATCGTTGCTTTGCGCCTTCCCGAAGCTCCACTGTTTGGGATTGATGTACACGCGAATGTCCACCCGGTCGCTTTTGACCAGAAAGGTGGCGTCTTTGGCTTTTACGAACGGGGTAGCGTTCAGGGGGATGGTGGCAGTGCTGTCGACCTCCCCATCGACGTAGGCCCAGGTGCCGTCTTCGTAGAGCAGTACTTCTTCGCCGGTGCCCGTCACCGCGTGGAGTTGACCGAGGCAGGGCACCGCCAGAAACAGGCTGCCTACCAGTGCTGTCGTCTTCAACATGTGAAACAGAGATGTGATGGGGCGAAGCTACAAAATGCCTGACGCTGAAATTCCGGTTTCTGACCGGTTAAGGTACGTCGGCGTGGGCGGCCGGCGGGTGAGTTCGGACGCACCGGAAAAACGCCGCCTGCCGGAAAGCGTTCGAAATATAATCGGGTAGGTACACGGATTGCTGGCGCAAAAACGCTACTTTTCAAACAGATGCGCTCACGGGTGTCCATCCGTTTGCACCGAAGCAACATCATCACTTGGTGGCCGCATCCGTCGCTACCCGTGTTTCTGCCCTACGCGGCTCGACAGTAGCGCCACCCGGGAAACGTGCAACGATCCCCGGCCGCCGTACCCCTCTTTTCAGTACCAGCTGCCGTTGCTTACGCAGCGTAACGACCGTCCGAACCGAACAGTTTTCCTGATCTCGAAGGAGTTATTGATGAGGTACCTAGCCAACCTGAACGACCTGCTGAACCTGCGGAAAGGCGAGGTGTGGGTGGTGCGTACGCTTCTGCTGTTTTCGTTCTTTCAGACCACGGCACTGGCCCTTTTCTTCACGGCGGCCAGTTCGCTCTTCCTGACCGAGTACCCCATTCGTACGCTGGCGTACGTCTACCTTTCTACTGGTCTGCTGCTGCTGTTCCTGAACGGGGTGTATGCCCGGATCACGCGTTTTGTACCGGCCCGGACGCTGATGCTGGCCGAGGTAGGGGTGATTCTGGTCGTGATCCTGCTGTTTCGGATCGGCATGGGGTGGGCGCATGCGGCGTGGCTGGCCTTCGGGCTGATTGTGTGGCATCGGGTGATGTCCTCGTACCTGTCGGCGGGCTTTCTGCGGCTGGCGCTGCTGCTGTTCGACGTGCGGCAAAGCAAACGGCTGTTCGGGCTGATCACTTCCGCCGAAACCCCCGCGAGTGTGCTGGGCTATTTGCTGGCTTCGGCGTTGGTGCCCCTGATCGGCACGCCCAATCTGCTGTGGTGGTCGGCTGGTGCGTTGCTCGGTGCCCTCGTCTTTCTGGCGCTGCTGACGACCCGGCCGGGCACCCTGACGTTCGAAGAAACCAGTACCGAAGCCGAGGCCGCGCCTCCGGTGTCGCTTTTCCGGCGAGGGAAGGGTCGCCTCGGCGATTTTTTGGCCGCCCTGGCCCTGACCTGTGTGTTTGCGGTGCTGACCTTTACCCTCATCGAGTTCGCTTTTCTGAGCCAGGTCAGCAGCCGTTTCACCAACCAGTCGCAGATTACTTTTTTTATCGGGATTATTCTGGCGATGGGGCAGTTTGCCGCCTTTCTCCTCAAAACGTTCCTCTACGGACAGGTGCAGCGGCGGTTCGGGTTGCGGGCGGCGCTGCTCGCCCTCCCGCTGGTGCTGGGTCTCATCATGGCGTCCAGCCTCCTCAGCGGGCTGGTCGGACCTACGCTGCTGCTGGTCTGGCTCTGGGTGGTGATCATGGTGGCGAACGACACCCTGCGGTCGTCGCTCTACAGCAACACGTTTATTGCGCTGTTGCAGCCGCTGCCCAGACGCATGAAAATGCTCGGCCTCGATCTGCTGGGCAACGTCGAAGCGGCAGCCGTCGGGCTGAGTGGGTTGGTGCTGGTCGGGTTCGGTCTGCTGGATGCGCTGTCGCTCCAGTACTTCAGCGGGTTTCTGTTGGTGGTGCTGGTCGGGTGGGTCGCCGCCATCCGGGTGCTGAACCGCCGGTACCTGCGGGTGCTGGAACAAGGTTTGAAGAAGCGACTGCTGGCGGGCCATGCGCTGTCGGTGGAAGACCCCGCAACGCTGCGGCTGATTCACGAAAAGCTGGACAGCCCTTACCCGGGCGAAGTGCTGTACGCCCTCGACATCCTGAGTAAACACCGGCACGGGCAGTTGCCGCAGATGCTGAAGCGCCTGCTGGTGCATCCCTCCGAAGAAGTCCGGCAGGAAGCGCTCGCCAAAGTGGATGCGCTGCGGCAGGCTTCGCTGTTGCCAGAAATCAAGAAACGGATGGAACAGGAAACGGTGCTGGCGTTGAAAAAACAGGCCCTCCGGGTGTACTGCAAGTTGGGCGAGGCCACGGTGGTCGACGAAGTGACTCCTTACCTGGAAGCTACCGACGAGCCCGTGCGGACCGGTGCGCTGGTGGGGTTGATCTGTTCCGGCGGCATCGACGGCGTGATCGTGGCCGGGCAGCGCCTGAACGACTACATCTACGCCACCCAGCCGGAGAAGCGTGCTTTTGCGGCCGATGTGATCGGCGAAGTGGGCATCTACCATTTTTACCACCCGCTGTTGGGATTGCTCGACGACGAAGATGTGGTAGTGCGGAAGGCCGCGCTGAAAGCGGCCGGCATCATTCGTCACCCGCGCCTGTACGAACCCTTGTTGCAGGCCGTCTCGTCGCCGGACGTGTTCGAAGTCGCGATGAATGCACTCATCCAGAGCGGCGAGGGCGTAATCGGGCTGTTCGAGCGGGAACTGAACCAAGCCGACTACAACCCGGTACGCATGCGCCGGCTCATCGCCATCTGCGGCAAAGTAGGCGGTGCCAAGTCCATTGCTCTGCTAAAAGACAAACTGTATTTCGAAAACATCGAAGTCCGGAACCAGATTCTCCATTCGCTTTCGCTTTGCGGCTACAAGCCCAATGCTGCCGAGAAAGAGGTGGTGCTGCGTACCCTGCACGCCGAACTGGCCGACGCGGCCTGGTTTCTGAATGCCATGGAAGCAATCGGCCTGGCTTCTACCGCTGCCCAGTTGCCGTACTATGCCCTCCTGATTCGCGCCCTCGAAGTGGAGTTGCACCACCTCAAGCGCCGCCTCCTGCTGTTGCTTTCTTTTCTGTACGAGGCCAACGACGTGTTACAGGTCTGGAACAGCCTGCAACTAACCAGCCGGGAGAAACGCGCCAACGCGCTGGAAGTGCTCGATGTGCTGGTTGCAAAAGAGCTGAGTTCGATTATCTTGCCCCTGCTGGAAGACTTCCCGATTGCGCAGCAGATCAAGATTCTGAACCCACGATTTCCGCACGTGCGGCTGTCCCCGACGGGCTACCTGCAAAAGCTGATCAACCGCCGGGAGGTGCCGGTGGTCAACGTCTGGACGCAGGCCGTTACGCTCTACGTAGTGCGACAGCTCCAACTGGAGGCGCTGACGGCCGAGGTGATGGGAGCCCTCTCGCATCCTACGTCTCTGGTGGCCGAAACCGCCTGCTGGACGTTGCAGGGCTTTCAGCACGACCGGTTGCCCGAAAACGGTGCGTCCGTACTTTTTCAAAAACTTGCCCAAAATGCTATGAACTCCCGACTGCTGGCCGTTGAAAAAGTGATGGCTCTGAAAACCACGCGATTGCTCAGTGAAACTCCCGAAGACATTCTGGTCGACATTGCATCGATTCTGAAGGAAGTTCCCGTGGTGGTCGGTGAGCAGATCGTGCAAAAGGGCGAGATCGGTACCTGCATGTACATCATCTACGAAGGCTCTGTGCGCGTGCACGACGGCGAGCACACGCTGGCCGAACTGAAAAACCGCGATTTTTTCGGAGAACTTTCGCTGTTGGATGCCGAACCCCGCTCGGCGTCGGTCACGGCGCTGGAAGACAGTTTTCTGCTGCGGCTGGATCAGCACGCGTTCTACGAGATCATGGCCGACCACATTGAAGTAACCCGCGAAATCATGAAGATCATGTGCCGCCGGTTGCGCTACCAGAACCGGGCCGTCGCCGAAATGAAAGAACAGTTGCAACAGCGGGCCGCCTCGGCACTGGAGAAACCTGCCTGAATGCTACAGCGCAGGCAACCGGATGACGAATTCCGTGCCTTCGCCTTCGCGGCTCTCCATGCTTAGCTCCCCGCCGTGGCCTTTCGTCACAATGTCGTAGGACAGCGAAAGCCCCAGCCCCGTTCCTTCGCCGGTGGGTTTCGTGGTGAAAAACGGCTGAAAAATCTTTTGCTTGACGGCCGCCGGAACGCCGGTGCCGTTGTCCTGCACCCGAATTTCGACCCGATTGCCGGTTTTCTGGGTGCTGACCGTCACCTCGGGCAGGTAGCCGTTCTGCTGAAGCTTGCGCTTCTGATCGGTAGCGTAAAAGGCATTGTTGAACAGATTGAGTAGTACCCGCCCCAGTTCCTGCGGGGCTACGTTTACCTTGCCGAGTTGCGGATCGAAGCGGGTTGTCAGGGTTACGTTGAAGGCTTTGTCTTTGGCTCGGAAACCGTGGTAGGCGATGCGTAAATACTCGTCGGTGAGGTCGTTGAGCCGGGTGGGCTGTTTTTCGCCGCCCGATGCGCGGGAGTGTTGCAGCATGCCCTTCACGATGCTGTCGGCCCGGCGACCGTGGTGGTGAATCTTTTCCAGGTTCTGCGTCAGGTCATGCAGGATTTCCGTCACCAGGGACGGATCTTGCTCCGGTGTGCGTAGGGTTTCTTTCAGCTCTTCCACCAGCTCGCCACTGACGTCCGAAAAGTTGTTGACGAAGTTGAGGGGATTCTGAATTTCGTGCGCGATGCCGGCCGTCAGTTCGCCCAGCGATGCCATTTTTTCCTTCTGGATAAGTTGTTCCTGCATGCCGATCAGCTCCAGGTTGGTGCGGATCAGTGTATCGACCGCCCGGGCTTTTTCGTGGTAAAACACCAGGGCGCAGGCAAACAGCGCAGCGGTGACCCCCAGCACGCTGGAAAAAAGGTAGGTGAGGCGATACGGTTCGTCAAAATGGCTGGGTAGCGGTCCGTAGGTAGATTCGTAATAGAAGAGGCCTCCCGAAAAAACGAGCGAAACCACAAGCCACACCAGGCTGTTGCGCACGTCGGAGAGTAGCAGCGCGAGAATCGGCATCAGGACAATGCCCACGGTGGAGGGGGATTCCAGTCCGCTGCCCAGCACAATGGTGACAAACGCGGAGGTAGTCTGGTTGAACATGTGCAGGTGAACACAGACCCAGCCGGGCACCCCCCATTTCAGCAGAAAAGCGGTGACGAGGCAAAGCAGGGCGTTGGCCAGCAGCACGTATTCGACCGGATGAAATTGATACTGCAGCGCGCTGCCGATGTAGAGCAGGTTGAGAAACGCACTGAGCAAAAACACGATGATACGAATGCGGGCCAGTCGCAGGCGGTCGGCGCGTTGCGTTTCTTGTGGTGGAACAAAGAAGTTAACCAGCCGATTGAGCATGGGGGTGGGGTGTATGAAGTAGCGAATAGGCCTGACGTTTGCGCCAGAGCACGTAGAGGTAGAAGTTGTCGAGCAACAGGCAGGTGATGCCCAGGAACTGGACAAAGTGGTTGTCGGGGTAGAAGATGAACATCGACACCGTGATCAGCCCCGTTCCCAGCATCTTGCTCCAGCCAACCGTCCACGAAAAGAGATGCGCCTCTGCGGTTTTTGCCAGCAGCAACAGGCATTGCGCCGACAGAATTACGTTGATCAGGTACCCTGAATTGGCCCCGATGGCGGTGTCGTACCCTTCGCTGCGGTAGAAGTAGCTGAAGCCGATCCAAAACACCAGGTTCGCCAGGCAGAAGGCCGTGAAGTAGCGGCGGAAGCCCGCGGTGATGACCTGCTTGGTGCCATAGCGCAGCAACGAATAAAAGATGAAGCAGTCGAGCAGAAAGGCGGCCTGGTAACTCAGGCTGTAGAGCAGCCCCGAATCGGGATGGAAAAACACGCTCCAGACAAACTCCCAGGCGATGTTGGCACACGCCACATACGCGGGCATCTCCACAAACTTTTTCTGCCGGATGCTCCAGACCAGCGCCGTGTAGGAGACCACCCAGAACAAACAGCCCACGCCGTTGAACAAGAGGCCGAGGGGGGCGTAGTCGGTAAAATTGATCCAAGGTTGGTGCATAAGGGAGGAAGGGTTTAGGCGGTTTCGGCAAATCCCCAGTCTTTTTTTAGCGATTCGGGCAGGTAGAAGCGTATGGGCTGGTGGTGGTTCATGTGGTGCAGCATCCCATGGAGCAGTAGCTTGCTCATCTCTTCCGCCAGCACTTCCATGAGGCGCGAACTATGCACGAGGCGCTCTACGTCGCCTACCAGGGCGAGCACGCGGCGGCGCACCTGGGTCTCCTGTGAGGGATCGGTCTGTACACCCAGCAGGCTGGCAAGGCGTTTCCCCATCATGAAATAGAGCATCTCATGAAATACGCCGCTTAGTCCCGGTTCCCGCGACACCTCTTCGTTGAAGCGAATCAAGGCGCTGGTCAGGGCCTTTCCGTGTTCGCTTTCCTGCATCTGGTGGTCGAGGATGGCGTGGCCCAGCTTGCGGGCGTCGGCCACGTTGTTGGGCAGCAGGTCGTCGTCTACACCCATAAAGTAACCTACCACACACCAGGCATGCTGAAAGGCTTCTTCTTCCAGGGGCGAAAGGCGGACGCCCAGCAGCGCGAGTCCTTCGAGCACCAGCGCCGAAAAGGACATGAGCGTACCGGCTTTGTCTTCCTGGTTGATGGGTTCGTCAAAAAGAGCAACGTCCCACTCGGGTTGCTGGTGCAGGAAATGCCGGATGGTGGCGTGAATCAACCGAACCTTCAGCGCCGTACAGATGCCGGTGCCGTGCGGTGCCAGGCCTCCGGGCGACATCACATTGACCACAAACTGCGCGGTCTCGACAATGCGACGGCTGTAGGCGTTCATGGCGCCCTGTTGTTCGTTGAGGCGACCTGTCAGGTGCAGCACCATGGCCCCTTTGGCGCAGGCGTAGCTTTCCGGAAGCGATTTGCAGTTCAGAATCAGGCTGATGAGCGGACCGTGCTCCAGGTAGACGCGTTCGGCGACGGCAATCAGGTCAGGGTCGGCCCAGGGCGGCAGGTGCCCCTTCAGCGCGAAATAATCGTGCGCTTCTTGAGGGAGTTCCGTCGGCAACGGGCTATCGTTGCGGACCAGGGCGGCAAACAGGCCGTTGATCAGGTGCGCCTGGTTATTTTCCAGAATGGCGCGGATCACCCCATCGGCCACAGGGTCGGTACGCTGCCGCTTGCTTTGCAGAAACGCGGGTGACCAATCGTGCAGAGGACGTTGCTGAAACTTGCGGATGCGTGTCTGCAACCGGCGTTGCCGTCGGTTGTACAGGCGGGTAGCGACCGCGACGGAAGGAACCGCCACGGCGAGTAGGGCAAGGGCCAGGGTAGAGGATTTCATGGGGAAGGGCAGTAGGGTTTAGGGGAGAGGCATACGTTTTGGCCCCGACAAAGGGGGCACACACCAAAGCAGAGGAAAAATTGGCTGGAGAAGGATGCGTAGGCGTACCTGTCGTCGTAAAGAAGCTCAGCAACAAGATAGTATAATAATTGAATACCTTGCTACAGAACGAAAATTACAGTGAGGCCAGAAAGGTGTCTGTGTCGTAGATGAGTGCAGGCCCACGTTTCAATGGGCACGTGATGGTCCTGAAACAAAAGCTATTTTTCTGCCAGCACTCTTTTCACTTGGCGTTACGTAGTACCGCGCAGAGGTAACGCCCCCGGGCTGACGACTTACTCCAGCACCTCGTAGACCTCCACCGGCTGTTCCTTATTCTTGAGGATCACTTCGCCGCGCGGTTCGCAACGAAACGACTCTTTGATCTGCTGGTAAGCGTGATGGGTGATGAGGATCTGCCCCGGATGGGCGGAAGATTGCAGGCGTTGCGCCAGGTTGACCGTATCGCCGATCACGGTGTAGTCGAGCCGCCGCAGGGAGGCCGAGCCGATGTTGCCCGAAATCATCTCCCCGGCGTTGATGCCTACCGAGACTTTCGGGACGTAGCCGGGCGCTTCCGGAATGGTTTCCTGCAGGGCATCGATCCGGTTACGCACTGCCAGGGCCGCGTCGATGGCCCGGTCCAGGTGGTAATTGCCCCGAAAGACGGCCATTACCGCATCGCCGATAAATTTGTCGATGTAGCCGCCCTGCGCGATGATCTCCTTCACCATCACGTCGAACAACTTGTTGAGGAGCCGCACCACCGTATCGGCAGGCGCGTGTTCGCTGACGGCGGTAAAACGGCAGATGTCGACGAAGGCCACCGACGCCTGCACGGTTTCGTTGAGCATCACCGACGTCTCGAACTCCTGCCGTGACATGAACTGGATCACCGTCTCGTCGACGTACATGCGCAGGATGTTGTTTTCTTTAACAGCACGCAGGGTATCGCGCAGTTGGGTCACGTGCCGGAGCGTTTTCTGGATGGTCACGTCCAGGTCGGCGAAGTTGACAGGTTTGCACACAAAGTCGAACGCCCCGCGGTTCATGGCCGTGCGGATGTTGTCCATGTCGCCGTAGGCCGACACGATCACCGTCTTGATCAGGGGACTCAGCTCGTGGAGCTTCACCAGCAGCGAAAGACCGTCCATCTCAGGCATGTTGATGTCGCTGAGCACCACGTCGATGTCCGACTGCTCTTGCAGCTTTTCCAGCGCTTTGCGGCCGTTTGGCGCGAAATAAAACTCGTAGGTTCCTTCGCGGATCTGTCGCCGGAATTTCTGTTTGATCAGAAGTTCCAGGTCGGACTCGTCGTCTACCACTAAAATTTTGGCACTCATAAGGCGCTTTTTAGTTTGCTTTTCAGCGCGTTGAAGTCAAGCGGCTTGGTTAAAAAATCGTTTGCGCCGTACTGCAGGGCCTGCTGGTAACTTTGCTCGTCGCTGTAGGCCGTCACCATCATGACCACCGGCGGCGGTGCGGCATACGTCTGCCGGATGCGGTGCAGCAGCTCAAGGCCGCTCATGCCCGGCATGTTGATGTCCGAAAGAATCAGGATGATCTCCGACATGTGCTGGTGCAGGTAAGCAAGCGCTTCCTCCCCCGAATGGGCAAATGCCAGTTCGACGGTGCCCTGGCGAATTTCGCGGCGGAAGCGTTGCTCAAAAAGCGGTTGGATGTCGGACTCATCATCGACCACCAAAATCTTCATGGAAGTGTCGTCTAAGCAGAAGGTCGCGTTAGTAAGATAGTGATTTTCAGCGGCTCATGTGATTTTTTACACAACTTGCCCCAAATTATCCTATCCTCCCCGCGGACCCACGCCGCCGCCCGACACGCTCAGGGGGCCGTAGCTCCGCGCTGATCGACGCCGCCTTAAAGTCCTTCCACGACCTCTTCCAGGCCAATGCCCCGCGAGCCTTTCAACAGCACGTACGAGTCGCGGATGGGGTGATCGGCCAGCCAGGCTTTGAGCGCTTGCCGGTCGGCAAACCAGTGACTGCCCGGTGCTTCCCGGTGAGCGTACTGCATCTCGTGGCCGCAGAGCAGCACCGTATCGAAGTGGAGGCGTTGCAGCAGTTGGCCCAGTTTTCGGTGTTCCGACTCGCTTTCGTGGCCCATCTCCAGCATGTCGCCCAGAATCACCGTTTTGTGAGCGGCCTTCAGGTGCGCCAGGTTTTCGACCGCCGCCTGCATGGAACTGGGGTTGGCGTTGTAGGCGTCGAGCAGAATGGTGTTATGGTCTTTTTGCACCAACTGCGAGCGGTTATTTTTCGGCACGTAGTCGGCGATCGCGGCGTGCGCATCGGCCGGCGGCACCTCGAAATATTTGCCGATGCAAAGGGCCGTCGCAATGTTGGGGAAGTTGTACCGGCCGAACAGCTGCGTCTGGATTTCTGTGCCGTCTTCGGCCTGTACTTTCACAAAAAAGTCGGAAGGCAGCAGTGTGCAGTGGTAAAAATCGCCCGGATTGGGGTATTTCGTAAGGTAGCGCAGCACCTCGGCCATGCGCACCAGGTCGGGCTCGTTCGTGTTGACAAAGGCCATGCCTTCGTGCTGAGCCAGGTAATCGTACAGTTCGCCGTTGGCGCGGATCACGCCTTCGTGGCTGCCGAACCCCTCCAGGTGGTCGAGTCCCACGTTGGTGATGATGCCGTGCGTTGGTTCAGCAATGCGGCACAGCAGATCGATCTCATCGGGCGCGTTGGCCCCCATTTCAATTACGGCCATTTCCGTATCAGCAAAGATGCTCAGTAGGGTCAGGGGCACCCCGATGTGGTTGTTGAGGTTGCCGCGCGTGGCGAACGTCCGAAATTTTTTACCCAGCACGGCCGCGATCAGTTCCTTCGTAGTCGTCTTACCGTTGGAGCCACCTACGGCCAGCACCGGAATGCTGAGCTGACGGCGGTGCATTCGGGCGAGGTTTTGCAACGCTTTCAGGCCATCTTCCACCAGCAGGCAACGCTCGTTTACGACGGCGTCGCGCTCATCGACCACGGCATAGCAGGCCCCTTGTTGCAGCGCCTCGGCCGCAAACTGGTTGCCGTTGAAACGCGGTCCTTTCAGAGCAATGAAGATGGAGTCGGCGGGAATGCGGCGTGTATCGGTGCTGACGGCGCCGCACTCCTGAAAATGGCGGTACAAAGTTTCGGTCGATGTATACATACTTTTGCCCGACGGCTCAGAGTTATAGTTGAGGGAGACGCAAGATATGGATTGAATGAAACATTACGGATTATTATGTGGGTTTTGTCTGTTGATTTTCAGGCTGTCAGCGCAAGAATTGGCCTTTCGGCCCGAGAATTCGATTCCGGTCAGTAGCGGCGAAGATTCCCTCCGAAACGCCTGGGCGGGTGGCCTGAACAGCGCGCAATTTTCGCGCATTCGGCTGGACGATGATCCGGTAGAAGACCTTGTGGTTTTCGAGCGTTCGTCGGGAACCGTGCTGACTTTTCTGGCCGTTTCCGACGGTAATGGCGTTCGGTGGCGCTATGCCCCGGCGTACCAGTCGCTTTTTCCAGTGGTACGGAACTGGATGCTGCTGCGCGACTACGATGGCGACGGCATCCGCGACCTGTTTACCAACGAGTTTAGCGGCCCTTCGGTCTCGTTCAACATTACCGTGTACCGGGGCGAGCACAACGGCACGCGCCTGACCGGCTTCTCCAAGGTGCGGGACGTGTTGCGCTCGACGCATCCCCTCAGTTGTGTGCAAGACCGCGCCATTGCTCTGTTTCCCGACGATTTGCCCTCCGTCTATGACGTTGACGGCGACGGCGACCTCGACATTCTGTTATTTGGTTACGGGCGTAATTCGGCCGAGTGGTACCGGAACATGAGCGTAGAAACCACGGGTGGGCGCGAGGCGTTGGTGTTTGAGGGTGCAAGCGCTTACTGGGGGAATTTTATCGAACAGGGATGCACCGATTACACGTTCGAGTCGTATCCGGAGCCCTGCCTGGTGCAGCCCGAAAGCCCGCGGCCTTCCGACAAGGCTCCAACCCATCCGCCGTTGCCCCAGAACGTCGAGCACATTGGCTCGACCCTGACGTTGTTCGACCCCGACCGCGATGGCGTAGCGGATGCACTGGTGGGCGATGCCAGTTGCCGTAACCTGACGTTGCTGAAAAACACCGGGACTGCCTCCGCGGCGCAAATGACCTCGATCCTGACCAACTACCCGGCTGCCCATCCGGTCGACTTGGCCGAAATGCCGGCGGCTTTTGTAGAAGACATTACCCTGGACGGCCGCCCCGACCTTGTGGTGTCGACCAGCCTGCACAATGACGTGAACGGCGTGGTCGACTATCAGCGCAGCACCTGGTTGTACGAGGATACGGCTACGGGCGAACAACCCGCCAGCTTTGCGTACCGAACCGATGCGTTTTTGCAGCGCGAGATGATCGACGTGGGCACCGACGCTACGCCGGCGCTGGCCGACCTGGATGGCGACGGAGACCTGGATCTGGTCATCGGAAACGGAGGCAATGTGCAACCCGACGGGGCGTTGGCGTCGGGTTTGACGCTTTTCCGGAACGTGGGAACGGCAACGGCTCCTGTATTTCGGCTCGAAACGGACGACTGGCTGGCATTAACGGGGAACGAATGGGCTGGACTGACCCCTTATTTTGCCGACGTGAACGGCGACGGCGCCCTTGATCTGGTACTGACGATCTACGAATCGCCCCGGCAAAATGTGCGTTATCTGCCCAATGAGGCCCAGGCCGGTGCGCCTGCCGTTTTTAATCTGGCGTCTATGCAGCAATTGTCCCTTACCGCCACCTCGCGCGAGAGCCTGGCCTTTGCTGATCTGGACGGCGACGGCGATGTGGATGCCTTGATCGGGGAATATCCGGGGCGTCTACGCTACTACCGGAACGATGGAACCGCCACCGCCCCTGCGTTTGTGCTGGCGCAGGACAATGTCGCCGGCATCGGCGACAGTCTGGATTTCCTGCAACTGAAGGTAGTTTTGGCTGACGTGGACAACGATAGCCGGGTCGACCTGATGACCAGCGATCGCAGTGGCCGCCTCCTGGTCTACTCGGACATTGCACGCGAACTCGCGGGGCGGCCCGTACCTCAGAGCCGCCTCATTGCCAGCCCGTATGCCGATACGCTGGCTATTGCGCGCTTCGGGCAGCAGTACCTAGTGCCTGCCGTCGGTGACCTGGATGGCGATGGCAAGATCGACGTACTGGGGGGCACGCGCGCCGGCGGTGTGCACTACCTGCGTCAGACGACCGGCCTTCCTTCAGCAGCGCCGCCTTTGCTGGAGGCAGCGTCCGTGCGGGTGTATCCCAATCCGGTCCGGCAACAGTTGCAGATGGACGTGGCGGTGGCGGGTAGCTTCCGGGTGGTCGATGTGGCCGGACGCCTGGTGGTGCCGTATCAGCGTCTGTATGCCGAAAAAACCACAGTGCTTTCCACCGCCGCCTGGCGTCCGGGTGTGTACGTCTGGCAGTTCACGAGCGACGACGGGCGCGTGGCGACCCGCCGGCTGGTGCACGTTCCTTAATCGAGTTCCGGTCCTTCGGCACTCGCCTGTTGGTCGAGCCACAGCAGCCGGAGCGACAGGTGATAATCGGACCCGAAGGTGATGGCCCGAATCTCGTCTACGTCGTATTCGTAGTCGTAATCAGTATCAACCGTCCCGTCGGCCAGAATCATGTCGATCACCAGCGTATCGGCCGAGGCGTACGAAATTTTTCCGTAATACAGCCCCTCTTCGTCTTCTTCCTGAAACTCGAAAATGCCGTAACGGTCTTCGACCCATTGGAGCAGTTCGATCGTAGTGCCGAACGCAAAGCCTTCCGGCGGTTCGTCGGTTACGTTTTTCAGGCGTAGCACTTTTTCCACGCGGGCTTCGTGCTCGGAGTGGAGGCGTTGCTGCACAAACGATTTTTTGAACAGCTTGTAGCCGTCCACCACATAATCGGACGGGATGTAGTGCACGAGAATCCATTCGTCATTCTCGGCCAGTACCAGGCCGGTTTCCGGCTCTTCCCAGTCCTGGATCTGATACGTTTCTACTTTCATGGGAATAACGCTTAGTTGACTTCGGTTTTAGGTTGATACTTCCGCCAGTAGCGGAAAAGCCCTTCGACACTCATCCACGACGGATTGGCGGCTTCGTATTGCGCGAGCACTTCCTCGTCGGTGACGCCCTGGTCGCGCAGTTGCTGGCGTACGTACGCCTGAAATTCCGGCACCACTTCGGCGGCCGTTCGTCCCGCTTCCCACGGAATGCGCATCCAGGCGGCCCAGTCGATCAGGCGAGTTTCCAGTTCGTCCAGGTGGGCCAAAGGGTCGTCGATACGCCCGAAGTGCGTAAGGTACAGTTGGCGCGGCGCCAGTTCGCGCAGGCACCGGATCGAATCGCGCCAGTGCTCAATGTCGATGTCGGGCGGGGGGCATGGCGGCACCACGGGCCCGTTGGCGATGCGTACGCCGGCCACGTCGCCGGTCAGCACCACGTCGTCGTATTGCCAGGCGATGTGGTGCGAGGCGTGCCCCGGCGTGTAGTGGGCGCGCAGTTCCACTTCGCCGAAACGCAGGAGGGCGTTATCGGCTACCGCATGCAGTTGCGCTTCCGGAATGGCCCGCATCTCTCCCCACAAGCGGTCCATGTCGTCGCCGTAAATCCGTTGTGCGGACTGCATGAGCCGCGAAGGGTCGGCCAGGTGAGGCAGCCCGACCGGGTGGACCCAGACCGTAGCGCCGTGTTGGGCCAGTGCCCAGGCCGCCCCTGCGTGATCCAGATGAATGTGGGTGAGCAGCACGTGCTGAATGTCGGCCAGTTGAACGTGGTGCTGAGCCAGGGCCTGTTCCAGTGCCGGTAAGGTGGAGTGAGGGCCGCTTTCGATCAGGATGGGGCCTTCGGCGGTGGAAATCAGAAACGAGGCGATGGTGTGGTCATGGCCCAGGAAACGTAGGTCGAGTGGGTGGATCATGCGTGATTCATAAGGATGAGTTTCAACGGCTTTCGCCCCTAAGGTAAGCACCTTACTACAAAAAAGCGGATCGCACTCCCGCCGATTTTCCGGTGTGCCTCCTGATGCTGCAAACGTTAGTTTTTGTGACGAAACGCAGGCGGAATTCCCAATCGGTCAGCCTCTTGCGTAAAACTTGCTGCCACTGGCGCAGGGCCGTGGGCGCGTGGTCAGGTTATTCCTCGCGGTCGCTCTATCTTGGAGGCGCTAACGAAGGATTATCACCTAATACGCCACTATGAAAAAAGTTGTGCTGATACTCGGGCTCATCGTGATGGCCGGTAACGTGAACGATGCATTTGCCCAGAAGAGCAAAAAGAGCGACAAGAAAGAAGCGAAAGAGTGGGCCAAGAAGCAGAAGAGCATGGACCCGCTGGAGTTTAAAGAGTTGATGGAAGAGCGTGACAAGGCTGTTTCGGACACCGAGAAATTGCGGTCGTCTGTGATGCAACTGCAAAAGCAACTGGACCAGGCCACCGTCGAAAACTCGAACCTGAAAGGGCAACTGGCCGAAAGTAAAGCCAAAGCCTTGGCAACGCCGCCTTCTACCGAGCGCAAAGCTGCCGCCCAGCACGGGGTGGCGCCGGTCGACGGGCTGGTCTTCAAGGTGCAGATCGGGGCCTTTAAAAATAAAAACCTGAGCAAATACTTCGAGAACCATCCCAATTTCGGAGGCGAACAGGATTCCGACGGCACGCAGCGCGTTACGCTGGGGCAGTTTGCGGAGTATTGGGAAGCCGATACCTTTAAAAAATACCTGCGCGAGATGGGCGTGAAAGACGCGTGGATCGTGGCGTACCGCAACGGCGATCGCATCGCCATGCAGGAAGCCCTGGAGGCAGCAGGTCCGGCCCCGGCCGCGAAAAAGGCGCCGAAACCGCAGATTTCGACCGTTCCCGACGAAGGAAGCGGGTGGTAAAAGTCGGCAGGAAGCTTGCCGCGTAAGAAAAATACAAAAGAGGCGTGTTCCCCCGGGGAGCGCGCCTCTTTTGCGTCAGGTGAGAAGGACGTAGGCTCCCGGCCGAAAAGCTGTTCTCTTTTCCCGGGAAGGTTCGTTATTTTGTGGTTATGGAGAAACGATGGTCTTATCGCCCGACACCATCTTCAGAGCAGGTGGAGCGGCTCTCGCGAGCCATTCATGTAAACGAAACCTTGGCGTGTCTGCTGATTCAGCGCGGCATCACGACGTTCGACGACGCCAAAGACTTTTTCCGGCCCTCGCTGGACGACCTACACGATCCTTTTCAGATGTGCGGCATGCACGAGGCGGTGCAGCGTATGACGGTCGCCATGCAGGAGAAGCGCGAAAAGATCCTGATTTACGGCGACTACGACGTAGACGGTACCACGGCCGTGTCGTTGGTCTATTCGTTTCTGCGGAACCTCCATCCCGACATCGATTACTACATCCCGGACCGCAAGCAGGAAGGCTATGGCATTTCGGACCAGGGCATTGCCTATGCCCTGGAGCGGGGGGTGACCTTGATCATCACCCTGGACTGCGGGACCAAAGACCTGGAAAAAATCAAAAAAGCGCGCCGTCAGGGAATCGACTTCATCGTTTGCGACCATCACGAACCCGGCGACCAGTTGCCCGAGGCGGTGGCGGTCCTCAACCCGAAACGCGCCGACTGTCCCTACCCTTTTGTGGAACTGTCGGGCTGTGGCATTGGCTTCAAGTTGCTGTCGGCCTACTGCGTGCGGCACGGCGTTCCTCTGCAGGCGCTGTACCGCTACCTCGACATGCTGGCGATCAGCATTGCGGCCGACATTGTGCCGATCACCGGCGAGAACCGGATTCTGGCCCATTGGGGCATGCGGAAAATGCTGGAAGATCCCTGCCTGGGCATCCGGAAGCTGCTGGCTGCTGCCGGCCACTTTCCCGACGAACGCAGCGGCCAGTATACCCTGAACATCAGCAACGTTGTGTTTGTGGTCGCACCTCGCCTCAACGCCGCCGGACGCATGGCGCACGCACGCCTGGTGGTCGAACTGCTGACCGCCACCGACGAACAGGAGGCCGAGCGCATCGCCAACCTGCTGGAACTCCGCAACACCGAACGCCGCGACTACGACACGCAGCAGACACAGCAGGCGATGGACATGATTGCGGAAGAAGAAGACATCACGGAAGAGACCAATACGACCGTGCTGTATCACGAAGCGTGGCACAAAGGAGTGGTGGGCATCATGGCTTCGCGTTGCGTCGAGAAGTACTACCGCCCGACGGTCATCCTGACCAAATCGAACGGATCGCTGACCGGCTCGGCCCGCTCGGTCGATGGGTTCGACCTCCATGCCGCGCTGAACGAGTGCGCCGACCTGCTGGAGAAATTCGGGGGTCACCAACAGGCCGCCGGGCTGACGCTTTCGCCCGACAAACTGGACCAGTTTCGGTTGCGGTTCGAGGAGATCGTGACGCGCCGCCTGACGCCGGAACAGAAAATTCCCCTTTTTGAGATCGACTGCGAACTCAACTTTGCCGACATCACGCCGAAGTTCTGGCGGGTGCTGAAGCAGTTCGCCCCGTTCGGTCCGGGCAACATGAACCCGTTGTTCGTCACCCGTCAGGTCGTCGACGCCGGCTGTGTCCCGGTCGGAGCTAAGATTGTGCCGCCGCCGCACCTCCGTTTCCGGGTGCAGCAACAGGACTCGCCGGTGATGGAGGGTATTGGTTTTGGACTGGCGCATTATTACCCGCGCATTGCCGACGGTGAGCCGTTCCAATTGTGCTACACGTTGGAAGAGAACCACTTCCGTGGGCAAACGCGTCTCCAGTTGCAGGTGAAAGACGTGAAGTTTGACGACTGAGTAATCCGTATTTCTTCCGAATAATCTTTCGCAAAAGTCCGCCTTTGACGCGGGAGCTTCTACCGTTGGCGGGCGGGACGGCGATTCTATTTGCGAAATCTCTGCGGTTTTCGTTTCCGATTTATGTAAAAACATTCACCTTTACAGCGTGTAAAGGGCTGGTTTTCAAATCAGCCCGGAAATTCTCATATTGACGACCTACCCAAACCGCACGGAACCTTGAAAATCGCTGTACCCAAGGAAACAAATGCTATCGAACGCCGCGTCGCCCTAACCCCCGACGCAGTCAAAACTCTCCTCAAAAAAGGCTTTACCTGCGACGTAGAAGCAGGAGCCGGTGTCAACTCTTACTTTCTGGATGAAGCGTATCAGGACGCGGGTGCCACGATCCGCTCCGATGCGGCCAGCCTCTACGCCGAGGCCGACGTGGTGGTCAAAGTCAACGCCCCGACGGTCGAAGAAGTGGCGTTGATGAAGCCAGGCTCCATCCTGATTTCCTTTTTGTATGCCTACACCATTCCCGACGTAGTCGAGGCCCTCAACGCGAAGAACATCAGCGCGTTCAGCATGGATGCGGTGCCGCGCATTTCGCGGGCGCAGAAAATGGACGCGCTTTCATCGCAGGCCAACCTGGGTGGTTACAAGGCCGTGCTGCTGGGCGCCAACGCACTGGGCAAAATCTTCCCCTTGATGATGACCGCCGCCGGCACCATTACGCCTGCCAAGGTGATGATCTTTGGGGCTGGTGTAGCGGGGCTGCAAGCCATTGCAACGGCCAAACGCCTGGGTGCCGTGGTGGAAGTGACCGACGTACGTCCGGAAACCAAGGAGCAGGTCGAATCGCTCGGCGGGCGATTTCTAGAAGTGGAAGGAGAGGGCATCAAGACCGAAGGCGGTTACGCCCGCGAAGTCTCGGCCGAATACCTCGCCAAGCAGAAGGAGATGGTCTCGAAGCACGTAGCCGACGCCGACCTGGTGATTACAACCGCGCTCGTGATTGGAAAAAAAGCGCCGATGCTAGTGACGGAACCGATGGTCAAGTCCATGCGGCCCGGTTCGGTCATTGTCGACATGGCGGTGGCGTCCGGAGGAAACTGCGAATTGAGTGAACGTGACCAGACGGTCGTGAAGCACAACGTGACCATCATCGGAGAGTCGAACCTGCCGGCGCTGTTGCCGCTCCATGCCAGCGAACTCTACGCCAAAAACATCCTCGCGCTGCTGTTCCACCTTGCCGACGACCAAGGCTTTAAGTGGGAAATGGACGAGGAGGTCACCAAAGGCTCGCTCATCACGAAAGACGGCGAACTGGTGCACGCGTTCACCAAAGAAATCCTGGCCAAAACCGTGAGCTAAGGCGGCACTACGCGACCAATCCGGCAAACTGTTTAATCATATTTTCTGGCGAAGCACAATGCGGCCGCGGCCGTTCTCAGGAGGCCACGCTGCGATCACTTCTTCACCCATTCACAAAACCACTTACCCGAACTGTATGTCTACCGAAAATCTACTGGTTCTGTTTTATGTGCTGGTGCTGGCCAGCTTTGTCGGCTTCGAGCTGATTTCCAAAGTCCCGCCGACGTTGCACACGCCGCTGATGTCCGGCTCCAACGCCATTTCCGGGATCACCATTGTGGGCGCGATGATCTGCTGCGGACCGCAGGAAGGTTCGCTGGCCAAATGGCTGGGCATTGCCGCGTTGCTGCTGGCGACGATCAACGTGGTAGGAGGGTATGTGGTGACCGACCGCATGCTCCAGATGTTCAAGAAGAAAAAATAACCCCACCTTGCCTTTCTGCGACCTTCCCGGTTTGCGCACCCAATCACTTCACTAACCAAGCACACTCTCCCCGTGGATCGAGATCTCATTATTAAAATAGCCTACCTGCTGGCCTCGGTGCTGTTCATTGTCGGCATCAAGCGCCTCGGCAAAACCAGTACTGCCCGCGAGGGCAACCTCTATTCGTCGGTAGCCATGCTCATCGCGGTGCTGGCCACCCTGCTGGACCGCGAAGTGGTCAGCTACATCGAAATTTTTGTGACCATCCTGATCGGCTCCGCCATCGGGATTTACGCCGCCCGGACCGTCGCCATGACGGCCATGCCCGAAATGGTCGCCATTTTCAACGGCTTCGGTGGTGCGGCCTCCGTCTTGGTGGCGGCCTCGGAATACTGGCGCTACCTTAGCGCGGCCGATACCTCGATGCCGACGACCGTGGGCGTGACCATTGCGCTGTCGGTCATCATCGGTGCGGTGACGCTCACCGGCTCGTTCATTGCCTTCGGCAAACTGAAGGGCTTTGTGAACGGCGGGGCGGTGACCTATCCGGGACAGCATGCGCTGAACGCCGTGCTGGCGCTGGCCATGGTGGCCTCGGCTGCGATGATGGTGATCTACCCCAATAACCAACTGTGGATGCTGATTACGCTGGGCATCGCCCTGCTGCTGGGCATCCTGACGGTAATTCCGATCGGAGGGGCCGACATGCCCGTCGTGATTTCCTTGTTGAACTCGTATTCGGGGATTGCGGCCTGTGCGACGGGTTTTGTCCTGAACAACCAGGTGCTGATCATCTCGGGGGCGCTGGTCGGTGCTTCGGGGCTGATTCTGACGCAAATCATGTGTAAGGCCATGAACCGCTCGCTCGTCAGCGTCTTGCTCGGTGGCTTCGGGCAGGAAGGCGGTGGGGCCAGTGTCAGCGGAGCCGGTGGGCAGGAGATGGTCGTGAAAGAGGTGGGCTCCGAAGAGGCCGCCATGATTTTCGATTCGGCGTCGTCGGTGATCATCGTGCCGGGCTACGGCATGGCGGTGGCGCAGGCGCAGCACATTGTTCGCGAAATGGCCGATCTGTTGGAAAAAAAGGGCGTCAACGTGCGCTACGCCATTCACCCGGTGGCAGGACGGATGCCCGGCCACATGAACGTGCTGCTGGCCGAAGCCAACGTGCCCTACGACAAATTAGTGGAGATGGAGGCAATCAACGACGACTTCGCGAATACCGACGTCGCCCTGGTGATCGGTGCAAACGACGTGGTGAACCCCGCCGCCCGCTACGACAAAAGCAGCCCGATTTACGGAATGCCGATCCTCAACGCCGACAAAGCCCGTACGGTCATCATCAGTAAACGCAGCATGGCATCCGGGTACGCCGGAATCCAGAACGAGTTGTTCGGTTATGATAATGCGCTGATGCTGTTCGGCGACGCGAAGAAAAAGATGACGGAAGTGGTCGGCGAACTGAAAGAGATGTAAACCGACTCATATTCCCATACAAAACGCCCCGTTTCACGCCTGAAGCGGGGCGTTTTGCGTTTAGGACAGGCATTCGCTTTCACCCGCAAAAGGAAGCCATTCGTCTAAAACGCGGCATAGGCATTACGGGGAGGAAACGGGTTGGACTAGGTGTAATAATTTAGGGTAAAAGGTGTTATGGATTCGAGCTTCTCAGGCGATTACCGAAGCGAGGGCAGGGGTTACCCAGTTGGATTTTTAGGTTAACCGAGTAAGAAATAAGGACTAATTCGTCGAAACTGTATTTGAATTTTCCCGGCGCGTAGTAGTTTTGGTGTAAGTAGGCGTGGCTGGGAGCCCTTGCGGTAATGTCAAACCCATCGGGAATGCGTTTGACATGGGCAACAACAGCGGCGCTGATACGATTGCGCTAGTCTTCAACCACATAGAAACAAATCCGAATTACATCCTTACGCTGATGAAGCAAAACGTATGCTTTGCCCTGGCCTTTTGTGCAGGCATTATCCCGTCTGTCAGAGGGCAGGCGACTACGGCAGATCCGTCTGTCGTTCGTAGTGCCCTGGCGGCGCAAGCGGTCTACATCGAAGCTGAGCCGGCCGTTCGGGCCACGCCCGACGCGTTTCCGGTCGAGGGCAATGCCCTGGCTGCACCGGCGCTTCAGTGGCCCACCGCCGACTTTATTTTTAGCGGCGTACGCTCGACCACAAGTTCATCCCAGCAGGTGGTGCTGAAAAATACGGGGGACGGACCGTTGCAACTTTCCAAAATCGCGCTCGAAAGTGGCAGCGATTTCCGGGTAACGCAGGTGCCTTCGTTGCCCTACACGCTGGCGGCCGGCGAGCAACTGGTGCTTCAGGTGGCTTTCACGCCCAAGAAGGTAGGTTCCTTAAGCGACCGGTTGCAGGTGAGTAGCAACGATCCGGCTCAACCCCTAGCGAATGTCTACTTGTACGGTCTGGGAACCGCCGGGGAGCAAGGCGGCAAAGAGCCTTCGCTGCACAACATCGTGACCACGCTGGGTTACAAGATCGATGTGGGCGGAACCGCGTTGATTCTGGAAACGGGTCCGTCTGCCATTGGCGATGAGGTGCTCGAACCCCTTTTTGAAAAAGCTGCGGACGGCCCGGTTACCATAAAGCCGGTGGCGCGCTATTCGCCCGACGATCTGCTGGACTATGGTTATTACCTGCCGGGAACTACGCCCACGCCCAAGAAGGTGAACACCATCGCGCTCGATCAGGAGCAGACGTTGATGCCTGCCGTGTTGACCGATGCGTTTACGTTCGAACCGGGGAAGGCGGCGTTCGGCTTTTACGTAGGAGCTACCAGTTACGCCGGTTACAATACTTATACGGAAGATAAACTCAACACCACTTCGCCGCTGTCGCATTCGGTACGGATTTATCCATTGAAAAATCGCGAAGGCGTTGCGGTGCCGCACAGCTATCTGGTGGCGATGGAACCCGCTGCCAACGGCGACTACCAGGATTACGTGTTTGTGGTCGCGAACGTGAAGCCCTACCGCGAGAACACCGAGCCCACGCCGCCACCGCCCGCTCCCGACGGAGGCTTGATGACCAAACTTGCGTCTACCAGCAGCTTGAAATACGAAGAAGCGGTGCTGAACGTAGGCGTGCAGCATTATACCGACCGGGATCGTCATGCTGTTACTTCGCTGCCCGAAGCCCTCAAAGGTGCTGAGTTTGTGAAAACGGCGAACGACGACAAAAACAGCTCCGATGCCGCCCTGATTTCGTTCACGCTGACGGCAAAAGCAACGGTGTATGTCGCTTACGATCCGCGCGGGTGGAGACTGCCCGCCTGGTTGAACAATTGGGAAAAAGTGACGGAGCGCCTCGGCACGACCGACCCCAGCATCAATGCCTTCGACCTGTACAAACAGACGTTTCCGGCGGGGACTGTGACGTTGGGTGGCAACCTGGCGAGTCCGGCACAAGGCGCCCGCACCAACTACCTCGTCGCAGCGATTCCGGCCGAAGACGTGGTGGAGCCTGAACCGCAGCCATCGCTGTACGAAGCAGAAAACGCGCAAGTGGTAGGCGGGACCGTCTCGTCCAAACACGCCGGTTACAGTGGTGAAGGTTTTGTGGACTACCTGCACGCTTCCAACGATTACATCGCCTGGGAGGTAGAACGCGCGGCCGCAGGCACGTACCAACTGGCCTTTCGGTATGCACACGGCGGCAGCGATACACGTGCGATGCGCCTTGTGGTCAATGGTACCGTCGTAACAGGCAGCCTGGCGTTTGAGCCGACCGGCGACTGGGGCCTCTGGACGAAGATCAGCCTGAACGCACCCCTGAACAAAGGAAAAAATACGATTCAACTGGTAGCAGCAGGTAGGAGTGGTCCTAACGTCGATTACCTGGAAGTGACCGTTCCTGGCGAAGCACGCGTGCTGCCTCAGACTGCGGTCGCTGCCTCAGTCCCCGCTACGATGGATGTGTATCCGAACCCGGCGGCGCAGGCCGTAACGCTGACGTTTGCGACAGAACAGGCCGAAGCGGTCGACGTGCAACTGATCAACGCCCGGGGCCAGCAGGTGATGCAACAGCAGTATCAGGCGACCCAAGGGTTGAACCAACTGCAACTCCCGGTTGCGACGCTGAAGAACGGCATGTATGTGCTGTTGCTCCGGAGCCAGGCGGGTGTGCAGACCAAACGGATCATCATCAGCCGTTAACGTCTTTTAACCTTTATAAAAAAAGCCGGTCTGGTGTACACCAGACCGGCTTTTTAAGTTATAAGCGATGAAGGGCTACTGCAACGCAGCCAAGTTTTCTTCCAAGGATTTGATCTTGGCTTCTGCATCGGCTTTCTTCTGGCGTTCTTTCTCTACCACGTCCGGCTTCGCGTTTTGCACAAAGCGCTCGTTAGAGAGTTTCTTATCTACCCCTACCAGAAAACCCCGCAAGCGAGTCAGCTCTTTTTCGACATTCTCGCGCTCTTTCTCCACGTCAATCTGTTCGGAAAAAGGGACGAACAACTCATCGGTCTTGACAATGAACGACAGTGCGTTTTCTACTTTTTCGGTTGTGAACTGAAACGCGCTCAGGTTCGCCATTTTGGTTAGCACCGCTTCCCATCCCTGGTAACGGGCGGGATTGTCCGTACGGACGTACAGCGCCAATGCCTCCTTCGGTGAGAGGCCTTTGCTGCTGCGTAGGTTCCGTACCTGCGTGATGATCTCCAGCACCGGCTCCGAGTCGGTCAGCCATTCAGTTTCTACTGCTCCGGCTTCAGGCCAGGGTGCAATGCACACGCAGTCATCTTGCGGCCGTTCGCGAACGGCATGCCACAACTCTTCCGTGATAAACGGCATGAACGGATGCAGCAGCTTCATCAGCGTTTCAAAGTAGCCCAGGGTCGTTTCATAAGTCGCCCGGTCGATGGGCTTGCCATATTCCGGCTTGATCATCTCCAGGTACCACGAGCAGAAATCGTCCCACGTCAACTTGTACACGGTCATCAGCGCGTCGGACATCCGATACTCCGCAAACTGACCTTCCAATTGCTGCATAGCGGCGTTCAACTTGGCGTTGAACCAGCGGATAGCCGTGTCGTTGCCCGCTTCCGCTTCGCCGTCGTGGATCTCCCAGCCTTCGATCAGGCGGAAGGCATTCCAGATTTTGTTGCAGAAGTTACGTCCCTGTTCCACCAGTTTCTCGTCGAACAGGAGGTCGTTGCCCGCGGGTGAGGAGAACAGCATACCTGTGCGTACACCATCGGCGCCATACTGCGCGATCAGGTCCAGCGGATCGGGTGAGTTGCCCAGTTGTTTTGACATCTTCCGGCGCTGCTTGTCACGCACGATGCCCGTCAGGTACACATTTTTGAAGGGCCGTTCGCCCCGGAATTCAAACCCGGAGATGATCATCCGCGCTACCCAGAAGAACAGAATTTCCGGCGCGGTGACCAGATCGTTGGTCGGGTAATAGTAATTGATGTCGTCGTTGTCGGGCTTGACGATCCCGTCGAACACCGTAATGGGCCACAGCCACGACGAGAACCACGTGTCGACCACGTCGGGGTCCTGCCGCAGATCGGCCAGCGTCAGGGTGGCGTCCTGTTCCTGCGCGAGCTTGAGTGCTTCGGCTTCGGTTTCGGCTACGATAAACTCGCCGTTAGGGAGGTACCACGCCGGGATGCGCTGGCCCCACCAGAGTTGCCGCGAGATGCACCAGTCGTGGACGTTTTCCATCCAGTGACGGTAGAGGTTCTTGAACTTGTCGGGAATCAGCCGTATGTCGTCTTCCATTACCGCCTTCAGGGCCGGTGCCGACAGGTCTTTCATCCGCACGAACCATTGTTGTGACAAGCGCGGTTCGATCACCGCATTGGTCCGTTCCGAGAACCCCACGTTGCTCGTGTAATCCTCGACCTTTACCAGAAAGTCTTGCGCCTCCAGGTCTTTCAGAATGGCTTTCCGGGCGGCAAAGCGATCCATGCCGACGTAGAGCTGCGCCTCCGGATTCAGCGTGCCGTCTTCGTTCAGAATGTCGATGACCGGCAACTGGTGTTTCAGCCCCAGTTCGTAGTCGTTCGGGTCGTGCGCCGGCGTGATCTTCAAACAGCCCGTTCCGAATTCCATCGAAACGTACTCGTCCTGAATGATCGGGATGGCGCGTCCTAGGAGGGGAATCAGCGCACGTTTGCCGTGCAGGTGCTTGTAGCGCTCGTCATCCGGGTGCACGCAGATGGCGGAGTCGGCCATGATGGTTTCCGGACGCACGGTCGCAATCGTCACAAACTCACCCGCTTCGCCTTCGATCGGGTAACGCAGGTAACAGAGCTGCGAAGCAACTTCCTTGTGGTTTACCTCTTCGTCCGAAACGGCGGTGCGGCCCTCCGGGTCCCAGTTGACGAGGCGCACGCCCCGGTAAATGTAGCCCTTGCGGTACAGGTCGACGAACACTTTGGTCACCGACTCGATCATCACGTCTTCCATCGTGAAGCGTGTCCGACTCCAGTCGCACGAAGCGCCCAGTTTTTTGAGCTGTTCCAGAATGATGCCGCCGTATTTGTGCGTCCATTCCCAGGCATGTTCCAGGAACTTCTCCCGGCCGATGTCGCGCTTGTCGATCCCCTGGCTTTTCAGCAATGCCACCACTTTGGCTTCGGTCGCAATGGAGGCGTGATCTGTGCCGGGAACCCAGCACGCTTCCTTGCCTTCCATGCGCGCTTTGCGGATGAGCACGTCCTGGATGGTATTGTTCAGCATGTGTCCCATGTGCAAAACACCCGTCACGTTGGGTGGCGGGATCACAATGGTATAGGGCGCTTTGTCTGGATTCGGTTTCGATTCGAAAAACTTCTGGTCCAGCCAGTATTGGTACCACTTTGCTTCGACGTCGGAAGGGTCGTAGGTTTTGGGCAGCATTGAATTCGCGGGAATAATGAAAAATCACGTATAACAGGACCGCAAAGGTACTATTTTCAGAAGACCTGCGGAGAGGAGGGGCGGGGTACCGGCGGCGCACCCGGCACAAAAAAAGCCTCGACGGGCGAGGCTTTTCTGATACGGAACCGAAGACCGTTTTCTCAAACCGTCATGATTTCTTTTTCTTTCTGTGCGTACACCTCGTCGATGGTGCTCACGTACTTGTCCGTTAGCTGTTGCACGCGATCTTCACCGCGCTTTACGGCATCTTCCGGAGCACCCTCTTTCTGCAATTTTCTCAGGGAGTCGTTGGTGTCTTTCCGAATGGAACGGATCGAGATTTTCCCGTTTTCGATGTCGTTTTTAACCTGGCGGAGCAGATCGCGGCGGCGCTCTTCCGTCAGCGGCGGGATGTTGATCCGCACAAGGTCGCCATCGTTAATGGGGTTCAGCCCCAGGTCGCTGTTGCGAATGGCGTTGACGATCAGCCCCAGCGTATTTTTATCGAACGGCTTGATGGCCAACGTGCGGGCATCGGGTGTCGTAACGGAAGAAACCTGGTTGAGCGGCGTAGGCGCGCCGTAATAATCGACACGGATGTCGTCTAACATGTTGGGCATGGCCTTGCCGGCTCTGACTTTGGACAATTCCTGGCGCGTGTGCAATACGGCCTTTTCCATCAGTTCCTGGGCTTCCTCCAGGTATAAATCTATCTCTTCCATGAAAGTTATATAAGAATTGGGTGTATGCGAATAGAATACGGTTACATGGTAACAAGGGTGCCGACATCTTCGCCTTCCACGATCCGGTGCAGGTTGCCGGGCTTGTTAAAATCGAATACGATGATGGGCAAATCGTTCTCTTTGCAGAGGGTAAACGCCGTCATATCCATGATATTGAGTCGTTTTTCGTAAACCTCCTGAAAAGAGATGCTGCGGTAGCGCGTAGCGGCCGGATCTTTCTCGGGATCGGCTGTGTAGATGCCGTCGACCCGGGTGCCTTTCAAAACTACATCGGCTTCGATTTCCACGGCGCGCAGGCTGGCCGTAGAGTCGGTGGTGAAATACGGGTTACCGATGCCCGCACCGAAGATGACGATGCGTCTTTTCTCCAAGTGACGTACGGCTCTGCGGCGGATGAACGGTTCGCAAACCTGCTCTACTTTGATGCCCGACATGAGGCGGGTAATCAGGCCGGCGTTTTCGAGGGCGCTTTGCAGGGCCATGGCGTTGATCAGCGTAGCCAGCATGCCCATGTAGTCGCCCTGCACCCGGTCGATGCCCGTGCCTTCGGAGTCGACTCCCCGGAAAATGTTGCCGCCGCCGATGACGATGGCAATTTCGACGCCCATTTCTGAGACACGCTTGATTTCGGACGCGTACTGACTGAGGGTCGCCGGATCGATGCCGTACTGTTTTTTACCCATCAGGGACTCGCCGCTAAGCTTTAACAGGATTCTTTTGTATTTCATGCAGTAAGGAAAGAGGGATGATCGTACCCGAAAGTGGCGCAAATATAGCATAAAACCAGAGGGGCGTGCGCCGAATAGAGCCTTTAGGCAAACCGGATGAGCACTTCGTTCTTCTCGACCGTTTGCCCCTGGACCACCGCCAGGGCGCTGATGGTCCCTTCGCCCGGCGATTTGAGTACGTTTTCCATCTTCATGGCTTCCAGAATGAGCAACGGGTCGCCCTTCTTGACCGCTTGGCCCACTTCTACCGAGATTGTCAGGATCAGGCCCGGCATGGGCGCTTTGATTTCGCTCAGTTGCGCGCTGGCCCCTTTTTGCAATCCCATGCTGGCCAGGAGTTGGTCCAGTTCGTCCTGTACCTGTGTTTCGTACAGGCGACCGTTGACCCGGATCTGAAACGTTTTGTCGGCCGCGCTGCGCTGTACCACTTCAACCTGGTAGGAGCGGTGCTGGTAGAGCACATGGAAACGGCCTTCGCCCAGCGCCGTGATGTCTGGCGAAGCCGTTGCTTCGGGGGCAGTGGCGTCGGTTCCGTCCGGCTGGATTTTAAACTTAGAATGCTGATTTACGGTAACTTCGTACATTATTAGCTTACCTTAACGTTAACGGGGAGGGACCGGCGGCCGAGAAAAGCGCAGAAAACGGTAACTCCTGACTTTACATGCGTAGCAAAGTAGACACTTATTTTCGAATGACTAAAACGGTTCGCGTTTTCCTGTTGCTGCTGGTTGTGTCCAGTGCCTGTTCATCGTTCAAGAAAACTACGGTGACAGCGCCCCCCGCGCCCGATACCACCGCCGTGGCCGATCTCGGCATCATCGAAGATTCGGTGGAAGAAGTTGCCGTGCCGCCCCGCCCGGCCGAGCCGGTTTACCCGTACCGTGCCGAAGAGCCCCGGACATTTGACCTGATTCATACGCGTCTGGAGGTCAGTTTCGATTGGGCGAAGCAGTACCTGCATGGCGAAGCCGAGCTGACCCTTTCGCCCTGGTTCTATCCGCAAAGCACACTGGCGCTCGATGCACGCGGCTTCGATCTGCATTCCGTGCAACTCATTACCGACACCAGCGAGCGGCCGCTTACCTACGACTACGACGGCGAAAAAATCACGATTCAGCTGGAGCGCTCGTATGCCCGAACCGACACCTTTCAGGTGATGATCGTCTATACCGCGAAGCCCAACGAACTGCCCGAAGGCGGAAGCGCGGCCATCACCTCCGACAAAGGCCTCTATTTTATCAATCCGCTGGGGACCGACCCGGACAAGCCGCAGCAAATCTGGACCCAGGGCGAGACCCAGGGAAGCCGTTGCTGGTTCCCGACCATCGACCAGCCGAACGAGCGGTGCACGCAGGAGATGTACATCACTGTCGACGACCGTTTCAAGACGCTCTCGAATGGGTCGCTCATCTATTCCCAATCGAATGCCGACGGCACCCGCACCGACTATTGGTCGCAGGAGTTGCCCCATGCGCCTTACTTGTTTATGATGGCGGTCGGGGAGTTTGCCGTGGTAGAAGACGAGTGGCGCGATCTGGATGTCAACTATTACGTAGAGCCGAAGTATGCCGCGCATGCCAAGGCCGTGTTTGGCGATACGCCTGCCATGATGGAGTTTTTCTCGCAAAAGCTGGGCGTCGACTATCCGTGGGCGAAGTATGCGCAGGTGGTCGTACGGGAGTACGTGTCGGGCGCGATGGAAAACACGTCGGCCTCGGTATTTATGGACGATCTCCAGCTTACCACGCGTGAAACGCTCGACACCGACTGGGATTTTATCGTCGCCCACGAGTTGTTTCACCAGTGGTTCGGCGATCTGGTCACGTGCGAATCGTGGTCGAACCTAGCGCTGAACGAAGGGTTTGCCAACTATTCGGAGTACCTATGGGCCGAGCACGAGCACGGACGCGACGCCGCCGACTACAGCGGACTGAGCGAGAAGATGCAGTACCTATCCGAGGCGCAAACCAAGCAGGTGCCCATCATCCGGTACCATTATGCCGACCGCGAAGATATGTTCGATTCGCACTCGTACGCCAAAGCGGGCCGGGTCATTCACATGCTGCGCAAGTACGTGGGCGACGAAGCTTTCTTTGAGTCCCTGCGCACTTACCTTACCCGTTATCAGTTCCAGTCCGTCGAAATCAACAACCTGCGGTTGGTGTTCGAAGAGGTGACCGGCCAAGACCTCAATTGGTTCTTCAACCAGTGGTTTCTGCAACCCGGGCATCCGCAGTTGCGTGTGCAGCACACCTTTTCGGGCGATTCGCTGCGCGTGAAGGTCTGGCAGGAACAGGACACCACCCAATCGCCGGTGTTCCGCCTTCCGCTTGCTTTGGAGGTGTGGATGGGCGATCAGCCGTTAGAGCTACCGATTGAGATCGAGAAAAGCTATCAGGAATTTACGTTCCGGCTACCCTCGGCTCCGAATCTGGTGTTGTTCGATGCCGAACAGCAGCTGTTGGGCACGGTAGAGCATCAGAAGACGACGGATGAGTTGATCTTTCAGTACCTGCACAGCGACAAGTTTGAGCCGCGCTACGAAGCGCTGGACCAGCTTCAGTCAGGGACCAACCGCCCGCAGATTGCAGATATGATGGAGCGGGCCCTGCACGATCCGTTCTGGGCACTGCGCGAACAAGCGCTAAATTACTTCAGTAACGTAGACGAAGCCAGCTTTGCCGCGATCCGGCCCACCATCCGCCAGCTAGCGCTAGACGACACCGTTTCGTCGGTAAGAGCCACGGCGCTGGAAACCCTCGCTTCGTTCGAGAACCCTGCGGATCAGTCGCTTTTCCGCGAAGCCCTGCAAGACCGCTCCTACATGGTGATTGCCGCTGCGCTGACCGCTTACGTAGAAAGTGGGGCGTCCGACGTAGTACAGGTAGTACAGCCTTTTCAGAAAGAGGACAATGAGCACATCGTCAACTTTCTGGCCGACTATTACGCGCAGGAAGCTCAACCGGAGAATTTTACTTGGTTCCAGAAACAACTGGCTACCCGGCCTGCACAAATGCGTTACCTATTGGCTCAGTACTTGGGGCAATACCTGATGAACGTACCCGATACTACGCTTCAACAAGAAGGGATCGATCTGCTGGCTTCATTGGCACGCGCCGATGCTAACGAGTACGTGCGCCTGTCGTCTTACCAAGCGTTGGGCCTGTTGGTAGAAACCTCCGATGCAGTTGCGCCGTTGCGGCGACAGATCAAAGAGGAAGAAGCCAGTGAACGCCTGAAGCGGTTGTACGAATTTATGCCCTAATCTTTCGGCGGCTTCCCGGAAGGAGGAGCCTTTTGCTTGCCATACGGAGTGTTGAAAGAAGAATCTATTTTTTTGCAACAGGGATTTGATAATCCCAGAAATGCTCATACTTTTGCATCTCTTTTGAAAAAGCGCTTATCACGAATCGGCTTACAGGGCCGATTTTTGCGCTAAACAAGTTCAGTTGGGGAGATACCAAAGTGGCCAACTGGGGCAGACTGTAAATCTGCTGTCTTATGACTTCGAAGGTTCGAATCCTTCTCTCCCCACCTTATTTCGCTCGTTGTTTTGTTGGAAAGCGAGGGTTGACTGTAGAGAGCGAAATGCAAGCGGGAGTAGCTCAGTTGGTAGAGCGACAGCCTTCCAAGCTGTAGGTCGCGGGTTCGAGCCTCGTCTCCCGCTCTTTTATTATCTCTTCAGTCGAGAAGCGGCTGGTTAGATAGCAATCAGAGCGACAGCCTTTCAGGCTGTAGGTCGCGGCGGGGCGGCCCGTGCCGTTCGAGCCTCGTCTACCGCTCTTTTTTTCCCTTTAGGGGAAGCTGCCGACGTAGCTCAGTGGTAGAGTACTTCCTTGGTAAGGAAGGGGTCGTGGGTTCAAATCCCATCGTTGGCTCAACAGCGCGAGTTATTGTTTCGGCAAAGCGCTATTCGGTAGAAGAGACGAGGAATGGAGCAGGGCGAAGAACTTCTAGCGATTGACTTACGATGTTTCCGTTCAGCAGCTTTGTGTGCAAGGCTGCTATTGGTACATACAAAATGAAGGCCTGTCCTTCCGCGCTATGTTGAGTTCGTAGAGCTTAAGGCATACGCGTAAATTATCACAAGTACAATTTTCAATTTAATAACCTAACCATAGTTTTCAGACATGGCTAAAGAAACCTTCGATCGTTCCAAGCCGCACGTTAATATTGGTACGATCGGTCACGTTGACCACGGTAAAACAACTCTGACGGCGGCTATCACGAAGGTGCTTGCCGAGAAGGGTTTGGCATCAATGCGCGACTTCTCTTCGATCGATAACGCACCCGAAGAAAAAGAACGTGGTATCACCATCAATACTTCACACGTTGAGTATCAGACGGAAAATCGTCACTACGCGCACGTTGACTGCCCTGGTCACGCTGACTATGTAAAGAACATGGTAACGGGTGCCGCTCAGATGGACGGTGCTATTCTGGTAGTAGCCGCCACGGATGGACCTATGCCCCAAACCCGTGAGCACATCCTGCTGGCACGTCAGGTAGGTGTACCTGCGCTGGTCGTGTTCATGAACAAAGTCGACATGGTCGATGATGAAGAGCTTCTGGAACTGGTAGAAATGGAAGTGCGTGAACTTCTGAGCTTCTACGAATTCCCAGGCGACGACATTCCGGTAATCCAAGGCTCGGCCCTGGGTGCTCTGAATGGTGAAGAGAAATGGGTGAAGACGGTAGTCGAACTGATGGATGCCGTTGATAGCTACATTCCGTTGCCCGAGCGTCTGGTTGATCTGCCGTTCCTGATGCCGGTCGAAGACGTGTTCTCGATCACAGGTCGTGGTACTGTTGCTACAGGTCGTATCGAGCGTGGTGTCATCAACTCGGGTGATCCGGTTGAGATCCTGGGTATGGGTGCTGAAAACCTGAAGTCGACTGTAACAGGTGTGGAGATGTTCCGCAAGATTCTGGACCGTGGCGAAGCGGGCGATAACGTAGGGCTCCTGCTCCGCGGTATTGAAAAGACTGACATTCGTCGCGGTATGGTAATCTGTAAGCCTGGTTCTGTAACGCCTCACAGCGAGTTCAAAGCCGAGGTGTACGTTCTGTCAAAAGAGGAGGGTGGTCGTCATACACCGTTCTTTAACAAATACCGTCCGCAGTTTTACCTGCGTACCACCGACGTTACCGGGGAGATCATGCTGCCCGAAGGCGTAGAAATGGTAATGCCGGGTGACAACATCACAATCACTGTGAAGCTTATCAACACAGTGGCCATGGAGAAAGGTCTTCGTTTCGCGATTCGCGAAGGCGGCCGGACCGTGGGTGCAGGGCAGGTAACAGAGATCCTGAAATAATTTAGCGAAAACTTATCAAAAGCGTCCCTGAAAACCTCGGGGACGCTTTTGTTTGCAACGCAAAAATCCCTATCTTTGCAGTCCCTTTTTCGGGGAGGCTGTACGGGTGTAGCTCAATTGGTAGAGTAGCGGTCTCCAAAACCGTTGGTTGGGGGTTCGAGTCCCTCCTCCCGTGCCAACACAAATCATGTGATACAGTGAAAAAACTGACCAATTTTGTGAAGGAGTCGATCGAAGAGGTGCGTTACCGGGTAACGTGGCCGAAGTTCGACAGTTTGCAGCGTGATACGCGCCTGGTGTTAGTAGCGTCAATTATTTTTTCGCTTGTCATCTGGGCAATTGATTTTGTGTTCGAAAATCTGATGAAGGTTATTTATAACCTGTAATCGAACCATCAAAAACTATCCAGTAATAATGGCGGAACTCAAGTGGTATGTAGTACGGGCAGTTGCCGGGCAGGAAAAGAAAGTAAAAACCTACCTGGAAAACGAAATCGCCCGGCAGCACCTGGAGGAAGTTGTGCCTGAAATTCTGATTCCTTCCGAGAAGGTCTATGAGATTCGGAATGGAAAAAAACGTGTGCGAGAGCGGAGCTTTTTTCCAGGGTACATCATGATTCAGGCCGACCTGAGTTCTGGTGAAACCACGCACGTAATCACAAGCATCCCCGGCGTTATTGGGTTCTTGGGTTCAAACGAAGGTGGTGCCGACAAGGTGCCAGTCCCGCTGCGACCCCAGGAAGTGAACCGCATCCTGGGTAAGGTAGACGAGACCGAAGGAGTAGAAGAGCAGCTGAATACGCCGTTCATTGTAGGGGAGACCATCAAAGTGATGGACGGTCCGTTCAACGGTTTCTCGGGTACCGTAGAGGAGGTTTTTGAAGAACGGAAGAAGCTGAACGTGATGGTGAAGATCTTCGGACGTAACACCCCGGTCGAGCTGAACTATTATCAGGTAGAAAAACAACAATAGTAATAAGAGCGAAATGGCTAAGGAAATAAGCGGCTACGTTAAGCTGCAGGTAAAAGGAGGACAAGCCAATCCGGCGCCGCCCATTGGTCCTGCATTGGGGGCTAAAGGGGTAAACATCATGGAGTTCTGCAAGCAATTTAACGGTCGCACGCAGGACAAGCAAGGCATGGTGTTGCCTGTGGTCATCACGGTTTATAAAGATAAGTCTTTTGATTTTATAATCAAGACTCCTCCTGCGCCGGTCTTGTTGATGGAAGCCGCCAAGCTGAAGTCAGGGTCGGCAGAGCCAAACCGGAAAAAAGTGGGCTCAGTTACATGGGATCAGGTTCGTCAGATTGCTGAAACCAAAATGCCTGACTTGAACGCGTTCAAAGTAGAGTCTGCCATGAAAATGGTAGCAGGTACGGCGCGCAGCATGGGCATCACTGTGACGGGCGACGCGCCGTTCTAATCTCTTTATTCTAAAGCTTGGGGCGGGCCAAACGCTCAACCCACATCACACAAGATTATGGCTAAGCTAACAAAGAAACAGAAGGCCGCTCGCGAAAAAGTGGATAGCAGCAAGAGCTATGCGCTGCTGGATGCCGCTGCCTTGGTCAAAGACATCAACTATACAAAATTCGACGCTTCCGTAGACGTAGACATCCGTTTGGGTGTTGATCCTCGGAAAGCTGATCAGATGGTGCGTGGAGTAGCCACTTTGCCGCATGGTACGGGTAAAACTGTACGGGTATTGGCACTGTGCACACCGGATAAAGAGGAAGAGGCCCGTGCGGCAGGCGCTGACTACGTGGGTCTGGATGAGTTCATTCAGAAGATCGAGCAAGGCTGGACCGATGTGGATGTGATCATCACCATGCCTACCGTAATGGCTAAAGTAGGACGCTTGGGCCGTATCCTCGGTCCGCGTGGCCTGATGCCTAACCCTAAGTCGGGTACGGTAACGATGGACATTGGCAAAGCGGTGGGTGAAGTGAAAGCCGGTAAGATTGACTTTAAAGTCGACAAGTACGGCATCATCCACGCCAGTGTAGGAAAGGTTTCGTTCGAGCCCCAGAAACTTGCGGATAATGTTCAGGAACTGATGAATGTTATCACGAAGCTGAAGCCCTCTTCTGCCAAAGGAACTTACTTGCGCTCGGTGCATTTGTCCAGCACCATGAGCCCTGGAATTACTATTGATAAAGCTAGCATAGCCGGAATCTAATCATGACACGCGAAGAAAAAGCCAGCATCATTGAAGAGTTACGTGAAAAGTTTTCGAACTTCAACTACTTCTATGTAACCGACGCCTCCGGCATGTCCGTGGCGCAGATCAACGACTTTCGGCGGGCCTGCTTTGAAAAGGGGATTGAGTACAAAGTGTACAAAAATACCCTGGTTAAAAAAGCATTGGAGGACCAAGAAACCGACTACTCGGAATTTGATGATGTTCTGAAAGGTTTCTCAGGAATTATGTTCTCTCCTGAGGCAGGCAACGTTCCCGCTAAATTGCTTAAGGACTTCTACAAGAAGAACGGTAAGCTGGAAAAGCCTGTACTGAAAGCCGCTTCCATCGACCAAGCGTTGTACATCGGCGCTAATCAATTGGATGCCCTTACCAGTGTTAAATCGAAGCAGGAACTTATTGCCGACGTAGTCGCACTCCTACAATCGCCGATGAAAACTGTGCTTTCTGGCCTGACAGGCAGTGGCCAAAAGATCGTCGGTATTCTTAAAACCCTTTCCGAAAAGGAATCATAACCCTTGTTTAATCATTATTAAAGTAGCACTAAGATGGCAGATTTGAAATCGATCGCGGAACAGTTGGTAAACCTGACTGTGAAGGAAGTAAATGAGCTGGCCACTATTCTGAAGGACGATTACGGCATTGAACCTGCCGCCGCGGCCGCTGTTGTAGCAGGACCAGCCGCAGCCGCCACCGAAGAGGCCGCTGCCGAGAAGACTAGCTTCGACGTAGTACTGAAAGCCGCTGGCGCCAGCAAACTGGCAGTCGTTAAACTGGTGAAAGAACTCACTGGTCTTGGCCTGAAAGAAGCAAAAGAACTCGTTGATAGCGCTCCTAAGCCTTTGAAAGAAGGTGTAGCGAAAGATGAGGCAGATGCGCTCAAGAAACAGTTGGAAGAAGCTGGTGCTGAAGTCGAAGTAAAATAAAGCTTCTCCCCTTTACCGAGTTTATTCCGAAAGTAGGCCTGGCTTTCCGTCAGGTCTTTTCCTGTTTGTACCTAGTGGTGTCTTTTTGACAAACACCTCCTTTCGGTCGGAACTAATCTGTCTGGAAGCGTGTCTTCTGAATAATTTGTCTACCTATCTCTGAATTTCGATGTCAGCTAATTCTTCATATCCCACCCCGAGAAAAAGCTTTGCGTCTATCCGGAACATCATCGATTACCCGGACTTCCTAGATGTACAGCTCCAGTCTTTTAAGGATTTCTTTCAGCTTGATACAGCCGCCGAGAAGAAGACCCAGGAGGGCTTGTATAAAGTCTTCGCTGAGAATTTTCCGATTACTGACTCTCGAGAAAACTTTGTTCTTGAGTTTATTGACTACACCATCGATCCTCCCAAATATTCGGTAGATGAGTGTATTGATCGGGGGCTTACCTATGCTGTACCCTTGAAGGCAAAGTTGCGCTTGCTGTGTAACGATGCTGACAATGAGGATTTTGAAACGATCGAGCAGGAAGTGTTTTTGGGCAACATCCCTTACATGACCTCGCGCGGTTCATTCATTATTAATGGTGCTGAGCGTGTTATTGTCTCGCAGTTGCACCGTTCGCCGGGGGTGTTCTTTGCGCAAAGCAAACACACCAACGGCACCAAGCTGTATTCGGCACGGATCATTCCGTTCAAAGGCTCATGGATTGAATTTGCGACGGACGTGAATAACGTCATGTACGCGTACATCGACCGGAAGAAGAAATTCCCGGTGACGACGTTGTTGCGGGCGATCGGTTACGGTACCGACAAAGACATCCTGGACCTTTTCAATCTTTCAGAGGAAATCGAAGCCAATGGTGAGAACCTGAAAGACGTGGTAGGACGTAAGCTGGCGGCTCGTGTTCTTCGCACCTGGACAGAAGACTTTGTGGACGAAGACACCGGTGAGGTGGTGTCGATCGACCGGAACGAGGTGTTGTTGGAGCGTGATTCCGTACTGGAAGCAGAGGACGTAGAAACGATTCTGGATTCGGGCACGAAGTCGATCATCCTGCACCGCGCGGACATCAACATTGCCGACTACACGATCATCTACAATACGCTTCAGAAAGATAACTCTAACTCAGAGAAAGAAGCGGTAGAGCAGATCTATCGTCAGCTCCGTAACACGGAAGCACCTGACGAGCAGACGGCACGCGATATCATTCAGAACCTGTTCTTCTCGGACAAACGTTACGATCTGGGTGAAGTGGGTCGCTACCGGATCAACAAAAAGCTGGGGCTGGAAATTGAAGCTGATACCCGCGTTTTAACGACGCAGGACATCATCGAGATTGTGAAATACCTCATCGGGTTGATCAACTCGAAGGCGGTTGTTGATGATATTGACCACCTGAGCAACCGTCGTGTACGGACAGTAGGGGAGCAACTCTATAGTCAGTTCGGTGTCGGGTTGGCACGTATGGCACGGACCATCAAGGAACGGATGAACGTACGTGATAACGAAGATTTCAAACCCGTTGACCTGATTAACGCACGAACGCTTTCGTCGGTCATCAACTCGTTCTTTGGTACCAACCAGTTATCGCAGTTCATGGACCAGACCAACCCACTGGCTGAGATTACGCACAAGCGTCGTCTGTCAGCTTTGGGACCAGGTGGTCTGTCGCGCGAGCGTGCTGGTTTCGAGGTACGTGACGTACACTACACGCACTACGGACGTCTGTGCACCATCGAAACGCCGGAAGGTCCGAACATCGGACTAATTTCCTCGCTGTGTGTGCACGCCAAAATCAACCATATGGGCTTCATCGAGACGCCTTACCGGTACGTGGAAGATGGTGTCGTACGGCTGGACAAGAACGTCGCTTACCTAACGGCAGAAGAAGAAGATAAGCACAACATCGCGCAGGCCAACGCGCCCATCGATGATAAAGGGAATTACCTGCGCGAGCAGATCAAAGCCCGTTACGAAGGTGACTTCCCGCTGGTAGGTCCTAAGGACTTGACTTACATGGACGTAGCACCGAACCAGATTGTGTCGGTTGCAGCCTCATTGATTCCCTTCTTGGAGCACGATGATGCCAACCGCGCCCTGATGGGATCGAACATGCAACGCCAAGCCGTGCCGCTACTTCGTCCGGAATCTCCCATTGTGGGAACGGGCTTGGAAGGCCGCGTAGCACGCGATTCGCGTACGTTGGTACTGGCAGAAGAAGATGGTGTGGTTGAGTTTGTCGATGCACGCAAAATTGTGTTGCGCTATGACCTGACGGACGATCAGAAACTGGTGGATTTCGATAACGAAACCCGTACGTATAATCTAATCAAGTTCCGCCGCACGAACCAAGATACCTGCATCAACCTGCGTCCGATTGTGAAACGTGGGCAGCGGGTGAAAAAAGGAGAAATCCTGTGCGAAGGCTACGCAACCCAAAAAGGAGAACTGGCCCTGGGTCGGAACCTGAAAGTGGCCTTCATGCCGTGGCAGGGTTACAACTACGAGGATGCCATCGTGATCTCGGAACGCGTCGTGCGCGACGACATCTTTACTTCCTTACACATTGAGGAGTTCGAACTCGAAGTGCGAGATACCAAGCGTGGTGAAGAAGAACTGACTTCGGAAATTCCGAACGTTAGTGAAGAAGCGGTACGCAACCTGGACGACAACGGAATCATCCGCATCGGTTCAGAAGTAAAAGAAGGCGACATCCTGATCGGTAAGATTACTCCGAAAGGAGAGACTGATCCAACCCCTGAAGAAAAACTGCTGCGCGCCATCTTCGGCGACAAAGCGGGAGATGTGAAAGACGCTTCGATGAAAGCACCGCCGTCTTTGCGCGGCGTGGTCATCGACACCAAGCTGTTCTCTCGTCCTAAGAAAGACAAGGACCTGCGTGCGAAAGCGAAGAAGGAAGTTGAGGTACTGAAGAGCAAGTACAGCAAAGACCTGATCGATCTCCGCAAAGTAATGGTGCACAAACTGGCCACTTTGCTGGAAGGCAAATCAAGCCAGGGCGTAAAACATAAATTTGGTGATGAACTAATCTCTAAGGGTGTGAAGTTCTCAGAACGGGTGATCGGCGAAAACCTGTTTGCTGAGAAGAACCCGTACCGAGACGAAAGCAACTACAACGTTCCCGAAGAGGTCAACCTGATTGCCGACGTAATTCTCGACAACTGGACCGACGACGAGCGGGTTAACCATCTGGTAGGAGAAATTGTTAGAAATTACAACAATCGTCGGAACGAGATCACAGGTCGCTTCAAACGGGAGCGTTTTACCCTAGAAGTTGGTGACGAACTGCCGGCGGGAATCGTCAGCATGGCCAAAGTCTACATCGCCAAGAAGCGGAAGCTGAAAGTAGGGGATAAGATGGCCGGTCGCCACGGAAACAAAGGGGTCGTTGCGAAAATTGTTCGTGAAGAAGACATGCCTTTCCTGGAAGACGGCACTCCGGTTGATATTGTCCTGAACCCATTGGGGGTACCTTCCCGGATGAACCTCGGGCAGATTTACGAGACCGTACTGGGTTGGGCTGGTTTGAAGCTCGGCAAAAAGTACGCTACGCCGATTTTCGACGGAGCTACTGAAGAGGAAGTCGCTCACGAACTGAAGCAAGCCGGTTTGCCCGATTTGGGACGTGCGTATCTGTACGATGGTTTGAGTGGCGAGCGCTTCGACCAGAAAACTACCGTCGGGGTCATCTACATGCTGAAACTGGGTCACCTGGTTGACGACAAGATGCACGCCCGTTCCATTGGACCTTACTCGCTCATCACACAGCAGCCGCTGGGTGGTAAAGCACAGTTCGGTGGTCAGCGTTTCGGCGAGATGGAAGTGTGGGCACTCGAAGCCTTCGGGGCCGCTAACATCCTGCAGGAAATTCTGACGGTGAAGTCGGATGACGTAATTGGCCGTGCTAAAGCCTACGAAGCCATTGTGAAAGGCGAAAACATGCCTCGTCCGAATATCCCGGAATCGTTTAACGTACTGGTGCACGAGCTGCGAGGTTTGGCACTGGAGATTACGCTGGACTAATATTCTTTTGGAGACTGACTTCGGTCAGTCTCCATTCATCATTGAATCTATCACAACCTCGACAATATGGCATTCAGAAAAAACAAGAAGCTCAACCAGGACTTCACCAAGGTCACCATTAGCCTGGCGTCCCCGGAGTCGATTCTGGAAAGCTCGCACGGGGAGGTCACGCAGCCCGAGACCATTAACTACCGTACTTACAAGCCCGAAATGGGAGGTCTGTTTTGCGAACGGATCTTCGGGCCGGTGAAGGACTGGGAGTGCCACTGCGGAAAATACAAGCGTATCCGCTACAAAGGAATTATTTGTGATCGTTGTGGAGTCGAAGTAACTGAGAAGAAAGTACGCCGTGAGCGCATGGGCCACATCGAACTGGTGGTACCGGTGGCGCACATCTGGTACTTCCGCTCGCTGCCCAACAAGATTGGCTACTTGCTCGGCTTGCCGACGAAAAAACTGGATCAGATCATCTACTACGAGCGCTATGTGGTCGTACAGCCTGGCTTGAAGGCGGAAGATGGTATCAATTACCTCGACTTCCTGACCGAAGACGAGTACCTCGATATCATGGATAAGCTGCCGGGCGATAACCAAAAGCTGGATGATACCGATCCTAATAAATTTATTGCAAAGATGGGTGCTGAGGCCCTGGAGATGCTTCTGTCTCGTTTGGCCCTCGACCAACTTTCGTACGACCTACGCCACTCTGCCGCTAACGACACGTCGCAGCAGCGGAAAGCCGAGGCCCTGAAGCGTTTGAAAGTAGTAGAAGCGTTTCGCGATGCCCAGAACCGGATCGAGAACCGTCCGGAATGGATGGTGATCAAAATGGTGCCGGTCATTCCGCCGGAATTGCGTCCGCTGGTGCCGCTGGACGGAGGTCGTTTTGCTACCTCCGACCTGAACGATCTATATCGTCGCGTGATCATCCGGAACAACCGCCTGAAGCGTCTGATCGAAATCAAAGCGCCGGAAGTGATCTTGCGTAACGAGAAGCGCATGCTTCAGGAAGCGGTCGACTCTCTGTTCGATAACTCACGGAAAGTGAACGCTGTACGAGCTGAGGGTAACCGTGCCTTGAAATCGCTTTCAGATATGCTGAAAGGAAAGCAAGGCCGTTTCCGTCAGAACCTGCTTGGTAAGCGTGTCGACTACTCCGGTCGTTCGGTCATTGTGGTAGGTCCTGAGTTGAAACTTCACGAGTGCGGTCTGCCGAAAGACATGGCCGCCGAATTGTTCAAACCGTTCATTATCCGGAAGCTGATCGAGCGCGGTATTGTCAAGACGGTGAAGTCAGCAAAGAAAATCGTCGATCGTAAAGATCCGGTGGTGTGGGACATTCTGGAAAACGTTCTGAAAGGGCACCCTGTGCTGTTGAACCGGGCTCCTACACTCCACCGTTTGGGTATTCAGGCCTTCCAGCCTAAACTGATCGAAGGAAAAGCGATTCAGTTGCATCCGCTCGTATGTACAGCCTTCAACGCTGACTTTGACGGTGACCAAATGGCGGTACACGTGCCCCTGGGACACGAAGCCATTCTGGAAGCCTCCCTGTTGATGCTGGCATCGCACAATATCCTGAACCCTGCCAACGGCGCGCCCATCGCGGTTCCGTCGCAAGACATGGTATTGGGACTCTATTATCTGACGAAAGGACGCCGTGGTGTAGACGGACATCTGGTAGACGGAGAAGGCATGCACTTCTACGGACCGGAAGAAGTCATCATTGCGCTGAACGAAAAGCGTCTTTCCAAGCACGCTTATATTAAAGTCCGCGTCAAAGTACGTGGCGAAAAAGGACAGCTGGAAACGAAGGTCATCGAAACCGTAGCCGGCCGTGTCCTCTTCAATGAGTTTGTTCCTGAAGAAGTAGGCTTCATCGACGAGCTGCTGACCAAGAAGAAACTACAGCAAATTATCTCGACGGTCTTCAAGACCGTAGGCATGGCGAAAACGGCCAAGTTCCTGGATGACATCAAGACGATGGGCTTCCAGCTGGCCTTCAAAGGTGGGTTGTCGATTGGCCTGGGTGACGTAATGATCCCGAGTGCGAAAGAAGAACTCATCGGCGAAGCCAAATCTGAGGTAGAAGAAGTTTGGAACAACTACCTGATGGGTCTGATTACCGACAACGAACGGTACAATCAGGTCATTGACATCTGGACGCGTATCAACTCGCAAATCACGGCCACGCTGATGAATCAGCTGGAGAATGACGATCAGGGCTTCAACCCGATCTACATGATGATGCACTCGGGTGCACGTGGTTCGCGCGAACAGATCCGTCAGTTGGGTGGTATGCGGGGGCTGATGGCCAAGCCGCAGAAAAACCTGCAAGGTTCGGTGGGTGAGATTATCGAAAACCCCATTCTGTCGAACTTTAAAGAAGGGCTGGACGTAATCGAGTACTTCATTTCGACACACGGTGCGCGGAAAGGTCTGGCCGATACGGCTCTGAAAACAGCCGATGCGGGTTACCTGACCCGTCGTCTGGTGGACGTGGCACAAGACGTGGTCATCAACGAAACCGACTGCGGTACGTTGCGTGGCCTGTTGGTGAGTGCACTGAAAGACAACGAAGAAGTAGTAGAATCGCTTTCGGAGCGTATCCTGGGGCGTGTGACGGTCCACGACGTGTACGATCCCGTGTCGAACGATCTGATCATCGCTGCGGGTGGAGAGATCAACGAGGACATCGCCGCTGCGATTGAAGAAGCGGGGGTAGAATCGGTTGAGATTCGCTCGGTATTGACATGCGAAAGCCAGCGTGGTGTGTGTGCCAAATGCTACGGCCGTAACCTGGCAACCGGTAGTATGGTCCAGAAAGGCGAAGCTGTTGGCGTAATCGCCGCCCAATCAATCGGTGAGCCCGGTACGCAGCTGACACTCCGTACTTTCCACGTAGGTGGTACAGCGTCTAACATCGCGGTAGAAGCCACAATCAAGTCTAAGTTTGATGGTGTGGTGCAATTCGAAGATCTGCGTACGATTGACCTGGTCACCCGGGAGAACGACGAAGAGAAAACCGTGAAAGTCGTGATGGGTCGTTCGGGCGAACTGAAAGTAGTAGAACCGAATACCAACAAAGTGTTGGCCAGCAACATCGCTCCTTATGGCTCCTTCCTGCGCGTGAAAGACGGGCAGACGGTGAAGAAGGGGGATGAACTTTGCTACTGGGATCCGTACAACGCGGTAATTCTGTCGGAAATTGACGGAACCATCGGGTTCGAGTCGATTGAAGACGGCATCACCTTCCGTGAAGAGTATGATGAACACACTGGTCACCGGGAGAAAGTAATCGTTGACACGAAAGACAAGTCGAAGAACCCGGCCATTTCGGTGAGCCCGCGTGACGGCGACGGGAAGAGCTATAACCTGCCGGTCGGTGCGCACATTGCGGTTGACGAAGGTGACGTCATCCGGGCGGGTCAGATTCTGGCTAAGATTCCACGTGCGGTCGGTAAGACGCGTGATATCACAGGCGGTCTACCACGGGTAACGGAGTTGTTCGAAGCACGAAACCCGTCGAACCCGGCGGTTGTGAGCGAAATTGATGGTGCCGTGACGTACGGTGGTATCAAGCGGGGTAACCGTGAGATCTTCATCGAATCGAAAGATGGCGTGAAGAAGAAATACCTTGTGCCGCTGTCCAAGCACATTTTGGTGCAGGACAATGACTTTGTTCGCGCAGGGATGCCGCTTTCCGATGGTGCCATTACGCCGTCTGACATTCTGGCCATCAAAGGTCCTACTGCAGTACAGGAGTACTTGGTGAACGAAATCCAGGAAGTATACCGCCTGCAAGGGGTAAAAATCAACGACAAGCACATCGAAGCCATCGTGCGTCAGATGATGCAGAAGGTTGAAATTCTGGAGCCTGGTGATACCAGCTTCTTGCCGGGACAGACAGTCGACAAATTCACCTTCCAAGGCGAAAACGACGAAATTCTGGATAAGAAAGTCGTCGTGGAAGCCGGAGATTCGGAGAAGCTGAGAGCAGGTCAGATTGTAACGGCCCGTCAGCTGCGCGATGAGAACTCGAGCTTGCGCCGTCGTGATATGAAACTGGTAGAAGTACGCGATGCGGAACCGGCGGTTTCGCGCCCGACGCTCCAGGGGATCACACAAGCCTCGCTAGGCACCGAGAGCTTTATCTCAGCGGCTTCCTTCCAGGAAACCACGAAGGTATTGAGCGAAGCGTCGATCCGTGGCAAGAGCGATCACCTGTTAGGACTGAAAGAAAACGTAATCGTAGGCCACCTGATCCCGGCGGGAACGGGTCTGCGCGAGTACGAAAATATCATTGTCGGTTCGAAAGAAGAGTATGAGAAGCTGTCGACGTCAAACGGCGACGGAACTTCCATGCGGAGAAGACGCGAACTGCAAAGCAGATAAGCGAATGTATTGAAATGGCGGACACTACGGCCCACAGTGTGCTCGAGGTGTCCGCCATTTTTATTTGTAACCAGAGGAAAATTAGAGATGAAGGAAGAAAACGCATCCGAAGAGCAACAGAATCAAATCAATATTGAGTTGTCGGAGGAAGTGGCTGAAGGAGTGTATGCCAACCTAGCAATGATTGCGCATTCCAACAGCGAATTCATTCTGGACTTTATTCGCCTGATGCCCGGCATTCCAAAAGCGAAGGTGAAATCACGGGTGATCGTGACTCCGGAACACGCGGTCCGTTTTCTGGAAGCCTTGAAAGAAAACATCGAGCGATACGAATCCATTCATGGCCGCATCAAGCGGACTGCCCAGGCTTCACCAGAATTTCCGTTGCCTTTCGGCGGCACCATGGGGCAGGCCTAGAACTTTAATTTTATACTGATTTGTTGCTAGAGTATTTTTATTTACTTTTGCAATCCGAAAATTTTGAGGGTTAACGACTAAGCGGAAAACGATAGATGCCAACCATTCAACAATTGGTTAGAAAAGGTAGAAAACAACTAACCAGTAAATCCAAATCTCCCGCGCTGGACGCGTGCCCGCAGCGGCGCGGTGTGTGCACTCGTGTGTACACCACCACTCCTAAGAAGCCTAACTCTGCGATGCGTAAAGTAGCGCGGGTACGCCTGACTAACCAGAAAGAAGTGAACGCTTACATTCCTGGGGAAGGACACAATCTGCAAGAGCACTCGATCGTGCTGATTCGCGGGGGACGTGTCAAAGATCTGCCCGGGGTGCGTTACCACATCGTACGCGGTGCGTTGGATACGGCGGGTGTAAGTGGTCGTCTGCAAGGGCGTTCTAAATATGGTGCGAAGCGTCCAAAACCAGGACAAGCAGCCGCGCCGACTAAAGGGAAAAAGAAATAGCGTATAGATTGTCATGAGAAAGGCTAAACCAAAAAAGCGGTACGTACTGCCTGATCCTAAATACAAGGACACCCTGGTTACTAAATTCGTAAACAGCTTGATGATAGACGGCAAGAAAAGCATTGCTTATTCTATCTTCTACGATGCTTGCGATTTGGTAGAAAAGCGCACCAACGAGAACGGTCTGGAAACATGGAAAAAAGCGTTGAACAACGTGATGCCTAACGTAGAGGTACGTAGTCGTCGTGTGGGAGGTGCTACATTCCAGGTGCCTAGCGAGGTGCGTCCTGACCGGAAACAGTCATTGGGGATCAAATGGATGATTAAGTACGCACGTCTGCGGGGTGAGAAAACCATGACGGAAAAGCTGGCGGGCGAGATTGTTGCTGCGGCGAAAGGTGAAGGAGCGGCTGTTAAGAAAAAAGACGACACCCACCGAATGGCTGAAGCAAACAGAGCGTTTTCACACTTTAGATTCTAATTCATGGCACGCGATTTAAAATACACCAGGAATATAGGAATTGCTGCGCACATCGACGCAGGTAAAACGACTACGACAGAACGCATTCTGTTCTACTCTGGGGTAAGTCACAAAATCGGGGAGGTGCACGATGGTGCCGCCACGATGGACTGGATGGAGCAAGAACAGGAGCGCGGTATTACCATTACGTCTGCAGCTACTACCGTTAGCTGGCCATACAGAGGCGAGCAGTATCACCTCAATATCATTGATACGCCCGGGCACGTGGACTTTACCGTAGAGGTAAACCGTTCGCTGCGCGTATTGGATGGGCTGGTGTTCTTGTTCAGCGCGGTAGATGGGGTAGAGCCTCAGTCTGAAACCAACTGGCGTCTGGCGAATAACTACAATGTAGCCCGCATTGGTTTTGTGAACAAGATGGACCGTTCCGGCGCTGACTTCCTGGCGGTTTGCAAGCAGGTAAAAGAAATGCTCGGCAGCAACGCAGTTGCGTTGCAGCTGCCAATTGGTGCTGAAGATCACTTCCGGGGTGTGGTTGACTTGGTCAACTTCCGGGGCATTATCTGGAACGAGGAAGATATGGGCATGACGTTTACCGAGGTGCCTATTCCTGACGATATGATGGATGAAGCGACGGAGTATCGTGAAAAGCTGTTGGAAGCAGTAGCTGAGTACGACGAGTCGCTGATGGAGAAGTATTTCGAAGATCCTGAGTCGATCACCGAAGACGAGATCATGAACGCGCTTCGTCGCGCAACTATCGATATGGCCATCGTTCCTATGCTTTGTGGTTCTTCGTTTAAGAACAAGGGCGTACAAACGATGCTGGATTACGTGATGGCCTTGTGCCCTTCGCCGCTCGATCGTGAAAGCATCAAAGGAACGGATCCAGACACAGGGGCTGAAATTAAGCGTAAGCCTTCTGATAAAGAACCTTTTGCTGGTTTGGCTTTCAAAATCGCTACCGATCCTTACGTAGGTCGCCTTTGCTTCGTACGTGCTTACTCAGGAGTATTGGAGTCAGGTTCTTACATCTACAATACTCGCTCGAACAATAAGGAGCGTATCTCGCGTATCTTCCAAATGCACGCTAACAAGCAGAATCAGATTGAGCGTCTGAGTGCGGGGGATATTGCAGCGGTTGTCGGCTTTAAAGACATCAAAACGGGTGATACCTTGTGTGATCAGAGCGCTAAGATTGTGCTCGAGTCCATGGTGTTCCCTGAGCCTGTAATCGGTTATGCTATCGAGCCTAAGACGCAGGCCGATATGGATAAGTTGAGCAACGGGATCGCTAAATTGGTAGAAGAGGATCCGACTCTGCAAGTGAATACTGACCACGAAACAGGGCAAACCATCCTGCGGGGTATGGGTGAGCTTCACTTGGAAATCATCATCGATCGCTTGAAGCGTGAATTTAAAGTAGAGATCAACCAGGGGGCTCCCCAGGTGGCCTACAAAGAAGCGCTCACCAAAGCGGTTGAACACCGTGAAGTCTACAAAAAGCAAACCGGTGGTCGTGGTAAGTTCGCAGACATCGTCTTTGAACTTGGGCCACGGGAAGATGAAACCCAAGGGCTTGAGTTTAAAAACGAGATTGTCGGTGGTGTCATTCCTCGCGAATTCATTCCTGCCATCCAGAAAGGTTTCGATGAAGCGATGAAGAATGGACCGTTGGCGGGCTATCCTATCGAAGCGATGAAGGTGCGTCTTTACCACGGATCCTTCCACGATGTTGACTCTGATTCGCTCTCTTTCGAAATGGCAGCACGTTTGGGCTTTAAAGAAGCCGCTCGTCAGGCCGGACCGAAAATCATGGAACCTATCATGAATGTGGATGTGGTAACACCGGAAGAGTTTACCGGTCCTATCACAGGTGACCTGAACCGTCGTCGTGGCATCATGCGCGGTATGGATACCAAAGCGGGTGCGCAGGTAATCAAAGCGAATGTGCCCCTGTCGGAGCTTTTTGGCTACGTAACCGATCTGCGTACGATCTCTTCGGGACGTGCAACCGCTTCTCTGACTTTCTCTCACTATGAGTTTGTGCCGAACAACTTAGCAGAGGCAATCATCTCTAAAAGCAAAGGCGCGGCAGTTAATTAACGAAGACAATGAACCAGAAAATTAGAATCAAGCTTAAGTCTTACGACCATAACTTGGTCGACAAGTCTTCCGAAAAGATTGTTCGCGCCGTAAAAGCTACTGGAGCGGTAGTGAGTGGTCCTATTCCGTTGCCGACTGAAAAGTCGATCTACACCGTGCTGCGTTCGCCGCACGTGAATAAGAAGGCGCGTGAGCAATTTCAATTGTGTACTTATAAGCGCTTGGTAGATATTCATTCTTCAAGTGCAAAAACTGTAGACGCTCTGATGAAGCTTGAACTCCCCAGTGGAGTCGATGTAGAAATCAAGGTGTGATCAGTTGAAATAAAGATAGAAAGCACCAATCGTTGGGTTGGTGCTTTTTTTATTCTGAAAAATCCTCCACCGTTCAGAGATAATTTATCAGGCGCATTTGATTACTTGAGCGGTTTTCATAACTTTGCAGTCCTTTTGCGCGCAAGGTCTGCAAGCCGCGCTTTTGACTTACAAGTTACATCCCAATGTCAGGTATTATTGGTAAAAAAATCGGAATGACTAGCATCTATAGTGCCGATGGACAGAACGTCGCATGCACAGTAGTAGAAGCTGGTCCTTGTGTGGTCACGCAAGTAAAAACGCCCGAAACGGATGGCTATAAGGCTCTCCAGTTGGGGTATGGCGAAAAGAAAGAAAAGCGCGCCACTAAGGCCGCAATAGGCCACTTCAAGAAAGCAAATACCACTGCCAAACGGAAAGTGGTAGAGTTCAAATATTTTGAGCAGGAATTCAACCTGGGCGATACGATCGATGTCTCTCTTTTTGAAGTAGGCGAGTTTATCGATGCAGTAGGCACCTCAAAAGGAAAAGGCTTTCAGGGGGTTGTGAAACGTCACGGCTTCGGTGGTGTGGGTGGACAAACGCACGGTCAGCATAACCGTCAGCGTCACCCCGGATCTATTGGTGCTTGCTCGTTTCCTTCGCGTGTATTCAAGGGAATGCGCATGGCGGGTCGCATGGGCGGCCAACGGGTGAAAGTTCAGAACCTGCGCGTTCTGAAAGTGTACCCGGAGAAAAATCTGATCTTGGTGAGTGGCTCTATCCCTGGAGCTAAAAATTCATTTGTAATTCTCGAGAAATAATGGAACTGCCTGTATTAAATATAGACGGGAAGGAGACAGGCCGTACGGTAACCCTGCCCCAAGGAGTCTTCGGTATTGAGCCGAGCGAGCACGCGGTTTATCTGGACGTTAAGCAGTACCTGGCGAATCAGCGTCAAGGAACGCATAAGTCGAAAGAGCGTGCTGAGATAGCCGGCTCTACCAAGAAGATCAAGCGTCAAAAAGGAACAGGTGGTGCACGGGCAGGCAGCCTGAAGTCGCCGGTTTTTGTCGGTGGTGGACGGATTTTTGGTCCGCGTCCTCGGAACTACAGCTTCAAGCTCAATAAAAAAGTAAAAGCGCTGGCACGTCGTTCGGCGTTGGCGCAAAAAGCTTTGAGTGAAAGCATCACAGTTTTGGAAAAGCCTACGCTTGATAAACCTAGCACCAAACAGTTTGCCACTATGTTGAGCAATCTGTCGGTAGGCTCGGGCAAAACGCTCTTTATTCTCGGGGATCTCGATAAAAACTTGATTTTGTCAGGTCGTAACTTGGCAAAGAGCAAAGTTACTACGGTTAGCCACCTGAACACTTACGAGGTGATGAACGCCGATCGTATCATCTTGAGCGAAGAGGCGATTGGTAAATTCGAAGAACTTTTGAACAAGTAAGCCATGCGTAGCATTTTAATCCGACCCCTCGTTACGGAAAAGTTTACCAAGTTGAACGAAAAAGGAGTATACGGTTTTGAAGTAAATCGCGACTCTGATAAGCTTCAGATACGCCATGAGATTGAGAGCATGTACAATGTGCGTGTAAAATCTGTGCGGACCGTAAACTATCAAGGAAAGCCTAAGTCGCGTTACACCAAAGCTGGCGTGATTTCAGGGCGCACTCAAAATACCAAGCGTGCTTACGTTCAGTTGGCCGAAGGTGAATTCATCGACTTCTACGAGAATATCTAACCACGTATAGGTTATGGCAATTAAGAAATTAAAACCTACAACGCCGGGGCAGCGTTTCCGTCTGGCTCCTTCGTTTGAGGAAATTACAAAGGCAAGTCCGGAGAAGTCTCTCTTGCGTCCGATCAAGAAATCGGGTGGCCGGAATAGCAATGGCCGTCGTACCGTTCGCCAGTTAGGTGGAGGTCACAAGCGTCGCTATCGTGTGATTGACTTCAAGCGTGATAAAGAAAATGTACCTGCTACGGTAAAGAGCATTGAATACGATCCGAACCGTAGTGCGCGTATCGCGCTTCTTTTCTACGCAGATGGTGAAAAGCGTTACATCATTGCCCCGGAAGGATTGACGGTCGGTCAGCAGCTCGTATCAGGACCTGAAGTCGCTCCTGAATTGGGAAATGCACTGCCGATGAGTGCTATGCCGCTGGGTACGATTGTACACAACATTGAGATGAAGCCTGGCAAAGGCGGACAGCTGGCGCGCAGCGCTGGGACCTACGCTCAAGTAGTAGCGCGTGAAGGAAAATACGTTACGCTGAAAATGCCTTCGGGTGAGATGCGTATGATCCTGGGTACGTGCATGGCTACCGTAGGAACCGTGTCGAACGCAGATCACATGAACGTGCAGATCGGTAAAGCAGGTCGTAAGCGTTGGCTGGGTCGCCGTCCTCGTGTTCGCGGTGTCGTCATGAACCCTGTGGATCACCCGATGGGTGGTGGTGAAGGCCGTGCTTCAGGTGGGCACCCACGTTCGCGTAACGGTATCTTGGCAAAAGGCTTTAAAACGCGCAGCAAGAGAAAACCATCTGATAAATTCATCGTCAGCAGAAGGAAGAAATAATTATGTCACGTTCGCTCAAAAAAGGGCCATACATCGACTTTCGCTTGGAAAACAAAGTGGATTCGATGAACAATTCAGGCAAAAAGACCGTCATCAAGACTTGGTCACGTCGCTCCATGATCTCTCCGGACTTTGTCGGTCACACGTTCGCTGTGCATAACGGAAATAAATTTATTCCCGTGTATGTGACAGAAAACATGGTCGGTCACAAACTGGGTGAATTTGCCCCTACGCGAAACTTTCGCGGACACATCGCCAAGAAAGACAAAGGCAGAAGATAAATCCTGAACTGAAAACCACCCGTTTCGGCGGGTAGCTTCAACATAAATTACCATGGAAGCAGTTGCTAAACTTAAGAACGTTCCTTCCTCGCCGCGAAAAATGCGCCTGCTGGCTGACTTGGTTCGTGGGAAGCGGGTGGATCACGCACTGAATATCTTAAAAGTGCAGTCTCGGTACGGTGCCGACCAACTTTACAAGTTAGTTCGCTCGGCAGTCGCCAACTGGGAGGAAAAAAATCCTGAAGGTCGTCCTGAAGAGATGGGCCTTTACATTAAAACCATTCAGGTTGACGGTGGGCGGATGCTCAAGCGTTTGCAGCCCGCTCCTCAGGGACGTGCCCATCGCATCCGGAAACGCTCGAACCACATCACCCTAGTGGTGGATAGCAAAGTGGCCGTCGAGGTAGAAGAAGCAGACGTAAATAACGAATCCGAATCAGCTAACTGATATTATAGATGGGACAGAAAGTAAACCCCGTAGGACTCCGTTTAGGGATCATCAAAGGATGGGAATCCAACTGGTATGGCGGTAAAACCTTTGCGGACAAACTCATAGAAGACGAAAAAATCCGCAAATACGTTCTCGCCCGGATTCCCAAAGGGGGGATTGCCCGGATCATCATTGAACGTACGATCAAACGCATTACCCTGACGATCCATACGGCACGTCCCGGAGTGGTTATCGGGAAAGGCGGATCTGAAGTAGATAAGATCAAGGAAGAGCTGAAAAAGCTTACCAATAAAGATATTCAGATCAATATCTTCGAGATCAAGCGTCCCGAGTTGGATGCAAAGCTGATTGGTGAGTCGATTGCTCAGCAATTGCAAGCACGTATCTCGTACCGCCGTGCTATGAAGCAAGCCATCTCGTCAGCTATGCGCGTAGGTGCCCAAGGAATCAAGGTGAAAGTATCGGGTCGTCTGGGTGGAGCTGAAATTGCCCGTACAGAAATGTACAAAGAGGGACGTATTCCACTGCATACGTTACGTGCTGATATCGACTACGCTATTTCGGAAGCAAATACAGTTTACGGAAAGATTGGCATTAAAGTGTGGGTATTTAAAGGAGAGGTATACGGTAAAGTAGATCTTTCGCCCAATGCTGCAGCCAATGCTGGCTCTGGAAATGAGCCCTCCGGTGGCCGTCGCCGTCGTGGTGATCGCAACGACCGGGGAGACGATCGTTCTCGTCGTCGTAGAAGAAGATAAGAACGTTAACGCGACTCAAAACATTGCGACATCATGTTACAGCCAAAAAGAACTAAATACAGAAAGCAGCAAAAAGGACGCGTACGGGGCATCGCCCAGCGGGGGCATAACATCGCCTTCGGTTCGTTCGGAATCAAATCGCTGGAAACTGGCTGGATCACCAGCCGTCAAATAGAAGCCGCTCGTATCGCAATGACGCGTGCTATGAAGCGTGAAGGCCAGGTATGGGTACGAATTTTCCCCGATAAGCCTATTACGAAAAAGCCTGCGGAAGTGCGGATGGGTAAAGGTAAAGGTGCACCAGAATATTGGGTAGCGCGTGTGAAGCCCGGCACGATCTTATTCGAATCTGGAGGTGTAGACAAAGCGTTGGCTCAAGAGTCTCTGCGCCTGGCCTCTCAGAAATTGCCGCTCAAAACTAAGTTTGTTATTCGCCGCGATTATCAAGAATAGGAATCATGAAAAACGACGAAATCCGGGCCCTGAGCACTGAAGAAGTTCAGCAGAAATTGCAAGAAGAGCAGCAAGCCTTGCAAAAACTGAAGTTTGCCCACGCCATCTCGCCTCTTGAGAATCCGATGAAAATCCGTTTTGCACGGAAAAACATTGCTCGTTTGCATACCGAAATAACGGCGCGTAATAAGGCATCCGAAAACAAGTAAACATTATGGAGACCGAAGTAAGCAACCCAACCACTCGCAACGCCCGCAAAGAACGGATCGGGCAAGTGGTCAGCAATAAAATGGATAAGTCCATTACCGTCGCCATCGTACGGAAAGAAAAGCACCCGATCTACGGCAAGTTTGTGACGAAAACGAAAAAACTCGTTGCGCACGATGAGAAAAACGATTGTAACATCGGTGACCTGGTGAAAATTATGGAGACGCGTCCGTTGAGCAAGCGTAAGCGGTGGCGTTTGGTAGAAATCATAGAAAGAGCTAAATAACGATGATCCAGCAAGAATCCAGACTCAGCGTAGCCGATAACAGCGGCGCTAAAGAAGTGTTGGTGATCCGGGTACTAGGTGGTACACGTAAGCGCTATGCTTCGGTAGGCGATAAGATCGTTGTAACCGTTAAATCGGCTCTTTCGTCCAGCAACATGAAAAAAGGGACGGTTTCGAAAGCGGTAGTCGTACGGACTAAAAAAGAAGTACGTCGTAAAGACGGCTCTTACATCCGCTTCGAAGACAATGCCGTGGTCCTGCTCAACAATAACGACGAGCCTCGCGGAACCCGTATTTTCGGACCTGTTGCCCGTGAACTGCGCGAACGGCAGTTTATGAAAATTGTTTCTCTGGCTCCTGAAGTGATATAAAGCCATGAAAAAAACACAGCTTAAAAACACTAAGCCCCTAAAGCTGCGGATCAAAACCGGAGACGAAGTACTCGTCATTTCTGGTAACCATAAGAATCAGCGCGGAAAGGTATTATCGGTAGATCGCGTACGCAACCGGGCCATTGTTGAAGGAATTAACCTCATCAACCGCGCTATGAAGCCTTCAGCCTCCAATCCTCAAGGTGAATTTGTGGAGAAGGAAGCACCCATTCATATCAGCAACCTGAAGCTTATCGAGCCTGCCACGGGCGAAACTACGCGTGTAGGTCGTAAAGTTAACGATCAGGGCAAGCTGCAGCGTTACTCAAAGAAAACCGGTGATTTTATAGGTTAAGAAGATGAGCACGACAGCAAGACTTAAAGAAAAATATCATAAGGAGGTTGCACCAGCACTGCAACAGAAGTTTCAGTACAAATCGCCGATGCAAGTACCACGTTTGACGAAGATTTGCGTCAACAAAGGAATCGGGGCAGCGGTAGCTGATAAAAAGTTGGTGGATGTAGGTGTAGAAGAGCTCACTACCATCACAGGACAGAAAGCTGTTCCGACTAAAGCGCGCAAGGCAATTTCAAACTTTAAATTGCGCGAAGAAATGCCGATCGGTGCACGCGTAACGCTGCGTGGTGATCGTATGTACGAATTCATGGACCGCCTGATGTCTGTGGCTTTGCCTCGTGTGCGTGATTTCCGTGGTATCAACGATAAAGGATTTGATGGGCGTGGCAACTATACCCTGGGAGTTAAAGAACAGATTATCTTTCCAGAAATTAGCATTGATAAAGTAGCTAAGATCTCAGGGATGGACATCACTTTCGTAACGACAGCCCAGACGGATGAAGAAAGTCTGGAGCTCCTGAAAGCTTTCGGATTGCCTTTCGCAAATCAAAAGAAATAAAACAAGCTATTCAGAACTTGCACACTTACCCAAGTGTTGCAAGTTTTTTATACCGAATCTATTATGGCAAGAGAATCAGTAAAAGCACGTGAACGGAAGCGCCAGGAAATGGTGGCGAAGTACGCTGAAAAAAGAAAAGCTTTGAAAGAAGCTGGCGACTACGTAGGGTTGGACAAGCTACCCCGCAATGCTTCGCCTGTACGCCTCCATAACCGTTGCCGCTTGACCGGACGTCCTCGTGGTTACATGCGGAAGTTTGGGATCTCGCGGGTGACTTTTCGTGAGATGGCATCAGCAGGTAAAATTCCGGGTGTTACAAAAGCGAGTTGGTAATATTTAGACTTCTCGGCTATTCAATTCGAAAAAAGTATTTAACTTTGCACCCCCTAATTCAGGGCAAGGGTCTCAAGCTATTACGTTATGATCACTGATCCCATTGCAGATTATCTCACGAGGATACGGAATGCGGTTAAAGCACGGCACCGTATTGTAGATATTCCTGCGTCAAATCTGAAGAAAGAGTTGACAAAAGTGCTTTACGACAAAGGCTATATTCAGAATTATAAGTTTGAAGATAATGAAGTTCAAGGCAATATTAAAATTGCTTTGAAGTACGATCCTTCGACAAAACAGTCTGCCATTCTTTCCTTAGAACGTATCAGTAAGCCAGGCTTGCGGAAGTATGCTTCGGCCTCTGAATTGCCTCGCGTATTGAATGGCCTGGGTATTGCGATCTTGTCGACCTCGCATGGGGTCATGACGGATAAAGAGGCGCGTGCCGCGCACGTTGGGGGAGAAGTTTTGTGTTACGTCTACTAAGCAATTGCCATGTCACGTATAGGTAAGAAGCCCATCACCATCCCTAAGGGAGTAGAAATTACGGTTGCTAAAAACAACGAAGTTACAGTTAAAGGTCCTAAGGGTACACTGACACAAAAAGTAGACCCTGACATTACTGTAAAGATCGAAGATGGCGAGCTTTCAGTGGAGCGTCCGACGGAACAGAAACGTCACAAAGCGCTGCACGGTTTGTATCGTGCTTTGATCAACAACATGGTTGAAGGCGTTAGCAACGGCTATAAAAAAGAGTTGGAACTGGTTGGGGTGGGTTACAAAGCCACCGTAACGGGCAATCAGCTCGAAATGAGCTTGGGTTACTCTCATAATATCATTATGGGATTGCCTCCTGAAATTAAAGCTACGGCGGTTACGGAAAAAGGACGTTCTCCTGTAGTAACGCTGGAAAGTATTGACAAGCAGCTTATCGGTCAGATCGCCGCTAAAATTCGCGAGCAACGCCCTGTAGAGCCTTACAAAGGCAAAGGGGTTCGTTTCTCTGGAGAAGTGGTTCGTCGTAAAGCTGGTAAAACGTCAGCTAAATAATATACCATAGTACCATCATGACCGCGATAAAGACTCTAAAAAGAACTCGGATTCGGTATCGGATTCGTAAAAAGGTAAAAGGCACTGCCGAGCGCCCTCGCCTTTCTGTCTTCCGTAGCAACCGCGATATCTACGCCCAGTTGATCGACGATTTGAAGGGCACTACTTTGGCAAGTGCGTCCAGCCGTGAATTGAGCAAAGAGTCTTCGACGAAGACAGATCTTGCGAAAGAGGTTGGTAAGAAACTAGCCGAGAAAGCAGCTACTAGTGGCATCGCTGCAGTAGTATTTGACCGTGGGGGGTATAAGTACCACGGACGTGTTAAAGCATTGGCAGATGGAGCCCGTGAAGGTGGGCTCAAATTCTAAAATATATGGCGCGAGGAAACGTAGTTAGAGCCAGCGATATTGAGCTCAAAGAACAAGTAGTAGCCATTAACCGAGTGGCAAAAGTAGTAAAAGGAGGGCGTCGTTTTAGCTTCTCTGCTATTGTTGTGGTCGGTGACGGAAATGGTGTAGTAGGGTACGGACTGGGTAAAGCCAACGAAGTAACCGACGCCATTACCAAAGGGATCGATGATGCGAAGAAGAACTTGATTAAAGTTCCTCTGATGAAAGGCACGGTTCCTCATCCCATGCACGGTAAGTTTGGTGGTGGTTATGTACTCATCAAGCCTGCTACAGCGGGTACCGGTGTTATTGCTGGGGGCGCCATGCGCGCTGTTCTGGAGAGTGCCGGTATTCACAATGTACTGGCAAAATCTAAAGGGTCCTCTAACCCCCACAACGTAGTGAAGGCTACGTTCGACGCGCTGACTAAATTGCGCGATCCGCTGGCGGTAGCTAAGCAAAGAGGAATTTCTCTTAGCAAAGTTTTTAACGGATAAGGTGATGGCGAAAGTGAAAATCACGCAGGTTCGTAGCACTATTGGACGTCCTGCCAACCAAATCAAAAATATCAAGGCATTAGGCCTGGGTAAAATCAATCGTACCATCGAAGTGGAGGCTACGCCTGCGGTTCTAGGTAGGATTCGTAAAGTAAGTCACTTAGTATCAGTAACTGAGCTCTGATTATGAAGTTGAATCAACTGCGGCCTGCAAAAGGCTCGATCAAAAGCAGAAAGCGCATCGGACGTGGCCAAGGCTCGGGACGTGGAGGTACTTCTACCCGTGGGCACAAAGGCGCACAGTCGCGTTCAGGCTATTCTAAGAAAATAGGTTTTGAAGGTGGACAGATGCCTATCCAGCGTCGTGTCCCTAAGTTCGGCTTTAATAACCCTAACCGGGTAGAGTATAAAGTCATTAACTTAGAGCGCCTCCAAAAGTTAGTGGAAGCTTATTCTCCCGAAGTTATTGATCCTGCTTTCTTGTTAGAACATGGACAAGTAGGCAAAAAAGATCGGATTAAAATCCTGGGGCAGGGTGAGTTTACGGCCAAAACAGAAGTGAAAGCACACGCCTTTTCAGGCAGTGCCAAAGAAGCTATTGAGAAGTCGGGAGGTACAGCCACTGTATTGTAAAGGCATATGAAAAAACTAATCACCACAATCCGAAATATCTTTTCTATTGATGACTTAAGGGTACGTATTCTCAATACCCTTTTGTTGTTAGTAGTCTTTCGTCTAGGATCCTATATCGTTTTGCCCGGTATTGATCCGAACCGCTTGGAAGGAGCGTCGGACGGCATCTTAGGGCTGTTAGATACATTCCTAGGAGGTGCCTTCAGCAATGCTTCTATTTTCGGACTGGGGATTATGCCTTACATCTCGGCCTCGATTGTCCTGCAACTCCTAACTGTGGCGGTGCCGCAGTTTCAGAAGATGCAAAAGGAAGGGGAATCAGGACGTAGAAAGATTAACCAATACACACGTTGGTTGACAATTATCATTACGATTTTTCAGTCGACTGCCTATCTGTCTGCTACTATCCCGGCAGAAGCCATTCTGATTGACCGTGCGTTCTTTACTTTCTCCGCTACTGTTATTCTAACGGCAGGCACTATCTTCTGCATGTGGCTGGGAGAAAAAATCACCGACAAAGGTATCGGGAATGGGATCTCTATGCTGATTATGATTGGGATCATCTCTCGTTTCCCGGGTGCTATTATCTCCGAAGGATTGGCACGTGGTCTTAATGGTGGTCTTTTGTTCTTGCTAGAACTGATCGTTCTCTTCTTTGTAGTTATGGGCGTAGTGATGTTAACGCAAGCCGTTCGTCAGATTCCTGTCCAATATGCAAAGCAGGTAGTAGGTAATAAGGTATACGGCGGTCAACGCCAATACATTCCGTTGAAGCTTAATGCAGCGGGTGTGATGCCCATTATCTTTGCCCAATCTCTTATGTTTTTGCCGGCGCTCACGGCAGGTCTGTGGGCGAACTGGTCAGCCGATAGTGAGCTGGCAAGTGAAGTCGGTGCTACTTTCTCCGATTACACCACTTGGCAGTATAACGTGCTGTTTGGTATTCTGATCATTGTGTTCACTTTCTTCTACACGGCTATTTCCATCAACCCTAAGCAGATCGCTGACGATATGAAGCGTAACGGAGGGTTTGTACCCGGAGTTAAACCAGGGGAGGACACAAGCAATTTCATATCTACCATTTTAGATCGCATTACTTTACCGGGTTCGGTATTTCTGGCTATCGTGGCCATTCTGCCGGCCTTGGCTAGCGTAGCGGGTGTAACGCGGGAATTCTCTCAGTTTTACGGAGGTACTTCTCTTCTGATCATGGTAGGCGTCATTCTAGACACCCTTCAGCAGATCGAAAGCTATTTGCGCATGAAGCAATATGATGGCATGATGCGCTCCAATCGCCTGAGAGGTCGTTCTAGAAACATTGCTGTTGCTTCTTGATGTCGACTGCCGTGGCGAGTGTGGCTGGAATTAAATACAAAACAGCGGAAGAGATTGAGATTATTCGCAGCAACGGTGTTGTGCTAGGAAAAGCACACGCCGAAGTTGCCAAGCTGATTCAACCCGGTGTTCGTACAGAAGCACTCGATAAACGTGCGGAAGAATTTATTCGCGACTCTGGAGCAACACCCTCCTTCAAAGGCTATAACGGTTTTCCTGCCGCCCTCTGCATCTCTGTGAATGAGAACGTAGTACACGGCTTTCCGGGAAAGTACGAGTTAAAAGAAGGCGATATTGTCTCTATTGATTGCGGTGTTTTCCGGGATGGCTTTCATGCCGACAGTGCTTATACTTATCCGATAGGGGAAGTTGACGCTGCAATACAAGCTTTGCTAAGAGCGACGAAAGAGTCTCTTTACGAAGGTATAAAAGCGGTAGCGCGTGGCAATAAAGTAGGCGATATAGGCTTTGCGGTACAGCAGTATGTGGAAGCCCGCGGTTATACAGTGGTTCGAGAGTTAGTAGGACATGGCGTAGGCAAACAACTGCACGAGAGCCCCGAAGTCCCTAACTATGGACGCAAAGGGAAAGGGCCTGTGTTGCGCGATGGGATGGTACTTGCCATTGAACCCATGGTAAATTTAGGTCAGAAGAATGTAGTGCAGGAGCAGGACGGTTGGACCATTCGCACGGCTGATCGAAAGCCCTCAGCACATTTTGAGCATACGGTAGCGATGCGAAATGGAACTTTTGACATCCTAACTACCTTTGAGTACATAGAAAAAATTATACGCGTTTAATTATGCCAAAACAGTCTTCCATTGAGCAAGACGGGACCATTGTAGAAGCGTTATCCAACGCTATGTTTCGCGTAGAGCTTCAGAATGGCCACCAGGTAATTGCTCATATTTCTGGCAAGATGCGCATGCACTATATCAAAATTTTACCTGGCGACCGGGTGAAACTGGAGATGTCTCCTTACGACCTCACAAAAGGTAGAATAGTTTACCGTTATAAATAAACCTGAGATGGAGAGTGCCTCCATCTGATCACTTTAGCACTTGACGATTATGAAAGTAAGAGCTTCCGTCAAAAAACGTAGCGTCGATTGTAAAATCGTACGGCGTAAAGGCAAACTTTACATCATTAACAAGAAGAATCCTAAGTTCAAACAAAGACAAGGGTAATTTCACATGGCCAGAATTGCAGGAGTAGACATTCCCGACAACAAGCGAGGCGAAATCGCACTCACCTATATTTTCGGAATTGGTAAGAGTTCCGCCCAAACCATTCTCGAAAAAGCCGGGATTGATCCCAACAAGAAAGTAACTGAATGGAGTGATGATGAAGCGAACGCGATTCGTAATATCATCGCTGCCGAATACCGTGTGGAAGGTGTACTGAAGTCTGAAGTGCAGCTGAATATCAAGCGTCTGATGGATATTGGTTGCTATCGTGGACTGCGTCACCGTAGAGGATTACCTGTACGTGGCCAGAAGACCAAAAACAATTCTCGCACACGTAAAGGAAAGCGGAAAACTGTAGCAAACAAGAAGAAGGCTACCAAATAATCTATAATTGTCATGGCGCAGAAAAGAAAAGATAAGGCTAAAAAGCGGGTAGTCGTCGTTGAACCTACCGGTCAAGTGCACATCAAAGCCTCTTTTAACAATATTATCATTTCCATTACAAACAATACAGGCCAGGTCATCTCTTGGGCATCGGCGGGTAAAATGGGCTTCAAAGGCTCTAAAAAGAATACCCCTTACGCAGCCCAGGTTGCTGCGTCCAATTGTGCACAGACGGCATATGATTTGGGTTTGCGGAAAGTAGAAGTCTTCGTGAAAGGCCCGGGTTCAGGACGTGAGTCAGCCATTCGGACCATCCAAAATTCGGGAATCGAGGTAGCTTCTATTCGCGACGTAACGCCGTTACCGCACAACGGTTGCCGTCCTCCGAAGCGTCGTCGTGTATAAGGTATTGGAATTGAGTTTATAATTGTAATTATCATAAAATGGCTAGATATACAGGCCCTAAGGCTAAAGTAGCACGTCGTTTCAACGACCCGATCTTTGGCCCTAGCAAAGCTCTTCAGAAGAAACCTTACGGACCAGGCATGCACGGCCGTGGCCGTCGTCGGAAACCTTCCGAATATGCAATTCAGTTGGCAGAAAAACAGAAAGCGAAGTATACCTATGGGGTACTGGAGCGTCAGTTTGCCAACTTGTTCGAAAAAGCTGCCAGCAAGCAAGGAATTACTGGTGAAAACCTGTTGCGCTTCCTGGAGGCTCGTCTTGACAACGTAGTTTTCCGCTTAGGCATTGCACCAACGCGTCGCGCTGCTCGTCAGCTCGTAGGTCACAAGCATATCGTGGTGAACGGAGAAGTAGTCAACATTGCTTCGTATGCTGTGAAGCCAGGCGATAAAGTAGGCGTTCGTGAAAAGTCCAAGTCGCTTGAAGCTATCACCGCTAGCTTGGCAGGGCGGGCAAACCGCAAATTCAATTGGCTGGAGTGGAACCAAGCCGAATTAGAGGGTACTTTTGTAAGCTACCCCGAGCGCGATCAGATTCCGGAGAAAATTCAGGAACAGTTGATCGTAGAATTGTATTCTAAGTAATTGCCTGGAGCTAATCTCCCCCAACATATGTCTATTTTAGCTTTTCAAATGCCCGAGAAAGTCGTTATGGAGAAAGCCGACGACTTTCACGGTATATTTGAATTCAAACCTTTAGAAAAAGGCTACGGTGTTACCATCGGTAATGCATTACGTCGAATCTTGCTCTCTTCTTTGGAGGGCTATTCGATTGTAGGCATTAAGATTGGCAGCGTCCTGCACGAATTTTCTACCATTGAAGGTGTGATCGAAGACGTAAGCGAGATCATCCTGAACCTGAAAATGGTTCGCTTCAAGAAAGTTGTGGACGAGCCCGACGAAAAGATCGTGGTGCGGGTACAGAATCAGGAAGCTTTGACGGCTGGTGACATTACTAAGTTCACAAGTTCGTTTGAAGTCTTGAATCCTGAACAGCCCATCTGCACGTTAGATCCTTCGGTGGATCTGGAGATGGAGCTCTACGTTCAAAAAGGACGTGGTTATGTTCCGGCCGAAGAGAACAAAACGGACGATCAGCCGTTCGGCTACATCGCCATCGACGCTATTTTTACGCCCATCAAAAACGTAAAATACAGCGTTGAAAATACGCGTGTAGAACAGAAAACGGACTATGAGCGCTTGGTCATCGAAGTAGAAACCGACGGCTCAGTGCATCCGGAAGATGCTTTGAAAGGTGCAGCTAACATTCTGATAAAGCATTTCATGCTCTTCTCGGATCGGACCATGACGTTCGAAACCGTGAAGACAGAAGAGGAAGAGACGGTCGACGAGGAATATCTGCACATGCGTAAGCTGTTGAAGACGTCACTGACCGATCTGGATCTGTCTGTACGTGCATACAACTGTCTGAAGGCGGCCGATATCAAGACATTAGGAGATTTGGCAGCCCTAGAAGTATCGGACATGATGAAATTCAGGAACTTCGGTAAGAAATCGCTGACGGAACTTGAACAGCTGATCGCTGAGAAGGGCCTTACCTTCGGCATGGATGTAACGAAGTATCGATTGGAAGAAGATTAAGAAAAACCCATGAGACACGGAAATAAGATCAATCACCTGGGGCGTACCTATTCGCACCGCAAAGCGATGTTGTCGAATATGGCTACGTCGCTGATCATGCACAAGCGAATCACGACCACGGTGGCAAAAGCTAAGGAACTGCGCAAGTACGTAGAGCCCCTGATCACGAAGGCAAAAGATAATACCACGCATTCGCGCCGTATTGTTTTCTCGCATCTGCAGAATAAATACAGTGTACAGGAGTTGTTTGAAGAAGTAGCGGGTCGCGTAGCAACTCGTCCTGGTGGCTACACCCGCATCTTGAAGCTGGGTGCCCGGAAAGGCGATGGTGCAGAAATGGCCATGATTGAATTGGTAGACTTCAACGAGTTTATCGACATCAGCGAGAAGCCGAAGAAAACCCGTCGTAGCCGCCGTGGTAGCAAGAAAGCTTCCGATACGGAAACTACCACTGCCGCCGCTCCTCAGCAAGAAACGAAGTCACCCGCTGCCGAAGCCTCGTCTTCTGAAGACGCAGCTCCCGAAAGCGACGAAGAAACCAAGAGCGAATAAGCTTAAATCTTATAGAAAAGAGGCCCTGTCATCGATAGGGCCTCTTTTTTTATGCACTATAGAAAACGCGTTTGACGCGTTCGCTCACTCGGGTCAAAAGCTCATACGGAATCGTATGAATCTGGTGGGCTAATGTTTCCACCGCCAAACCCTCTCCAAACACAATTGCTTCTTCGCCCTCCTGAACTTCTCCGATGGACGTTACGTCAACCATCGTCATGTCCATACACACATTCCCGATCACTGGTGCTTTCTGTCCGCGAATGAGCACCCAGCCGACTCCATTACTAAACGCGCGGCTGTACCCGTCGGCATACCCAATGGCCAGCGTAGCGATGCGTTTTTTCTGATCTGCTTTACCACGCCGTCCGTACCCTACGGTCTCTCCAGGCTGAATGGTCTTGACTTGAGAAACTGTGGTTTTTAACACGCCGATGGGCTGGAGTATTAACGACGCTTCAGTTGAAGGGGCGGTGCCGTATAATCCGATCCCCAAACGGACCATGTCCCATTGCGCTTCCGGAAAACGCGCAATGCCGGCAGAATTAAGCAGATGAAACAAAGGCCGTTTTGGCAACGCTTTCTCCATCAAGGACACCACATCGGCAAAGTAGGACATCTGGTTTTGAGTAAAGGTATCGTGTTGCGATTCGTCAGCACCCGCCAGATGACTGAACACACTGGCTACAGTCAGTTGAGGTACTTGCGCTAACTGCTGCAATAAGGCGGGAACTTCAGTAGGTTCGAAACCCAAACGTCGCATCCCGGTGTCGATCTTGAGATGAATGCGGAAAGGTTGTTGTGTCGCTTGCGCGTAAGCACTTAATTCTTTCAACTGGCCGAAGCTGTATACCTCAGGTTCCAGTTGAAAAAGTGCCATCTTTTCGAACGTGGATGCCGACGGATTCATCACCATAATGGGCAGACGAATTCCTTGTTCGCGTAAGGCGACTCCTTCATCGGCGTACGCGACGCCCAGGTAGTCGACGCCATGGTACTGCAATAAACTAGCGATTTCAGCGCTCCCGCTGCCGTAAGCCAATGCCTTGACCATCACCATCATTTTTACGCCGGGGCGCAACTGATGCCGATACATGTTCAGGTTATGGACCAGCGCATCCAGGTTAATTTCCAGCCGCGTTCCGTGCGCCTGCAATTGCAAGCGTTGGACGATGCGCTCGAACCGGAAGGCACGTGCGCCTTTGACCAGAATAATGGCGTCCTGAAAATCTGAATTTTTATAAGCGTCTAGAAACTGTTCGGTCGTGGCAAAGAAATGTGTCTGCGGAATCGAAGCAAAAAGCTGCTGGTGGTGCAGTAACGCTGTTCCGATGCCAATGAAACGAGCAATTTTGGCTTGGTGCAGCAAGTCCACGACCGCCCCGTAAGATTCCTCTTCAGGACTGTGGGTTTGCAAAATATCCGATAAAATGACCGTGCGCGAGAGGTTGACCGCGTTCTTTTGCTGGCGCATGAATTCCAGCGCGATGCGCAGACCCACGAGGTCGTTGTTGTACGAATCGTCGATCAGCGAACAGCGATTAATCCCCTCTTTAAACTCTAAGCGCATCGGTACATGAAGCAAGTGCTGAAGGCGCTGCGCAATCGCTTCGTCATCGTAACGCAACCAGCGCAACATCGCTGCACAGTGGCGCGCATTCTCCAAAGAAGCTTCGTCCGCAAAGGGAAAAGGAAAAGAAAAGTCGTCGGGGTGCCAGGCCACGATGTGCTGGTCTGGCGACCGATGGGCCATCAGGTAGGCGTATACGGCCTCATGCTGACGTGCACAAATCACCACCGGGCAATCAGCAAACAATTTCCACTTTTCGGCGATTTTTTCCTGGCGTGACGCAAAACCTTCGTCGTGGGCCGAACCGATGTTGGTAAAGATGCCCAGCGTAGGGTGTAGCACCTGTGCCAAGCGTTCCATTTCACGAGGCTGTGAGATGCCAGCTTCAAAAATGCCCAGTTGATGATCTGCCGCCATGTGCCAGACAGCCAATGGCACGCCGATCTGCGAATTGTAACTCTTGGGACTACTGACGATGCGGTACTCAGGACTTAAAAGCTGGGTCAGCCATTCTTTGACGATGGTTTTACCATTGCTGCCCGTGATGCCTACTACGGGGTAGTCAAAACCCCTGCGGTGGAAAGCAGCAAGCTGCTGTAAAGCCTCTACGACGCGGGGTACCTGGCAGAAATTGGCTTCGGGATAAGCTTCGGGCCGGAGCGCGGCCTCCGCCTGGATGACGAAACAGCGCACACCTTTGGCGTAAAGCTCTTCCACAAACGCGTGCCCGTCGTGATGCGTGCCGGGCAGTGCAAAGAACAGCGCACGGGGGGAATACGACAGACTTCGGCTGTCGGTCAATAGGGTGTCCACCGGCCACAGTGGTTGCGGCATTTGTACGGCGGCTCCTGCAAGTACATGGGCGAGTTCCTGAAACGTGTACATAGGTGCGTACGGCGAACTTACTATATTTGTGGACTATGACAGCACAAGCGCAAATCGGCAGCGAACAAGTGTTTCGCAAAATCATTGCCCACGCCAAAGAGTACGGATTTGTTTTCCCTTCCAGTGAGATATACGATGGCCTGCAAGCCGTGTACGATTACGGCCAGTACGGCGCAGAACTGAAAAATAACATCAAGCGGCTCTGGTGGCAGAGCATGACCCAACTGAACGAGAACGTGGTGGGGATCGATGCGGCCATCTTTATGCACCCGCTGACCTGGAAGGCCTCGGGGCACGTCGATAGCTTTAGTGATCCGATGATCGACAACCGCGACTCGAAAAAGCGCTACCGGGCCGATAACCTCATTGAGGACAAAGCCGATGCTTACGAAGCAGAAGGCCAGCCCGAGCGTGCGGCTACATTGCGCAGCCGGATGAATGCGCTGTTGAGTGCAGAAGACCTGACAGGCGTACGGGACCTGATTTTGGAAGAAGGCATTACTTGTCCGCTTTCCGGCACTGCCAACTGGACCGAAGTGCGTCAGTTCAACCTGATGTTTTCGACGCAGATGGGTTCGGTTGCCGACGAGGCCAGCGAAATCTACCTGCGTCCCGAAACCGCACAGGGAATTTTTGTCAACTTCCTGAACGTGCAGAAAACCGGCCGGATGAAGATTCCCTTCGGCATTGCCCAGATCGGGAAAGCATTCCGCAACGAAATTGTGGCACGGCAGTTCATTTTCCGGATGCGGGAATTTGAACAAATGGAGATGCAGTACTTCATTCGTCCCGGAGAGGAGATGAACTGGTACGAGCACTGGAAAGAAACACGGCTGCGGTGGCACCGCGCCTTGGGATTGCCCGAGAGCAAGCTCCGGTACCACGATCACGAAAAGCTGGCGCACTATGCTAATGCCGCGGTCGATATCGAGTTCGAATTCCCGTTTGGCTTCAAAGAGATTGAAGGGATTCACTCACGGACCGATTTCGATCTGAAAAATCATCAGGAACTCTCTCGGAAAAAACTTCAGTACTTCGACGAGGAAATCAAAGAAAGTTACATTCCGTACGTAGTAGAAACGTCGGTAGGGGCCGACCGGCTGTTCCTGGCCGTTCTGTGCCAAGCCTATACGGAAGAGACGGTAGAGGATGGAGAAAAGACAAAAGAGCGGACGTATCTGAAGTTGCATCCGGCGCTGGCCCCCGTCAAAGCCGCAATTCTGCCACTGGTGCGCAAAGACGGACTTCCCGAGAAAGCCCAGGCCATTTACGACGACCTGAAGCTGGACTTCAAAGTGATTTACGAAGAAAAGGCGGCTATCGGGAAGCGGTATACCCGGCAAGACCTGATCGGCACCCCGTTCTGCATCGCGGTCGATTACCAGACCCTGGAAGACAACACCGTCACCATTCGTCACCGTGACACTACGGAGCAGGAGCGGGTGCCCATTGCAGAACTGCGCGACCGCATCGGGCGGGCCGTTTCGTTCCGCTCAGTATTTGAACAACTCTAGACACCATAAAAAAAGGCTTCCGATGTCGGAAGCCTTTTTGTTTTTAACGAATGCGTTTCAGCATGTTCAACTCTTTTTCTGTTAAGTAGCGCCATTTGCCGCGCGACAAATCTTTCTTGGTCAGCCCCGCATACATCACGCGGTCCAGCCGCACTACATCGTAGCCCAGGTGTTCGAACAGGCGGCGCACCACCCGGTTGCGGCCCACGTGAATTTCCAGTCCTAAAACCGTTTTATCGGCCGAAAGTACCTGGATGTCATCGACCGGCACCAGGCCGTCTTCCAGCATCACGCCTTCCTGAATTTGCTCCAGGTCATTCTTGGCCAGAGGTTTATTCAGATCTACCTGATAGATCTTCTTCACTTCGCTCGACGGGTGCGATAGCTTGTCGGCCAGTGCGCCGTCGTTGGTGAAAAGAAGTAATCCGGTCGTGTTGCGGTCTAGGCGCCCTACGGGATAAATGCGCTCTTCAGCGGCATTTTCCACCAATTGCATTACCGTTTTGCGTTCCTGCGGATCGCTCAGCGTCGTGATAAAGTCTTTGGGTTTGTTCAGAAGCACATACACCGGCTTTTCAGGAGACAGGCGACGACCTTTGTACTTCACCACATCGTCTCGCTTCACCTTGGTGCCCAGTTCCGTCACTACGTTTCCGTTCACTTCAATCTGCCCTGCGGCAATCAGTTCGTCGGCTTCGCGGCGGGAGCAGACACCCGAGTTGGCGATGTAGCGGTTCAGGCGAAGAATGTTGGGGTCGCTTTCCGCTGCCGGTGCTTTGGGTTTCCGGTTCGCCTCGAACGATTTGCCGCCCCGGGAAGGACGACGATCCGAGAAGGAGTCTTCCTGAAAAGAACGCCGGCGATCGCCGCGACGTGAGTCAAATTCGGAGCGATCAGAAGACGGCTTGCGAGGACGATCCGATTTCTTGTCTGAGAATTTGCGTCCCTCCTGGCGTGCATACGGGCGTCCCGAAATTTTGCCGTAGTCGTCGTTGCGGTCGTTCGCGACACGTTTGCGTACGCGTTTTTCACCGGCATCACGGTCGTCGGAGCGGCGAGAAGAACGAGGCGACGGTTCGTCGTCGAAACGCTTGCGAGGGCGTTCGTCGTCCCGGGGCTGTCCCCCCTTGTCGGGGCGATCGCGTCGGAAGGGTTTCTCTTGAAACGACGCAGGCCGCTCGGCACGGTGCTCTCGCTTGGCAGGCGTCCGCGCTGCTTTGCGACTCGGTTTTCCAGGAGATTCGTCCGTGAACTCCTGGTTCCAGTCGAACTCTTTGTCGAAGACCGAACGGTCCTGTTTCTTCTGCGTTACGTCGCCACGTTGCGGTTTGGGCGGTGCAGGCTCGGCGGCTTTGGCAGGGCGCTGCGAGGATTTTTTACGTCCGTACGAAGTATCGTTGTAATAAGCCCGCGACGCAGCGTCTTCTGGTTGCTCAGAAGCAGAACGCTGGGGCGAATCGGACGGATCAGGTGTCTTTTTCATAACCTTAAAATGCAAAGGTACGAATCAACACCGAGCCGCCATGGATTAGTTCAGTTTGGGTTGCCAATCTCGGCTTTGGGCTGCACTACTTCCTTCAGCGTGGGCAAATCTTTCAGGCTGTTGAGGCCAAAATGCTCCATGAAGCGGCGACTGGTCCCGTACAGGAGCGGCCGGCCCGGGGTTTCGGCCTTGCCCAGAATCTCCACCAGTTCTTTCTCCAGCAGCTTTTGCAGAGCGTAGTCGCAGGTAACGCCCCGGATTTGTTCCACCTCGGTTTTGGTAACCGGCTGTTTGTAGGCGATGATCGCCAAAGTTTCGAGGGCAGAAGGCGAGAGGCGCTTCTTGGAATTCTGACGCAAGAGCGTTTGCACTACCGGCTGAAAATCGGGCTTGGTCATGAACTGATACCCGCCCGCAAGGGCACACAGCCCGAACGCATACATCGGCTGGTCGTATCGCTGGCGGAGGGCTTCCAGGGCTACGGTAATGTCCTCGTCCGAGATGGTCGCGTCGTAGGTTTCGCACAGACAGCGCTTGAGCTCTTCCGGGGTGATCGGTTCGGTCGCGCAGAAGATCAGCGCTTCCACCTGGCATAGTAATTCAGAGTGCATAGGGCAAATAAACAAAACTTCCGATTAACCCACGGTTTCGTGCGCTAATCGGAAGTTTTGCGGTTAGGTTGTATTAGTTAACGCGGTTCATTTTGGCTTCGATCGAGTGCTGGGTGTGGGGCACCGCGCGCAAACGTTCCTTCGGAATCAGCTTGCCGGTATCGACGCACAAGCCATACGTGCCGTTTTTGATGCGGATCAAGGCTTGTTCAAGCTGTTGAATGAATTTCTGCTGACGGGCCGCGAGCTGGTTGAAGTTCTCTTTTTCCAGGGCATCGGCACCGTCTTCCAGCACTTTCATGCTGCTGGCAGTGTTTTCCGTACCCGAATCGTTGCGCCGCGTCAGGGATTCTTTGTAGAAGGCCAATTCTTTTTTCGCTTTTTCCAGCTTACGCAGGATCAGCTCTTCAAACTCTTTCAACTCTTCTTCAGAGTACCGTATTCTTTCTTCTTGAGCCATTTATTTAGAGGTTGATGGTGGTGTAATAATTATTGAACACATAAACTAAACAATATACATCCGAAATTCGCTGCAAATTTAAATAATTCCGTTTCCACCTGCTTAACGATTGTTGAATATAGTTACATATAAAAGAATAAAATTTTATGAATCGAATAATTGGCCTACGCCATAGAAAATTTTATTTCCAAAGAATGTAATATTTGGTTACCAAATCGATAATAAGAGGTTAAATTGCTAATTGGCCTCTCGAGTAAAGATGCCAATTTAAATCCTATTGTTTTAAGGATATGAGAATAAATTTACTTTTTATATTTCTATTTGTGACGCTAACCTCACATGCCCAAACCTTCGGGATTGTTGTCCACGGCGGGGCGGGGACCATTCGCCGGGAAAGTATGACGCCCGCGCAGGAACAAGCCTACCGGCAAACCCTGGAAGAAGCCATCAACCTCGGATACGACGCGCTGGCCCGTGGTGAAAGCAGCGTCTCAGCCATTGAACTGACCCTGCATCATCTGGAAGATTCGCCCTTGTTCAATGCAGGCAAGGGGGCGGTCTTTACGCACGAAGGAAAAAACGAAATGGACGCTTCCATCATGGACGGGAAGACCGGCAACGCCGGGGCCGTAGCGGGTGTAACCAACATCAAGCATCCGATTTCGGCGGCCATCAAAGTGATGAATGCCTCGGAACACGTCATGCTGACGGGTACGGGCGCCGAAACGTTTGCGAAAGAACAAGGCCTGGACATTGTCGATCCGTCGTATTTCTACACCGAGCGGCGCTACCAGCAGCTACAGCGCATCATCGAGCAGGAAAAAACGGAGCTGGACCACGACGGTTCTGGTCAACTCACGCCCAGTCCACCGCATAAGTTTGGGACGGTCGGCGCGGTAGCACTAGACCAACAGGGCAATCTGGCCGCCGGGACTTCGACCGGAGGCATGACCAACAAACGCTGGGGGCGCGTGGGCGATTCGCCCATCATCGGGGCGGGTACGTATGCCAACAATGCGACCTGTGCCATTTCGGCGACCGGCCATGGTGAGTATTTCATTCGCAACGTCGTGGCCTACGACATCTCGGCCCGCATGGAATACAAAGGACTTAGCTTGGAAGAAGCAGCGCGCCAGGTGATTCTGGACAAATTGGAAAAAGCGAAACCCGGGAGCGGCGGCATTATCGGGATCGACCGCAAAGGCAATATTACCATGACGTTCAACTCCGAAGGCATGTACCGCGGCTACCGCCTGAAAGGGGCCAAAGCAAAGGTGTTGATTTACAAAGATTAACGAGTTACTCCAGGCCAAATACTGCTTTTCGCTCGCGGGCCAGCCGGTGCCAAACGCCCGGAAAATCTACCTGAGGCCGACGGCATAAGTAAACCGGCAAACCCTTTTCGCGGGCGTAGGGGTTCGTAATTCTTCCCACTTCCCGGACGTCACGGAACATCTGCCGTACGTCTTCCGTCTCGTCGTTGACGTAAATCAGGCTCTGCGCTCGGATGGTGTCGGGTGCCCACACCAGGAAACTCGCGTTGAAACTCACGACCGTAGGCAGTCCGTTATTTCGGTTATAGTAATTGATCGCGCCGGCTTGCCCGTAGTTCTCTGCGTAAAGCAGTGTCTGCGCCTTTTCGGCCTCGGGAAGGGCCTCGTACGTGCGGTGCACAATCGACGCGAGCTCTTGCCACCCGTTCATGTCGGCATAATCCTGTGGAATGGCGTGTAGCTCGCCATCTTCCCAGCGCAACGCGCCCTCCAGACCCCGCTCGCGGGCATCTTCACAGTAGTTGACCAATTTGGACATCGAGAGCACCGGCAGGGCAATGGGCAATGTGGGAATGATCAGCCCCACCATCAGCGCGGGCAACGCAAGCCGCACCCAGACCCACTTGCCGAGGATCTGTTCGAGATGGTATGCTCCCGCGGCAGTCAGCATCGGGTAGATTCCCAGCGCGTAGTAATCCTTGCCGCTGGCCAGCAGAAGCAGCACAATGGTCAAAACGCAGAGCCATCCCAGCGCCCGGTACGGCTTACCCCCACGCGTCCACAGCAAAAAATAAAGCCCGGGTAGCCAGATGAAGACGGACGTAAGGTTCATCAACAGTTGTGATACCAGAAAATCGGCCACAGAAACGTGTACTAGTTGCGTTCGGCGCAATTCTTCCATATGATGCACGAGCGGAAACTGATGCACGGCCTGCCAGATCAGGTTCGGCAGGAAAATCAGGAACGCCACCAACGCAGCTATGTACGGTGCACGTTGTTGAAAGGCCGTACGGTGCGGCGTCAGGGCCAGCGCCAGCAGCATCGCGGCCACAAAAATCAGCACCGAATGTTTGTTCAAAAGCCCAATGCCGATGGCAACGCCCAGGTAGAGAAGCACGCGGGGACGTTGGGTCTTCAGGTACCGCAGCAGCAGGTAAGCGCAAAGCGTCCAGAAAAAAATGTCGAAGACCACCGGCTGAAACAGCCAGCCTGTCCGCAAGTGCGAAGGCGACACCAGAATGGCTACGCCGGCGAGCAGCAGGGCAAACCACTTCCCTCCGAACTCCTTGGTCATCAAGGCAGTGAGCCACAACGTCGCGGCGCTTACCAGAGCCGGCAGCAGCCGCACCACAAACTCTGAATGACCCAGCAGCGAAGTAACCAGGCGCCCGGCAAACGCGATAAAAGGAGGGACTTCCATGTAGCCGGCCGCCAGATGATCGCCCAGGGCCAGGTACAGAAACTCGTCGCGGTGCAGGCCGTAGCGCGTATTGGTCAGGAAATGCGCCAGCAGTTTCAGGAGAATCAAGCCCGCTACTACTAGCGACTCGGACCCGGTGAGGCGCGCGGCCGGCCGGACCGAAGGAGAAAGGGTTTGCATCATAGGTTAAAAGCGAGAGCCAACCACAACTTGGTCACGGTAAATCTCGGTATGACCGTTCAGGAGAAATACTTCGAAGAGGACCAGATAAATGCCGATGCGGGCTTTGCGTCCGTCGTCCTGCGTTCCGTCCCATTTGTACGTTCCTTCGGTGCCCAGAATTTCGTTGCGAGCCAGTTGCCGGATGACACGTCCGTGGTCGTCGTACAGCGTAAGCGTCCCGACAAACCCGCTCTGATCGAACTGATACCGAATGGTGGTGACATCGCGGTCGCCGTCCTGATCTGGGGTAAACACAGCGGGTTCTACAGCCAGCGTCCCCTGGGTAATCAGCGGATCGGTGGCTTGCGAATTACGATAGCCGGGCGTGGCATAACCCGCCGTGGCCGCGGCCGATTGCCAGTTGGACGGATCGTTCACCGGGCCCTCCATCCGGATGCGTTCCAGCGATACGCCCTCTTCGTCGTCAAGAAGGGTGAAATGGTCGCGCACGTCATAGTCGAAGCGTTGCCACGGTTGCCCCGCCGGGCTCAGGAGCACAACGCTGCCCGCATCGTTCGGAAAGGCGGGCAGTGATGCCACCGGTAAGAAATTCTCGGAAGCCGCTTTGGGATAATCGCGTAGCGTAAGTGCCGGATCAGGCGTTAGCAGCACGTATTGCCCCGGCGCGACCACAAACGATTCGGTAGTGATCAACCGTTCATTAGCCAGTTGCTCGTCTTCCACGTTGGCGAGTCGCCACCCCTGGAGTTGCAGGTACTTTTCCGAGACATTGACCAGTTCCACAAAATCGACGCCACCGGGGTGGGGATCAAACAAGATCTCGTTGAGAATGATGTCGCCCGAGTCGGCAGGTTCGGGCAGGAGAAACGAAAAAGGCTGTCCGCCTTCGATGGTGTTGCCGACGCAATCCTGCATGTTCCCAACGGTAACGGTATAGGGTTGTCCGGCCTGTAGGGGCGCGGCCAAGGCCAATACGGCCCGGTCGAATTGCAGCGGAGCAATCAACACACGGGCAATGGAGACATCGGGCTGCACCACATAGCTTCCCTGCGCCAGGCTGAGGCTATCGAGCGATTCATTGAAAACGAGCAGCAGCGAATCTGCCGCCAACGCCTCCACGCGGATCAGTTGTGGTTTCGACAAATCGGGGTTCGACGCGGCTACCGAGTTGAGCTGTCCGGGGGTTCCACCCGGGGGGGCCACACTGGCGGTCCAGTTGGTACGGCCACTGCAGGGGTTAGTAGCGTCCACCATTTCGAGCGACCAGCCGCCTTCGGCCTTCTGGGCATCGCCGTACCACTCGTCCGAATAGGTAACGGCATGAATCAGGGTTCCGTCCGGGGCGCGTAACGCCAGCGGTTCGCCATCGTTGCGCAGCGAAGGAAAGGAAGGGACTGCCACAGCACGTCCAAAGGCCGAAAAAGCCGAACGTGTGGAGCTACTGCATAAAATTACAAGTTCGTCGGGTTGGACGAGTAGTTCGGGCAAGGTAGTGGTGCCCGTCCCATCTTCCAGCCGATAACCCGTCAGCGATAGCACGTTTGAGGTGACGTTACGTAGTTCAAGGTACTCTGCGTCCGGCAAATCGCGCGGGGGCGAAGGGTCAGCCATAATTTCGTGAATTACTACCTCGAAGGGCTGCGCGGGATAATAGCCGGGAAACCAATGAAATGGTAACACAATCGGTTCCATCAGATTGCCGGCCAGATCGCTTGTACCAATCACCGACAGGTGATAGTCCTGTTCGATTGCGAAGGCCTCCGAGAACGTCAGCAGCACCGAATCGGGCGCGAGCAAAGTTGCGGTCTGCGGAGCGCCTAGTTCCGGAACAAGGTAATTGGTCGTGTCCTGTGCAGCCGTGGGGTCGAGGGCCTCAGACCAGGCAAGTTTCAGTTCGTGCTCGGAAATCGCGGTGACGCTGGTGAGGACAGGTGCTACAGTATCCACCACAAGCGGACGCACTAGTACATCATCCAGGTAAAATTTAGTAGCATTGGAAACGGTGTAACGGCAGTAGAAGCCGAAAAAATCACTACGATCTTGCTGAGCTATAGTGATTGCCCCGCCCGGTAAGAACGCAAATCCTCCTAATGTATCTGCGTAAATCGTCCACAAGCTGTCGTGTTCCAGCGTCACGCGAATGCGTAAGGTTGGTCGACTTGCCGCTACACCCGGAAAGGTCTGAAGAATGCGACCTGAGTTTCCATTTGTTTGTTTGTATAGATCAATTCCGTCATTGCTTCCGAGGTCACCAAGCTGAATAAAGTAGCCATCTGTATTGCTTCCATCCAAGTTTTTTTGATCGGCTAGCAAGTAGATACGGGCATAATTTTGTGATGAAGGAGCGAAAGCTAACCGGACATAAAACTGCCACTCCATGTCGCTAGTTACCGCACTAGACGTAACCAATTGCGAAATGCTAGCCTTATCTTGATTAAGCTGAAGTTGATTGTCAGTATTGATCTTAAAATCAGCGACATCGCCCTCCCAAGTGGGGTTCTGTGTGAAATCACCGTCGGAGAAGTCGTCCTGTACCTGAGCATAGCTCGCCCAAGTTCCTAACCCCATCCAGCAGATAAAAATGAGACGGTTGATCATGGGGAAAAAATAGCGTAAATTTTCTTATTTTCGCCCCCTTAAATTTCAGGATCATGAAAATAGCGGTTGTAGGTGCTACCGGTCTGGTAGGCACCGAAATTCTGAAGGTTTTGGCCGAATCATCACTGGAAATCACCGAGGTGATTCCGGTTGCTTCCGAACGTTCGTTGGGAAAAACAGTAGAGTTTCGCGGACAGCCTTACAAGGTGTGTCTGGCCGATGAGGCCATCGCACAAAAACCGGCCATGGCGATTTTCTCGGCCGGGGGCGGTACGTCGCTCGAGCTGGCTCCCAAATTTGCGGAGGCGGGCATTACGGTCATCGACAACTCTTCGGCGTGGCGCATGAGCCCCGATCATAAGTTGATTGTGCCGGAGATCAACGCCAACGTGTTGACTTCAGAAGACAAGATCATTGCTAACCCAAACTGCTCCACCATCCAGATGGTACTGGTACTGGCGCCGTTGCACGAAAAGTACCAAATTAAACGGATCGTCGTATCGACGTATCAGTCCGTGACCGGTACGGGCAAAAAGGCTGTGGACCAGATGATGAACGAGCGGGCCGGCAAGCAGGGCGAAATGGCCTACAAATATCCGATCGACCTGAACGTGATTCCGCAGATCGACGTGTTCCTGGACAACGGCTACACGAAGGAAGAGATGAAGATGGTCAACGAGACCAAGAAAATCATGGGCGATGATTCCATCCAAGTGACGGCCACGGCGGTGCGCATTCCCGTCATGGGCGGCCACTCCGAAGCGGTCAACATTGAGTTCGCCAACGATTTCGATCTGGACGAAGTGCGCACCCTCCTGAGCCAAACCAAAGGCGTGGTGCTGGAAGACAATCCGTCGCAGCAGGTCTATCCGATGCCGATGAACGCACACGGACGCAACGAGGTGTTTGTGGGGCGTATCCGCCGGGACGACACGCAGCCCAATACGTTGAACCTCTGGATCGTGGCCGACAACCTGCGCAAGGGAGCCGCCACCAACGCGGTGCAGATTGCGGAATACCTGGTAGAAGCCGGTCTGGCGACCGAAGCCGTCGAAAACTAGAAATCGACCCGATTAGCATAAAAGAAAAGGCGTTACGAGCTAGCTCGTAACGCCTTTTTCGTATCGTAGGCCAGTGCAATCGCGTATCCAAGAAGGATATGAAAGATTTTGCACGCGTATTTATTTTGATTGCTTTGGTAGCGGCCAGTGTGGCAGGCTTTGCCTACCTCGCTTTTCGGATCGGTTACATGGGCATGGCGCTGTTGCAACTTGCGGTGAGTACCGCCATCATTATCCTCTTCATCCGTTACGTTGGCCGTAGCCATCGCCCGCCTGACGTGTGACTAGCGCAGGCGATCCATCGACCGCACCAGACGTTCGTCGCGGTTGATGAACCGGTTCGCCAAAATGTTCAGGAAAATGGCTACGATGGGCAGGTAAAATCCGGTTTTATATTCACCTACGATGGTCGGCGCAAAAAGCTGTTCGCCTTCGCGCGACAGCAGCATGATGGCCACCACTGTGCCCGCGATCAGCAGCGAATTGCCCGCGCCCAGTTTCATCTGCAACAGGCGGTTGTTGAAACGGGTGATGGAAAACCCGGCCAGTCCCGCGGAAATGATGCACAGGATGGCAATGTAAAAGGCCGGTAGTTCGGCCGATTTCTTAAAATCGGTTTCGTTGGCGACCGGCTCCAGGTGCGTCAGGTAAAAGGCATCGAGGGTGGCACGCTCGCCCGTATCAGGATTGGTCTTCTCCCAGCTGTTGACAAATACGGTCACCATCATCAGGATGGCAACGCCCAGCAGGAAAAGGGTTTGTACGCGTTGAATCATAAATATGCTATTGGGAGGCAAAAATAGTAAATCCGCTTTGTGTCGTCCGCTTCCGGCCTGAATAAAACGGGTTCCTGATTCTACAGAACGGAAACCCCGGCAGAATATAATCGCGGGCCTGGCCTGGTATTCGACAGAATTGGGTGGCACAAGCGCGTTTCGGTTGGCAGTATGCTGAAACGCAAGCGTTTGTTAAGGGGAAGAATTGCGATAAAAAGCGTCGCCTCCCGACGAGAGAGGCGACGTTAAGATCAGGAGTGAAAGAAACTACTCGGGTTGGTGGCCTGAGGGTTGGTCTGACGCGACGGCTTCGCTGCGTGCACCGGCTGCCCGTCGGTCGGGGCGTTGCTGGTTTGCGCCTCCGGGATCACAAATTCCTGTCCTGGATAAATCAGATTCGGGTCCTGAATCATCCCGCGGTTGGCCTCGAAGATGCGGCGCCATTCGTTGGCATTGCCGTAATGCTGTTTGGCAATTTTAGAAAGTGAATCGCCCGATTTTACGGTATATGTACGTTTGGGGGCGGCTGGCGCAGGCTGAGATGGGGCCGCAGGCTTCTGCGCCACCGGTTTCTCTACGCCCTTCCGAAAAAAATCGCTAAGTCCCATGATGATAATCAGTTTAATAAAATAACTCATGCAGTCGCCTTCTGTTCATGCGACTTACAGAGATGTAACGGGATTGGAGAGACGAGGTTTTCGGCAACACGGCCCGCCGTCGGCCGTAAAAGGAGGTAGTCAAGCACGATTCCTATGAAACGTAAACACATCATACATACACTTTTGCTGGCGGTGGGCCTGTCCGCCGCTGCGTGTAACACGCGCCAGGATACGACGGCCGAAACCGGGACTATGACCGAAGCCGGAGATCAGAACCTGATCTCCGGCAGTACGAGTAAAACCTGGCATGCCGACAAGCACACGAATGCCGAAGGCGACAACGAGAAACTATCGCGTACGGAGCGCAAAAACGACCAGATGATTTTCAATGCGGACGGCACGTTCTCGATGAACACCCGCCAGGAAGCCGCCGGAGGCAACTGGATGTATGACCGCACGTCGCAAACGCTGTCGTTGCAGTTCAGTGGCGAGAATCACACCGAATCGTTCAAAGTTCTGAGCCTGGAAGAAGACCAGATGGAACTGGAAGCCGCCGATGGCTCAACCCTGGAACTTGAAGCGGAAGGCTAAGTCCATCCGCTCTAACAAGAAAAAGCCCTCTCGCGTCCGACGCAAGAGGGCTTTTCGTTACCGGGCGCTGGTCGGAGTTTCGACCAGCGTATGATAAGCTCGTGGCGTGCTTCGCTTGAGGAACGTTTCCTGAACGCGCTCCGAGAAGTTGAAGTAAGGCACCCAGATGGCCGCAGACAGCACGGCAGTCAGAATCTGATTGGTCATGTCCACGCTGGCGCCGAACGCTGCTGTGGCGGCATAGTCCAGTAGAATGAAGCCCAGGCTACTCAGGTAATAAAGGGAAATGAGTTTGGGCAGGCTGGTGCGGCGTTGGAAAAACAGTACAAGCAGCAGGAGCACTGCGCAGAAGAAGAAGATGTTGAGGCTCATTTCCAGGGCCCAAAATGCGGCCAACGCAGGGTTATAGGTCGTTAAGGTGGAGTCAGTGAATGATTGCCAACTGAGGGCATTGAAATACCCATTGGAAAAAAACGTCAGCAAGGCTTTAAACGGACCGATGACAAGGCCGATGGCGGGCAGGATGAGCCAACCTCCGATGGGTAGCGCCTCGGTAGTGTAAGAAATGCCGGGCGCGGGATCGTACCGATACACACGCAACATGCACCAGCCGGAAAGCACAACTACGACCAGGGCCAGCCCGATCGCCCAGCCGTTGTAGCGAGAGGCCGCGCCGACCGCTTCGGTGTTGTACGTGAACGTATAGCCCAGATTGTTGACGAGCTCGTCGCGCTGGCGGGCAAATTCGGCAACCTCCTCGGCCGCAATGGAAGCTTGTGTAGTGCGGAACTCATATTCGAATAACGCGACCTTGTCTTCCAGCATCCGACCCTCTTCTTTAAAGTAGAATCCTGGCCCTGTCATTTCCCGATTGGACGCGTAGAACGACCAGTTTTCCGGAAAGTAGACTTTCACCCGGTGCTGGTAATGCAGGGGATACCTCAAACCGGCCGGCATGGTCCGCACCTTGCTATAAAACTCCGGAATCTTTTCGGTCAGTTGTCGGGGATAGAAGTCGAACGCCAGTTGTTCAGGATGCAGCGAGTCCGGCGTCTGCCACACGTGGAAGAATTCGTAATGCTCGGCCGTGGTCAGCGTATTGTGCACCGTGTCTTCTACGTAAGCGAGTGGCGAGGCCACCGTAATGGAATCGAACAGGTTCGCGTAGTAATTGAGGTAGTCTTTTTCGATGCTTTTCAGTGGTGTACTGGTAAAATTGCTGCGCTGGTAATCGGCCTCGTAGCCGTGGTAAACAGTGGTGATGTGGAGTCCCGCCCGATTCTCGGTCGATTTCGCGTCCACCGGCGGCAGGTAAAATTCTTCAATCACTTCTGTCCGTACGTTGGTCGATTCCGGAATATCCGTCAGGCCTTGTGTGTTGTCAGAGAGCACCAGCGCTGTGCGGTAGTTCGGGAAGTAGACTGTGTCGTAAGCGCCTTGCTGGCCACTAATGGTCGGGTCGTACCAGTAGGCCTGGTCACGGAACCGGACCTGTACCACACAATGATCGAAAGCGTTCGGCAGCGGGAGCCAAGTCTTAATTTCCTGGCGCATCTGGCTGTTGACCAGCGCCGGATGGGCTTCGATGTCCATCGCCTGGAGCATGGAACACAGCAGCAGCGATTTGTCCTTGCAGTCGCCAAAACGCTGGGTGAACACTTCGGTGGCCGGACGAGGTTTGTACGCACCAATGCCCGATTCCAGTCCCGTGTAGCGTACTTCGTTCTGCACGAAATCCAGCGCCGCTTCCAGCCGCTGTTCCGGCGTAGGGTAGGTTGCTTTGAGTCGCTCAACAAAAGCCGCCAGCGATCCGGTCGGTTTCGCCAGCGTGTAGTGAGGTAGTAACAGGTCGTTGAGAACCTGCCACGACGCAAAATCCGTTACCTGAACCTGATCGAACGGATCGTACCAATAGGGCACATGGTCGTCTACCTCCAGCGCTTTTATGCGTTGGGCATCCCAGACATATTCCCAGGTGCCGTTGCTTTGTTTCAAGGCCGGCTTGTGTGTGGTGTTGAAGTGCTCGGTTGTCAGAGCACGGGGCGAGACGATGCGGGCGTAAATCTGCCCGAACGGCGCGTAATGACGCAGGTAGAAGCGCAGGTAGAAGTGTGAACCGTACAACGGATTGCGACCCCGGATCGAATAGGCGTATTCTATTTCGTCGCCGGCCCGCACGTCTTCCAGCAGCAGGAGGGCCGTCAGTGTGCCGTCGTACAGATGGCTCTCTTTGCCCTCTTCCCGTTGCATCACCCGAAAACGGGCCGGGTCCAGTTGATCAATCTCCTGGCCGTTGCGCCGGATGCGGACGCGGTGGAAAATCAGTTGCTGAAACGTGGGATCATACGAAACTTCAATTTCCGAAGCCTCCTGTACGCCGCTGGGATGGGTGATGCGGTACGCATGATGGAAATAACTGGTCTGCTGCGCGACGTGGTGCTGCTTATCGTCCAGCAGGTAAGCTGTTCCGCTGGTGAGCTGATCTTCTGCCCAGGCCATATCCTGAGGAACCGGAAGGGGCTTTACCCACGCCGGAACGGGTCCGGTTTGTACGGTAGATTGCGCGCAAAGAGTAAAAGAAAAGAGCAGGAGGGAAGTGAGAAACGTAAAAGTCCGTCGCATTCGAAAAAAGTAGCTGGTTCATAAAGAATGCGAAAGATAAGTCGGAAAAGAGATTAAATTTATATCCTGTTTGATTTTTTTGTGTTTAAGAAGGGTGTCAGGCGCGCTTGATCCTTAAAATTCGTGTGGACGCACTGAGATAGACTCCTGAGGATCAGCGCTTGAATCTTGCTCCCGCTGGAGTTCTTCCTGGTCACTGAATTTAAAAGAAGCCAACGGTGCCAGGTCGGGTTGCCCCGCATCTACCCAACAAGTGTACCACAAGTTGCTGACCAGTTGAATCGACGCCAGCATCTGGCGCTCGACCTGTCCCTGAAGTCCACGCTGGAATGCCTCCGAAAAATCGCGTGAATACACACGCACGGTCAGGTTGCCCCGCTCTTCGTAGCTGTACTTGCGATCCTCGGCAAACTCGGTCGTGAGCTGCCGTTCGAGGGCAAAAACCGAGTCGAGCGCTTGGTGGGCCTGGGCCACCGCCTGCCAAATGGCCTCCTGTGGATTTTCCAGATACTGCGGCGGCCCGGTAAAAAGATCATAGTCGGTGGCGAACAACTCCGGCACGCGCGATTCCCAGAAGCCGTGAATGCCGTGCTGTCCCGTCAGCTGACCGTTATAATTCTGGGTGGTGTGCAACGGCACGTTCGCATCGGCCGCATAATGCCCCATTTCGGCCGAAAGGCGCAAGATGGCCCGGGCATCGCCGCGCTTAAACGCCTCGGTAAGCTGATAACGCATCAGGTTGAGGTGCCACGGTACAATGCCGTAGGCCATCAACGTATCTTCCGTGTATTGTGCTACGGCCTGATCCCAGCGATGGGGTACCTTAAACAGCGCGCTATCGCCGTACACATCCAGGTCGATGTAATGACGGGGGCCTTCGTCTTCAACGGCATAGCGGCGGCGGTCCGGGGCAACGGCCTGAGCAGTCAGGTAGGCGATGTGGCGCTTGTAGAAGACCAGCATTTCGGGCGGTAGGGTCATCACCGCCAGTCGGTTGATCAGGCGATGCGCATAAAAGCCCCAGGCTTCCGACCAAAACGGAATCAACAGAAGCATTACCAGAACCACACCTTTTTTCATACAGGGAAGATAAGAAATAATTTGATCGGTCACTTTGTGATTTTATAGTGAAAAGTCTATCTTTGCAATCCTTTTTAGCGCAGTATTGATTATTGAACACGTATGGCAAACCATAAATCGGCTTTAAAAAGAATTCGTCAGAGCCAGAAGCGGCGTCTGCAAAACCGTTACCAGGCAAAAACGACGCGGACGTTTGTGAAGAAATTGCGGTCTACGCATGATAAGACTGAGGCCCAGGAGCTTCTGAAAACCGTTTCGTCCATGCTTGACAAGCTTGCTAAGAAGAACGTGATTCACCGCAACAAGGCCGCCAACAACAAGTCGAAGCTGGCCAAGTATGTGAATAGCCTCTCTTAAGAAAAGCCCCAAAAGACTTTCTTATAACAGCCCTGCGTTACATGCGTAGGGCTTTTTGTCGTTGTAGGCGGGCTACTTTTCTTCTTATATTGGGTGGTTAGACCAAAACTTGTCAGAAGAAAATGGAGCTTGAGCTTTCGTCGCGCTACGTACGCATCAACCAATGGGCGGAAGAAGACCGCCCGCGCGAAAAACTGGAACTGAAAGGAAAGGCCGCGCTGTCCGATGCTGAACTGATCGCCATCCTGATTGGGTCGGGCACCGTCTCGGAAAGTGCCGTCGATGTCGCCAAGCGGGTGTTGCAACTGGTGGACAACAACCTGAACGAACTGGCGCGTTTGTCGCTGCGCGACCTGCAGAAAGTGAAGGGAATCGGCAAGGCCAAGGCCATTACGATCGTGAGTGCCCTGGAACTGGGCCGACGTCGCAAAGAGGCCGATCCGGTACAGCGGCCGCAGATTACCTGCTCGCGCGACGCGTACGAAATTCTCCGGCCTCACATGCTCGATCTGGCCGTAGAAGAATTCTGGCTTATCTTGCTGAACCGCGCCAACCGCGTGGTACGCAAAGTCCGGGTGAGCGAAGGGGGCGTTTCAGGAACAGTAGCCGACCCGAAAGTCATCTTCAACGTAGCGCTGGAGCACCGGGCAAGTGCACTGATTCTGGCGCATAACCATCCGTCCGGCAACCTGACGCCCAGTCAGGCCGACCGTCAACTGACCAAACGCCTGAAAGACGGCGGCCACCTGCTGGAGATTCCGGTACTGGACCACATCATCTTTACGGATCACCAGTACCTTAGCTTCGCGGATGAAAACCTTCTTTGACGATTTCCGTCGTTTAAAGTCTTATGAAACCCAAACATTTTCTGTTAGGCATCCTGACGATTGGCGCAGTGCTGATGTTGGCCATGTACTTGGCCGACCTGAAGCCTGCTGCGCCGTTGGAAGCCATTGTGGATGCTGGTGAATATGCCGCTGAGTTACAGAAATTTCGGCAAGAGAAGAACGAGTACTTCCGCGAAAACCAGGAGTCGCCCTTAGCCTCCACCCAAAATTTTGATTCGTTGCCCTACTATGCAGCGGACCTGAACTGGCGCATTCGTACGCTACTGCAGTTGACCGGCGATACAGCCCTGTATCCGATGGCGATGACCGACGGCAAAGAAGAAAAGTTTTTACGGTACGGCCGGGTTGACTTTGTCGTGAACGAGATTCCTCTGTCGCTTTATTTGTTTCGGCATAAGGAAGCGGCCGACGAAGAAAAGCTCTTTTTACCTTTTACCGACGCCACCAACGGCGAAGGCACGTACGCCGGTGGGCGCTACCTCGACGTTGATCCGCCCGAGTCGGATACCATCACGATCGATTTCAACCTGGCTTACAATCCGTACTGTGCCTACAGTTCGAAATACAGCTGTCCCGTTCCGCCCCGCGAAAATCACCTGAGCGTGCCTGTGAAGGCGGGAGAGAAAGATTTTCCGAAAGACGTGTTATCTACCTTGCCGCATGCTGCGCGTTAGAGCGGAGGTACTCACCATCGGCGACGAGTTACTGCTGGGCCAGGTAGTCGATACCAACGCGCCTTACCTCGCCCGGCAGTTGTCAGAAGCGGGTTTTCTGGTCGTACAGACCACTACGGTGGGAGACGATGCCGTGGCGATCCGACAGGCCCTGGCCGCCGCGGAGCAGCGCGCGGAAGCGATTTTGATCACCGGCGGGTTAGGGCCCACACGCGACGACCTGACCAAAGCCGTGCTGGCCGATTATTTTGAATCGGAACTGGCTGAACATCCTGACGCACTGCATCACCTCATCGCGCTTTTTGCGCAACGGGGCAAAACCCTTTCAGCGCTCAATCGACAACAGGCCATACTTCCCGTCAAGGCGCAGTATGTGGTCAATCCGACGGGTACCGCCCCGGGGATGTGGTTCGAGCGTGCGGGGAAGGTAACGATTGCCATGCCGGGCGTTCCCTCCGAAATGAAAATCATGATGCAGCAGGAATGCCTGCCGCGCTTGCGAGCCCATTTCCAGCCGACCGCGCTGCTGCATCGAGTAGTCCGCACCATCGGCGTCGGAGAGTCGACACTGGCACCGTTGCTGGATACCTGGGAGACCCACTTGCCTCCGCACATTCGGCTGGCCTATCTGCCGGCGCCGGGGCGGGTGAAGTTGCGCTTGTCAGGCCATGGACCCGATTCTGGCCAGTTGATGCAGGAAATGGACGAGGCGCTGAATGCGTTGCCGCCGGCCGTGCAGCCCTATGTCTACAGTTACGAAGACCTCGAAATCGAAGAGGCACTGGGGCAGGAGCTAAAGACGCGGGGACTAACCCTAGCGACGGCCGAAAGCTGTACAGGCGGCTACATCGGGCACCGCTTGACCAGCATTGCGGGGAGTTCGGCGTACGTACGCGGCGGCGTTATCGCTTACGACAATGAAGTCAAAATCTCTCAGCTGGGTGTGTCGCCCGACGTACTGCAAGCGCATGGCGCGGTGAGCGAACCCGTCGTACGCATCATGGCCACAGAAGTATGTCGCAGGTTAGGAGCCCACCTGGGAGTGGCGTGTAGTGGCGTCGCCGGACCGGGGGGCGGAACCCCCGAAAAGCCTGTCGGGACGGTATGGATCGCGTGTGCGTACGGAGCGCGTGTCGAAACGCGTAAGTTGCAACTCACGACCGAGCGGCTCCTGAACATTGAACTGACTGCGGTATACGCCCTGCAGCTAGCCTGGCAAATGGTGCGCGCGGAGTAGCACGACGCTCCACTGGCAGACCGCCACCGAATTCTGTATTTTTGTTGACCACCCACTCCCAACCAAACCTGAAGTATGGCAATCGTTGAAATGGTCATGCCCAAAATGGGCGAAAGCATCATGGAAGGAACCGTGTTGCAATGGCTGAAAAAGGTCGGTGATCCTATCGAACAGGATGAATCCGTGCTGGAAGTCGCGACCGATAAGGTCGATACCGAAGTACCCGCCACCCACGCGGGAGTATTGAAAGAAATCCTGGTCAACGAGGGCGAAGTCGTGCCCGTAGGCAGCCCGATTGCCATCATCAGTACCAACGGCGACCGGGAGAGCGCCGCAGTAGAAGACGCCGCGCCAGCGCGTGCGGTCGAGACGCAGGAAGCAGCGCCGGTAGCCGTGGCTGCACCGCAACCGCAGACCCACGCCGCGGAGCCACCGGCTTCCGATGTCGGGCGGTTTTACTCACCGCTGGTGCTGAACATTGCACGGACGGAAGGCATCCCGATGGCGGCACTGGAGCGAATTCCCGGAACCGGAAAAGACGATCGGGTGACCAAAAAAGATATATTGGCGTATGTAGAACAACGTCAGGCATCACCTGCACAGCCTTCTGCCTCGCCTGTAACGTCCGCCGCCTCACCGGCCGAAACGTATGTCGCCCCGAATGTGAGCACTGGCGCGGCCGCCTCTGTAGGCGGTAACGACGAGATTATCGAGATGGATCGGATGCGCCGGATGATTGCCGAGCGAATGCTGGATTCAAAGCGCATTTCGCCCCATGTGACGTCGTTCGTAGAGGCGGATGTGACTACACTAGTCAAGTGGCGTGATCGCATCAAGGATGATTTCAAGCGGCGCGAAGGCCAGAGCCTTACGTTCACGCCGTTATTTGTGGAAGCGATTGTCCGTGCCATCAAGGATTTTCCGATGATTAACGTATCGGTCGACGGGAGCAAGATTATCGTGAAGAAAGACATCAACGTTGGCGTAGCGGTGGCGCTGCCCAGCGGCAACCTGATTGTGCCTGTCATTCGTAATGCTGACCAGTACAGCCTGACCGGTCTGGCAAAAAAAGTAAATGACCTGGCGAAACGGGCGCGCGAAAACAAACTCCAGCCAGACGAACTCAGCGGTGGAACCTACACCGTTTCGAATGTCGGATCATTCGGTAACGTGATGGGAACGCCCATCATTATGCAGCCGCAGGTAGCCATCATGGCCGTGGGGGCGATCCGTAAGAAACCCGCCGTGCTGGAAACCGACGCGGGCGACGTTATTGCCATTCGGCACATGATGTTCCTGTCACATTCGTACGACCATCGGGTGGTCGATGGCGCGTTGGGAGGAATGTTCGTTAGGCGTGTGGCCGACTATCTGGAATCGTTCGACCGGGAACGCACGGTCTGATATAAAAAAAGCCCCGCTCAATGCGGGGCTTTTTTTATATTAAGAAGGGAACGACTAGTGTTTGATCTCGATCCGTCGGCGCACAGTATGCGATTCCATATCAGGCAGTAATGGCATGCTGATCTGCAGCTGGTTGCCTTCGTGTTGGGCCTCGATGTGTTCAATATCCACATTCGCTGGAATATCGAACGTCTGACTGAACATCGGCATGGCAAACGTGCCGGCCAGTGAAGCATTTTCGTCCTGAATCTGGTGATGCAGCAATGCATACACCAACAGTTTGTCCTGTTCGACCATTACGTTGAACGCTTCCGCCTGAACAGAAGGCGCGGAAACGTTAATAATTATTTCTTGAGGAGTTCTCTTTACATCTACGTATGTCATAGAGATGCCTCCGTTTATCGTGTGCAGCAGGTCACCACTGTAGAGCAGATTTCTGAGCAGTTCTTTGTTCTCTAATAAATTCATCTCCTTAGTCATATTAATCTTAGAAACATCCTCTCTATTTCAAATAGCGTACCAAGATGGTAAGGGCTTTTGAGGATGCGGATCTATACCGTTAATACGTCACTTTGACGTGCTAGTTGTGATCGCGTGCCAAATTGACGCACTTAGCGGGTTGGAGCTGCAAATCGATTCCGCGGAACAGAGGCGCCGACAGGTGTAAGCGAGGAAGGAAACGATCTGGTGGATAAAAGAGTATGCGGACAAGATAGAAAACTTTTTGGCAATCTTGGAACGCATGCCTGTGTGCAAAGTCAAGAAAAAAGTTGAGAATTGAACAAAACCTAACATCAACCAACAGTTCGTCGACCAATTGGCAACTTTTTGCCGTTAATAATGGTACTTATGCTATATTGTTATATCTTTTATAAGATCCTCTTCGTTAAGGTATGTGTGTAGCAACAATTGATGTAGGAGATCAGAGTATATGATAAAGCCAGTAGTAAAGTCGTCAGAAGCATTGGAGCGTGAATACAGTTTTGGCACCGACGACGTTCATTCCAGTGAGATTATCAAGCAGTTCCGATTATATAATTTGAAGCGCGCCGAGCGTTTCAGCAATTTAAATCAGAAACCTGTTTCGGTAAGTTTTCGAACTGCCGACCACCGGTTGAATGTCCTGAAAGTAATCGTTTGGGCAGTAGACGACGACTGGGTGACGTTGGAAGGAAATCTGCGTGTTCCGATTCGGGCCATCATTGGAGTGGATTTCTAACGCTGTACGGCAGCCATCCTTACTTTTTCGCGGAAATCTTTTCGGAGTTCGACGCGATTCCAATTTTTTGACCGACACAGTTCCTCCAAGGCAGTCCCCATTTTTTCGTGTATTTCAAAATAGAGTTTCCCGGTTTCTTTCAGGTGCGTGTGGGCCAGATCGAGTAATGCTTCATAGAACAGCAGCGGTTGCTGATTGGGCACAAAAAGCGCTTGATTGGGTTCAAAATCCGTGACGTTCCCGGCCATAGCGGCCGCTTCGTCCTGCGGAATGTAAGGCGGATTGCTGACCAGAATGTCCAGATCGTTGGGTAGGTCTACGTACGGTCCGTTTAGGATGTCCAGTTGCTGGAACTGTACTTTCACCTCCTGTCGCGCAGCGTTTTCCTGTGCTAATGCCAATGCTTCTTCGCTAACATCCACTGCCCACCAGGCGGAGGGAGGGAGGGCTGCCGCTAAGCAAATGGCGATGCACCCGGTGCCAGTCCCGACATCCAACCCGCGAACTTCCGAACGTTGTGCATAGTCCTGGGCAATCCACGCAACCAATTCTTCCGTTTCCGGACGGGGAATGAGGGCCCGCCGGTCGGTCAGAAACGTACGTCCACAGAAATGTGTGTAACCCAACACATACTGAATCGGTTCCTGGGCTTCCAGTCGCTGCACATCCCGCTCCAATTGTGGTAAAAGTGCGCATTGCTGCACTGAAAGTGCGCGATCTGCCAGCACATGTGTTTTGGTCAGCCCCAACCGCTCGTCCAGTAACACAAACGCCAGCGCTTGTGCTTCAGGAGGTTCGTACGTTTGAAGGCGCGCGGCTACGGTGCGGTGCAAAAGACGTGCGGAAGGCGGGATAGGGGACGACAACGGAAGTAAGAATTGATTTTCCTGTAAAATTGCCCAAAATCTTGATCTGCGATGTTGGACGAATTTTTCATGCGGCGGGCGTTGGAACTGGCAGCGTTAGGACGGACGTCCACGGCTCCCAACCCTATGGTGGGCTGCGTCATCACATACGGCGGCCGCATTATCGGCGAAGGGTGGCATCAGCAGTACGGCGGGCCGCATGCCGAAGTCAATGCCATTCGGTCTGTGGCCGATCCTGCGCTTCTGCCGGATGCAACCGTATACGTGACGTTAGAGCCTTGCTCGCATTACGGAAAGACGCCCCCATGTGCCGATCTGCTGGTGCAGCACCAAGTCAGACGTGTGGTGGTGGCCAACCAGGACCCGAACCCGCTGGTGCAGGGGCGGGGCTTGAGCCGGTTGCGCGAAGCGGGCATCGCGGTCGAGGTTGGGCTCCTCGCACAGGAAGGGGCGCACCTGAATCGCCGATTTTTTACTTTCTTAGAGAAGCATCGTCCTTACATCGTCCTGAAATGGGCGCAAACGGCCGATGGCTACCTGGCGCGGTCCAATTACGATTCCAAGTGGATCAGTTCGTCGTTGTCGCGTCGGCTGGTACATCGCTGGCGGGCCGAAGAAGCCGCCATTCTGGTAGGCAGCCGAACGGCCGAGCACGACAACCCCCGCCTCAACGTGCGCGACTGGAAGGGCCCTGATCCGGTACGTGTGGTGATCGATCGGGAACTGAGGCTATCGCCATCGTTGTATCTGTTCGATGGCACGCAACCGACGCTCTGTTACAATACGCAGAAAAGTGAAACGCGCCCCACGGCGACTTTTGTAAAATTGGCTTCGGAAGGAACCCCATTGCTGGTGCAACTCGTAGAGGATTTACACCAACGTCGCCTGATGTCACTGTTTGTGGAAGGGGGAAGTGCGCTGTTATCGCATTTTCTGGAAGCGGGCCTTTGGGACGAAGCGCGTGTGTTTGTAAGTCCTCAGCGGTTTGGCGAGGGCATAGCGGCACCCGTCTTGCGGCATGTGCCTTACCAGAAACAACACCTGAAAGAAGACGAACTGCGCATTTATTATCCAACGTTTTGACCGTACGCTCTTATGGCTGAATCCTTGTCGGTTACCGGAACCACCCGCGCCGAAAAATACGAAAGTCTCTTGCCCCAACTCGACGCACTGGTGACAGGAGAACCGGACCTGATCGCCAATTTGGCTAACATTGCCGCCGCCTTAAAAGAAAGCTTTAGCTTTTTCTGGGTCGGTTTTTATCTGGTGAAAGAAACGCAACTTGTGCTGGGGCCTTTTCAGGGACCCGTGGCCTGTACGCGTATTTCGTTCGATAAGGGGGTTTGCGGCGCCTGTTATACCCGTCGCGAGATTATGCTGGTGCCTGACGTAGACGCCTTTCCGGGGCACATTGCCTGCAGCGGGGCTTCACGCTCAGAAATTGTGCTGCCGGCGTTTCGGGGCGAAGACGTATTTCTGGTACTGGACATCGACAGCGACCAGTTGAACGATTTCGACGAAACTGACGCACATTACCTCGCGAAGGTGATGCGCCTGATCGAAGGCTTAATCGGGTGACCCGATGCCTCGGATACAACTTTTTGAGTTTGAAGACCTGCCCTGGTTTCCGGATGCCATCCGGACCGGGATGACCGATTTTCTGGATTTTGCCATCACACACCTGAAGGTCTATCAACCTGCCGTGCCTTTGTTAGGTCGCTTACTAGCAACGCAGCATTCTCCGAAGATGGTGGACTTAGGCTCGGGTGGTGGCGGCGGAATCGTCTTTCTGCTCCATGAATTACGCCACCAGGGGCTCGAAAATGTGACGATCACGTTGACGGACAAGTACCCTAATATCGTGGCTTTTCAGCAGCGGGCGCAGGAGGCACCCCACTGTATCGGGTATGTGGCCGAGTCGGTCGACGCCTTGCAAGTACCTTCTTCGCTGGCGGGCGTGCGTACGCTTTTCTCGGCCAGCCACCATCTTACCCCGGAGCAGCTCCAACGCCTCTTGCGCGATGCAGTCCAACGTTGCGTGCCTATCGGCCTGTTCGATGGCGCGTGCGGACAGCCTCTGGAGTGGGGAGCGGCCATGCTGTTGTTAGCACCGGCGGTGTGGGCAGTTACGCCGTTCATCCGCCCTGTAACGTTAAATCGCTTATTTTTTACCTACGCCATACCACTGATTCCGTGTTGTACGCTCTGGGACGGGCTGGTGTCGCTGGGACGGATGTATTCGCCCCGGGCGTTGATGGCGTTGGCTTATGAGGTAGAGCGGGAAGCTTACGTCTGGCAGGCCGGGATGAAAAAGGGCGCTTTCGGCACTCGCATGACCTACCTGATCGGCTACCCGAAAGAGAAATGAGTCAGGAGGCTTTGTTCGGCACCGGCACGGGAACCATCGCAGATTTCCGCAGGTGATTCATCAGGTGCTCCAGACACAGAAACGTATTGATCGCGGCCATTTGCAAGCGAATTTCCTGTTCGGCGGTTAGCGTCGTGTTTTCCAACACTTCCAGAAAGTTGCGCCATCCTGCCCCGAGCGTTTCGCTGGAGCCTTGCAGGTAGAAAAAGTCCAGATCCGTGTGGTACCACGCTTGTTTGCGGATCATTTTGCGAATAACGGCGCCTCCCAGGCGTGAACCTTCCAACACATAGCTGATGCCCAAAAGGTCGGCCTCGTCTTTGCATTCCGGACATCGATATGATTCCTGCTGATGGGGTATATGAAACTGTTTGATCTCCTTGTGGAGTGCGTTGACGTGGTCTTCGATGGGGAGATGGAACGAGGCAGAGGTGAAGTTGGACGACTGGAGGTAAAGACTGGTGTAGAAGGCGTGCATTACCTGTAAAAAAAACTGATACTCTTCGGGATGAATCCTGCGGTGCGTGGCAAACTCAGGGAAGAAAGATTGTTCGAGATGGTGATGCAACGCGGTGGTTACGCTACGAAGTTGTGAAAGTCGTGCTGTAGACATTTTAGATCGATTCAATTCCCAATAAAATACCCTGAGCTTCCTCCTAAGTCTGTTGGCCGACGGGTAGATAAAAATGGACTAAGCGTGTGACGATGCGCTGGCTAGAGTTTGCTGCTTAACTAAAGTGAGGTGGGATAGCAAATATAAGCGACCGCCTTGGATGAACACACAAAGCTTAACAAATTTTACAAATAGTCATTAAGTGACCTGCATCATACCGACGGTTGCCGCTTCTGCCGGTTGAGCGACAGCACTTACTTCGGTAGTGCTTCCGAGGTGTGTTCTGTTGAACGTACGTAATGTGTCCAAATCGGGATTCAATTGTCTAAGATTCGGGCAGTTCCTTCTGCAAAAAACAGGCGATTGTAGAAATTTTTTAAGGAATTATGGTATCCATCGCCTATGTTTTCATGTTACTTTTTAGGGGATCTGTGTTGACTATATTCGCTTTTAATGCCTATATGAGCGAGTTGATACCAAGAAGGTAGCCAGATCCTATGTTACTATTCGGGAAAACTGCTCAGCCTATTCGTACCGAGTTCTATACTTTTGAATCATCAATCACGACGTAACTGCCTTTTTTGAGCTCTAGCAGAACAGTGAGTATGATGAAGAATCGTATTTAAACGTAAGTGCATGACCGAAGCACCAAATCCTCAGGAGAATCTTTTGATCGGAATCTTGGGCAATGAGGGAGCAGGAAAAACGTATACTTGGAATCGTATCTTCCAGGGGAAAATCAAGACACAAGCCGGGTATACGCAGCTTTTTTTTAACGATTGCGAGTATGTGAATGTAGTGCTTCTCGATCAGTTACCCACCGATCGCGAGGCAACAGAGCAGTTCACGCAGGAGCGTATCGTTTTATGTTCGTTGCCCTACCGCCAGTCATCGCAGCGCTTTATGCAGTATTTTATCGAGCGGCGGTACCATTTATACCTTCACTGGCTCAATCCAGGGTATTTTGATTCCAGCCAAACCCCCATTTTCGATACGCTGGGCTTTATTACGCAGTGCACGACGACCCGATCGGTCATCGGAATTCGTAACGGCAAGCTGCCCGCCAAAAACCGGGTTAAGGAGATGCGTACGTTCATTTACGACTGGGCCAAAGCACGCAACCTGATTCGCCGGAAGGCGCGCTCGCGGAACCAGATCGTGCGCATTTTGTAATTACAAGGTCGCAGTCCACTCCGATTGGGCCAGCAGCATTTTCCAGCGCGGGTGCTGAGGCGTGGCAAACATTTCGTTCACATCGCCTTGTTCTACCAGACGCCCCTGGTGCATGACCCAGACACGATGCGCCATGTGATAAGCAACGGGCAGGTCGTGAGTAATCAGCAAGAACGACATGCCGCGCTGTCGCTGCTCCTGCTGAATCCATTCGATCATGCGTTGCTGCGTAGGCTGGTCTACTGCTGCAAAGGGCTCGTCCCCAATCAATACATCAGGTTGTACTAACAAGGCGCGTAACAGGTTCGTACGCTGCAATTGCCCGCCCGAGCACTCGTGCGGGTACTGGTCCAACAGCGATTCCGGCAACGCAAGGCGGTGCATGCCTTCGGTAATGCGTTCTAGCCGTTCAGACGTTGTGACACCAATCTGGTGCAGTTGCATCGGTGCTAAAAGGGCCTGGCGGAGCGTATGCCGGGGATTGAGCGCGCGGTAGCCGTCTTGTAGTACGGCCTGCGCCCACGACCGACGCTTGCGTAGCTGAGTAGGGGGTAAGGTCGACAGCGGCTGTGCCTGCCACCAGACTTCGCCGGCCGAAGGCGGCACTAACCCTAACATCACACGTGCCAGCGTACTTTTTCCACATCCCGAAACACCCGTCAACGCCACCGTTTCGCCTTTGTAAAGCGCACACGAAAATTCTTCCAAGGCATTGACCGCCGGTGCGCCTGCGCGCTGACCCACCGAGACGTACACCTTGGAAACGCGTTCTGTTTTCAGCAGCACTTCCGTGGTGGGTGCTGGCGTACGTGGCGCAACAAGAGTCGCACTTTTTGAAGTGAGCGGACGCAGACGACCCTTCTTCAGTTCGTACAGCCGGTCTGCACGGGTGCGCATCGTCGAGAGGGCATGGCTGAACCATAGCACAGAAGTGTGTTCCTGATGACAGCGCGCCCGTAACAAATCGAGCACTTCGGTTTGCGTAGCCGCGTCTAGCGCCGAGGTCGGCTCGTCTGCTAACAACAGGCGCGGATGCCTGGCCAGCGCCAGGGCCAGTCCCACCCGCTGCTGCTGTCCCCCCGAAAGTTCGTGAGGCCAGGCTTCGTAGATCTTACGGGGTTCTGTAAATTGCACTTGCTCAAGAAGTTGCAGTGCTTCGTCAACCCATGCGTCGGGGCGGTCCGGGCGATGCAGCCGTAAGGTTTCCAGAAGCAGGTCACCGCACTTTCGGACGGGCGTCAGCGCAGCGGCCGGATGCTGAAACAACATCCCGATGCCGATTCCGCGCAGGTCGGGCCAGCTCTGGTGTGGCGTAAGCTGTCTTACGGGACGGGTACCGTCTTGCCAGCTCATACTACCGGTCCATTGCGCATTGGCGGGGAGTAGGTCCAAAAGCGTGTGTGCTAATGTTGATTTTCCGGCGCCCGATTCTCCCGCGATGCCGATAATTTCTCCGGGGTAAATTTCCAGGTTGATTTCATGCAGTACTGGAAAGGTGCCCGCCGGCATACGGTAGCGAACGGCAAGTTGATCGATACGAAGCAGCGGACGAGAGGCGCTTACCATACTTTTGGACTACAGAACGGTATATTCTTACAGAGACACAATAAGTTATCTGTATCTTTATTTATTAGTACTCATGCAGAGCCGCGTAAAAATAACGGATCGGATCGTAGGCATCGCCAGTCTGATGGGCTGGGTAAGCTTGCTTTGGCTGTGTGCTTGCCAGCCAGAAGAGCGGTCGCTGGGGCAGGTCAATATTCATTTGCCGGCCGATCCCGGAAAGTTAAATCCGTATCAGTATACTAGCAGCAACGCAGGCGTGGTGGTCAACCACCTGTTTCAATCGTTGTTGGGACTGGACCCGGTATCGCAAGAGATTTTGCCCGTATTGGCCGCGCGTCGCCCCTCCATCGAAACCCGCGATACACTCACCTATATTCATTACGAAGTACGCCCCGAAGCGCAGTGGGACGACGGTTCTCCCATCACGGGGTGGGATGTGGCCTTCAGCCTGAAGGTGATCCGCAATCCGCTGGCCGACCTGCCCATCCGGCGTAGCCTGATCGAGTTTATCAAAGACGTGCGTGTCGATTCTGCCAATGCGCGTAAGGTAATGCTGGTATGTCGCGACGAACCCTTGTTGCTGGAACTGACCAGTGGCGATTTTGACATTGTGCCCGAAAACCGGTACGATTCTACGCATACCCTGCGGACGCTAAGTCTGGAATGGCTGGGTAACCTCTCGGATACAACGGGCTTACCCCCCATTTTGCACCAGCTGGCTCGTAATTTCGATTCGGAGGTATGGGCGCAGACGTCGCCAGATCTGGTGGGAAGCGGACCTTATCAGCTGTCCCAGTGGGATGCCGACCAGCAACTGGTGCTGGTTCGAAAGCCGCATTGGTGGGCCGACCGGGTAACGCAGCGGAACGTATGGCTGGAAGCCATTCCGGAGAAGATCCGGTTCCGGGTGATCAGCGATTATGCAACGGCTGGGGTGGCGCTTCAGAATGGAAAGCTCGATTTTATCCGCGGGGTACCGTTCGCACAGTTCGAGCACTTGCAACGCGATCCGCGCATGCGGGCCAAATTTGATTTTCGTACGCCGGCTATGTTTGGATACAACTTCGTGGCCATCAACCACCAACACCCGCTGTTACGCTCACGTCTCACGCGGCAGGCGCTGGCCTATCTGGTCGATTACGACTATCTGCTCAACACGATTCAGCAGAAGATGGGGCGGCGCACCAGTGGCCCTTATGATCCGGAACGACTCGACGGCGAAGTTGCAGTAAAGTACCAATACGATCCGCAAAAGGCCCAGGCGTTGCTTCAGCAGGACGGTTGGTGTGACCTGGACCGGGACGGCGTGCTGGAAAAAGAAGTAAACGGGCAGCGAACCCCCTTCCAACTGGTTTACAAGTACAATGCGGGTAATGAACAGCGGCGGGCGGTTGGTATCCTGTTGCAGGAAACGGCCCGGAAGGTGGGCATCGACATTCGGGTACAGGCCGAAGAGTGGGGGAAATTTACGCAATCGCTGGCGTCCGGCGATTTTGGATTGAGCGGCGGCTCGTTCTCGTTTCATCCGGTTGCGAACGACTACACCCAGATTTTCCACAGTGAGTCGATTGCCACCGGGGGAAACTATGTACACTACCGCGATACCCTCACCGACCGGTTGCTGGATTCGATTCGCTACGATGCGGGCGAACCGCACCTCGATTGCCTGTACACGCGTTTGTATCACCGAATTCAGGACGAAGTGCCCCTGATTTTTTTGGACGTGCCTTACGACCGCATCGTGGTGAGTAAGGCTTATACCAATACCCACATTACGGGCATGAGCCCCGGTTGCTGGCCCGCTGCGTTTACGCCCGCAGAGCAGGCAGCGGCTAATTAAGTTGAGCACGATTTCATGATGATGCGCTACCTGCTTCGCCGTCTGTTTACGTTCATTCCACTCCTGCTTCTTATTTTGTTGGTTAGCTTTTATCTGGGATTGCGTACGCCGGGGGGCGCGGCGGAACAGCGCTTGTTCGAGCTACGGCAGGTGATCAACACCAACACGCTCAGTCCCTTGGCTACCGAGGCCATCCGCCCACTGTTTTACGTGAGCTTCGGGGTATGGGCCGAGCCCGATACCCTGTATCGTCTGATCGATCCCGTAGAACGCCGTGCTGCCGAACGGTTGCTGTATCGCTACGGCAACTGGACTGAAATTCAGCGATATCGCGCGTTGGTGCATCAGGTAGACGACCCGGAGGTGCGCTTGGCGTTGCGGCAGGCATGGGACCCTGCGACGATTCATGCGTTAGTGCAGCACTCCTCAGGCCGAACCTTAGTGCCACTGGCCGCTGCCTGGCAAGCGGTGACCCAACGGGCAACGCCCTGGAAGACCTACGTCCCCGTGTTGCACTGGCATGGGCTGGATAATGCGTACCACGCCTGGTTAAGCGACCTGCTGCAGGGCAACTGGGGCACATCGCTCCAAAGCCGCGCGTCGGTGGGCAGCCTTATCGGTAGGGCATTGGCGTGGACCATGGGCATGGCCTTGGCGGTGCTGCTCATCAGCCTGGCGCTTGCCATTCCGCTGGGGGTGTATCTTGCAACGCATCCGCATCATCCGCTACGCTACCTGCTCGATGTCGCGTTGCATGTCCTCTACGCAGTGCCTAACTATTGGGCCGCCACGCTGTTAATCTGGCTGTTAAGTGCGCAATGGGGATGGTTTCCGGCCTTCGGAACCGGATTGGAAGCGGACGATTCCTGGGGAAGGCAATTTCTCTCCCTGATGCATCATCTGGTGCTTCCTTTGTTTTGCTGGGCACTGCCGGGCGTCACGTATCTAGCTAATCAAGTGAAAGCAAGCATGCAGGAAGCATTGACACAAGACTACGTAAAGGCCGCCTCGGCGCGGGGCTTGCCGCCTACCTGGGTGGTCTGGCGACATGCCCTACGGACCGCTTGGTTGCCGATCATTACGTTGGTAGGGCAAATGCTCCCTGGGCTGATTGGCGGGTCAGTCGCCATCGAATACATTTTTGCCCTGCCCGGGATGGGGCGCCTGGCTACCACGGCCTTCTCGTACCGCGATTATCCACTGATTTATGGCCTTACGTTGTTAATTGGGATGGCAACAGTGCTGGGTGTGCTGGGCGCTGACCTGTTGTATTATCGGGCCGATCCACGTTTGCGTCAGCCCTCCTCACTTTCATGAAGAGGATAACCGCTACTTGGCATTGGTACGAGTGGAGCGCCGCGTTCTTTCTCATGGCGCTGCTCAGCACGGCCCTGCTGGCCGATTTTGTGGCGAATCCGCAACCCTTACTGGTGGTAGAAGAAGGTGCGTGGCGCTTTCCTGCGTTTGAGCAGCCCCAGGCCTCGCCGGAGCCGTCGTCCGAGGCTTTTGTAATGCGGGCCCCGATTCCATACGATGCCCAGGCCATCGATCGTGAGGCAGGAATGTACCGGTCGCCTGCGGAGGGAGCCGCCCGCTACCATTGGCTCGGTACGGATAGCTTTGGTAGAGATGTATTGGCCGGCCTGGTCTACGGAAGTCGGATTTCGTTGTTCGTCAGTCTGGCAGGCATACTGATCGCAACGGGAATTGGGGTAGTCTTGGGAGGGCTGGCAGGATTCTGGGGCGAATGGCGCCTGGCACGAGCAACGTTACTCTCGGGTGCCCTGGCCATCGTATTGCTCTTCTTCTATGGTATTTACCGCCTGCGCTTTGTCTGGTTCGACCTGATTTCTCGTGAGTCGTCTGTTGCCTGGGGAGAGTGGGGCACCAGCCTGGCTTTGTGTGTGGGGTGCGGGCTCGGTTGCTGGGGACTGGGGCGGTGGTTTCAGCGCTTTGCGTGGGGAAAACGCCCCTTCAGCATACCGGTCGATGCCCTCGTGTCCCGGCTGATCGAAGTGGTCATTGCCATTCCCAAGCTCTTTTTGCTTCTCGCCTTCGTCGCCATTTTTCCAACTTTCCTTTGGGTATTGCCTGTGCTGCTGGGGTGTACCGGGTGGATGAATTTGGCCCGTCTGGTGCGCGCTGAGGCGTGGGCGGCCCGCCACACGGGTTACGCCGAGAGCGCACGCATGCTGGGGTTTTCGCAGACGCACATTTTTTTTCGTGAGGTGCTGCCCAATTTGTGGCCTACCTTAAGCGTGGCCTTGGCCTTCGGTACGGCCGAAATGCTGCTGTTGGAATCAACGCTGGCATTTTTGCGGATCGGGACCGATGCTTCGGCGGCCAGCTGGGGCGCGCTTCTGGCCGAATCGCGCAGTCAGCCTGCGGCTTGGTGGTTGGCCGTCTTTCCGGGGTTGTTGATTTTCCTGACCATCGTTTCGCTGCGAACGCTGGGTGATGCGTTAGGACGCCGCCACCGGCGCTATGCCCTCAGCGCACCGTAACGCCCTGCGCAAATTGCTGCCGGCGAAACAGAATGTCGGTTTGGTTGTGTTGCAGGCGCTCCAGTACAATTTCCCATAATTTTTCGTAAGGGATAATCTCGGCGGCATTCTGATTGGCTACGTCCAGGTAGTTGCGTAACTCTTTCAGTTGGCGCACATAGCGGTCCGTTTTCTGGCGGGTGTTTTTAGGGTTAAACCCTTCGCGGATCATCACCTCCAGCATGCGGACAAATAACTGGCTGCGACGATTTTCCGGGCGACGCAGATACCGCCCCCGGTACAGCGCCAGCGTGTTGATTTTGTCGTCGACGGCGTCCAGGTCACCCTTTTCCAGCAACGAGAGCAACTGCACAATCAACAACGCTACGTTATAACCCGCCTTGTCTTTGTGGTGCTGCGGAATTTCGTTGATGAAACTTTCGCGTTGCCGGGGCCGCGCATTGGCCGCGGGCGGCGGGCTACTGGTCTTTCCGATGAGTTCCAGATAATAGCCATACGCAGCGTAGACCATGAAATTTTTGCGGAGTGTCAGCGACTGCTGGCGGAATTGCGGATGGCGCACCACCAGGCGTACCAGCTTGTTGAAGCGGTCGTATTGCCCAGCTTCGGCGGTGAGACTCAGGTAGATACGTTGGAGAACAAAGTAATTGTAAGTACCATCGCGTACGTAATGAATCGAGCGATTGATGGCCTTTTCGGCCAGATCGTACTGTTTCAACGAAGAATATGCGCTGGCCCGCGTCAGTAAGATGTTGAGCATCAGCCCTTCGCTGATAAAATGCGGATATTTGTTCAGGAAGTCTTCCCGGGCCTGCTGTATTTCCAGCAGCTTCTCGTACTGGAACGTGGCCGTGTAATAGGCCGTCTCCAACATAAGGTAGTTGGTCGTCAGGCGGTAGGTAGGGTACTTCTGGTGCAGGGGCTTGAGTTCGTCGGCGTACGTGCGGAACATGGCCGTCATTTCGGGCGAATAGCTCACGCTGCGTACCATCCGTGGGATGGTGCGTTGGTACAGTTCCATCGAGCGTTCTTCGGCGCTCAGCACTTGGCTGGCTTCGGCCGCTATTTGGTGGTACCTGTCCAGAAGCGTTTCGTTGCCCTGGTGGGCGTAGATGTACCGCAACAGGCGCGCTACTTCGTAGATCACCTCGTAAATCTGCGCGTGTTGTGCCTGCCGGAGGGTTTTGCGTAGCAGCTTTTCGGCGCTCGGAAAGGCTTCAAAATACGTCAGCAAGCGACAGAAAAAGAGGGCGCGGTGGCATTGGTAGCTAAAGCGGGCATAATCTTTCAGTTGGGTCGCATCCAGGGTGAGGAGGGTGTTTTCCAGCTTATCGGTCAGGCGCGACTTCAGCATTTTGTAGCGCGACGACCCTTCGTTGCGGCCGTAGATAAGTCGCTCGGCTTCTGCATCGCTGCGCACTTGTTGGCTGGCGATGGCATGAAACAGGGTATTTAGCTTGTTTTTCTGGCGGAGGTTACCCTTCGTAAAGAACTCAAACTGCCCAGCAATGTGCTGTGTGACAATCTCCGTAAGCTTGTGTAAGTAGTTCATTTCGAGGGACTAACCAGCAGATTCTGTCCTAGTAAGAATCGAAAGAAAATGAGGAGGATTTTAACCTAGAACCATGTTATGCTAAAGGTAACGAGATAACTTATTTTGATCTTTTTTTTATGGGCGTTGGTCGATGAATCGGATATTTTTTGAGGTAATTATGATGCAAAATATGTGACTTTTTTTGCGGTTTTGACAGAAAAAATACCCAAATATTCTTAAGAAGTGAAGTTTTGCACTCTAAAAGTTGGCCAAAATTCATGTTACAAAAAAAGAAAACTGATATATATCCCCGGGCTAAAGGCTGGTTCTTTGTTGTCAAGAAACAACAAAACAAAAACAGATACAGCCATGATGGAGTTAATGATCAGCTTTCTTCTTTCAGCTAACGTTCTTACAGCCAGCGATTTCCAAGATGGAGTTTGCCTCCGCACTGACGAAGAAATTCTACAAATGCTCGAGCAAGTAGAGGGAGAAGAAGAAGACCAAAATCTGTTGGCAGGTGGGGGCGGTATCGTCGTAACGACCTGGCCGGTTGCATAACCACACACACATTACATTTCATAGTTTTTCATAGGTGTAACCAATAAGTGGGTTAGCAAGGATGTAACAACGAGAGCCAACGGTGTTGCCTCTGTACGACCACTGAAATTACACAGCCCTTTGAGTGTAGCCGCTCAAAGGGCTTTTTTCTTTTCAGCGCGTGGTATGCTTTGTTGCAGAGGGGCTATAAAACAAAAAACCCGCTGAAAAGCGGGTTTTTGTTGACCGACCAGGGCTCGAACCTGGACTCTTCTGAACCAAAATCAGACGTGTTGCCAGTTACACCATCGGTCAATGCTCTTGTGCTCTTGGCAAAAGCGAGGGCAAATATAAGGCACATTTCAAATGTCCGCAACCCACCCGCCGAAAAAATCCTCAACGAATATAGCTGCCTGCATTGAGATCGAACGTACTGCCGGTCGCGTGGTCGGCTAAACCACTGGCCAGAAGTACAGCCAGCGGTGCAATGTCCTGAGGTTCGGTTAGGCGGGGGAGGGCAATATCATTCAGGGCGAACGCTTCTCCGTATTGGTCCATAAAATCCTGTGCCATATCGGTCCGCACAAACCCCGGTGCTAACGTAAACGCTTTGATGTTCTGCTTGCCATACGCCCGTGCCAGCGAGCGCGTCAGGGCCACCACGCCCCCTTTAGAGGCTGCGTAGGCCAGGTAATCGGCCGTGTCGCCGCGGAATGCCGCGCGCGAAGCCATGTTGATGATCCGTCCACCTTCAGGACGTTCGGCGAAATGCAGAACCGCTCGTCGACAAAGCAGCGCGACCGCTTCGAGGTTGATGCGTTGCGTAAAGCGCCATTCGTCCAGCCAGCGCGCTTCCTCTTCGGCAAGGGGGGCACTGACGGCCACACCGGCATTGTTTACCAAAACATCGATGCGCCCGAAGGTCGTTACGACCTCCTGAAAGAGACGTGTTGTAGCGCGGGCGTCGCCCAAATCAGCGCGAAAGGCTTGTGCGCCACCACCCAGCGTTTCCGCCAGCGCGAGGGCCGATTCCTCTCGATAATAATGGACGGCGACCTGCGCACCGGCTTGCGCCATCGCCTCGGCGATAGCACGGCCAATGCCCCGGCTGGCACCGGTCACCAACACCCGACAGTTCGTTAAATCGATGTTCATGCCGCGCTGCCGTTACCGGACTTCCGAGGCGACCTTGCTTTTTTCCAAGGCCTGTTCCAGGTCGGCGATAATGTCGTTCGGATGTTCCAGGCCCACAGAAAGGCGTACGAGCCCTGGCAAAATGCCGATGGCCTGCCGCTCCTCTTCGCTGAGCTTCGAGTGGGTAGAAAAGGCCGGGTGAGTAATGATGGTACGGGTGTCGCCTAAGTTAGCGCTCAGGGAAATCATCTGTCGGGCGTCGATAAACTGACGGCAACGTTCCAGACCACCGCGTACGGTCAGGGTGATGATGCCGCCCCCCGCTTTCATCTGCCGCCGTGCGATGTCGTACTGCGGATGAGAAGGCAAAAACGGATAGTTTACGCGCTCCACTTCCGGATGGTCCTGAAAATGTTCGGCGATGCGCAGGGCATTGTCACAGTGACGGTCCATGCGGACCGCCAGCGTTTCCAGGCTTTTCGAAAGCACCCAGGCATTGAAGGGCGCCATCGAAGGCCCTGTAGCCCGGCAAAACTTGCGCACTTCGGCAATAAGGTCTTTCCGACCCGCTACCACGCCACCCAGCACGCGGCCCTGGCCGTCGATAAACTTCGTGGCCGAGTGGGTGATCAGGTCGGCGCCGTAATGCGCGGGTTGCTGCAGGTAAGGTGTGGCGAAACAGTTATCGACGTTAAAGATCAGCCCATGTTTGCGGGCGAGCTCGCCTGCCCAGGCCAGGTCGATCACCGCCAGACCAGGGTTCGAGGGCGTTTCCAGAAACAGCATCTTGGTATTGGGCCGAATAGCCTTTTCCCAGGCTTCTGGCTGTTCCGGATGTACCAGGGTAGCCGTGATGCCGTAGCGGGGCAGAATTTTCGTCAGGATGGTTACCGAAGCCCCAAACAACGCACTCGACGCTACAATGTGGTCGCCGTTTTGCAACAGCGGTGCCAGACTGGCAAATACCGCCGCCATACCGGAGGCCGTCGCGAATGCGTCTTCTACGCCTTCCAGAAGTTTGATCTTTTCTTCGAATTCGCTGCTGTTGGGGTTCGAGTAGCGGCTGTACATGTGGCCTTCGTACTCCTCGGCAAACAGCGCCCGCATTTGTTCGGCATCTTCAAAGATAAAACCGGACGTATTGTAAACAGGCGCAGAATGTTCGCGGTGCTGGGTTCGATCCAGCTGGGTACGGATGGCTCTGGTTTCGAAATTCATAAGTACACTACCGATCTTGTGAAATACAAAGGTAGACCCAAGCCAGCATTTCCGGCGAAAAAAGAATCAGAAAGCAGAGGCATTGCTACCCTCAGGCCACCATCGATTTTTCGACCGGTGCGTGCAGACCGCATTCGATTTTACCCTTGCCCGCCCAGCGTCCCGAGCGGCCCGTGCCTTGTTGGGTGCAATGCACACAGCCGATAGAATGGTAATCTTTCGCCTGAAGGGGGTGGGGGGGCAGGCGGAAGTACGACGTATAGCGCCGCACGTCAGCCTCGGTGCTGTTGAGCACGGGGTGAAACTTAATGATGTCGTTCTGCTCAAAAATGTTGAGCTGCTCCCGCAGCGGAGTCTGATAGCCCATCACGCCCGATACCCACACTTTGTGGCGCATTTTGAGAGGAGACAGCGTATCGTTTTTATTGACCGAGCAGCAGAGGTCCGGGTCGTGCGCCCAGGTTTTGTTCTCGCGCGTGTAGGCATTCAGGTGCTGATCCGGGCGCAGCGAGATGATGTTCAGGTTGAGCTGATCCGCCAGTTGGTCGCGGTAGGCCAGCGTTTCCGGGAAGTGATACGTGGTATCGATAAAATAGATCGGCTGTGTAGGGCGCACGCGTTGAATCAGGTGCAGCAGATAAGCCGACGTAGTGCCAAACGAAGAAGTAACCAGTACTTCGCTTTCGTCAAAATGACGATACAATTCCTGCATCCGCCGCAGCGGGGAAAGGGGCTTAAAAATCTCGTTCAGTGACGAAATATCCATAAAAGTCAATTAGTTTCAGGCGATGACTCGGAAGACGAACCCGTCTTTTGCTCCGGGGCAGGGCCGGTTTCCAGCAATTGCGCTGTCAAATCGTTCAACTGTTTTACTTTATCTTCAAAGTCACCGCTCAGGCGATCCCGAACGGCTTTCAGGTGTTGCAGCAAATCCGGAATTTCTTCCGGTAGCACCTCTTCGAGCATTTGCCGAAAGCGCTTCGCGAACGTGGGCGACTGACCATTGGTCGAAATGGCGACTTTCAGGTTGCCGCGCGTCACGATACTACCCAGGTAGAGGTCGCAGAGGTCGGGCGTGTCGGCCACATTAACCAGCATGTTGCGGGCATGGGCCTCTTCCCGAATCTGCACGCCCATTTCCCGGATGCCCGTCGCCACAATCACCAGTTTATTCCCCTCCAGGTCGGAAGGCTGGTAAGCCCGCCGCCGCACCTCGAGATGAGGATACTGTTGCAGCAACTCCTCTACCTCGGCCGAGACTTCGATGGCGACGACCGTAATGCGGGCGTTAGGGCTGCTTTTCAGAATGAAAAACAGCTTTTCGTATCCCACCGGCCCGGCACCTACGATGAGCACCGGTACCTGATCGAGCTTCAGAAAGACGGGGTAGAGTGGATTGGCAGTCATCGTTCAAGCGGGTTGTGCGTACGAAAGGGCGTACTCCAGGGTAAATTTGGGATGAAGCGCCACCACCTGCCCAAAGACCAGAATCGCCGGTGAGCCGATGCCTTCAGTTTGCGCGATCGAAACGATCGTGTCGACCGTGCCCAGTATCACCCGTTCGTCGGGTAGACTTCCATTTTGGATGATCATCACCGGAAGGTCGCCTTTGCCGCGGGTGCTGAACTGCGCCGCAATTTCGGTCAGCTTGTTGACGCCCATCAGCACGATGACCGTTGCCGACGAGCGGGCTGCCAGGGCAACGTCTTCCGAAAGCGTACCGGCTTTTGTCGTACCGGTCAGCACCCAGAAGCTTTCGTTCACACCCCGGCAGGTCAGCGGCACTTCTTGCAGGGCCGCCAGCGACGTCGCGCTGCTGATCCCCGGCACTACCGAGACCTCCAGTCCGTGCTCGCGTGCGTAGGTCAACTCTTCGTGACCGCGCCCGAACACAAACGGGTCACCGCCCTTCAGCCGGACGACATGTCCGTATTGCGTCGCGTACTGAACAATCAGGCGGTTGATTTCCTCCTGCGCGAGGTAATGATGACCCGCACGCTTGCCGACAAATACTTGGTGCGCGCGGGGCGACACGTACTCAAGCAGGTCAGGATGCACCAGCGCGTCGTACAGCACCACATCGGCCTGTTGCAGCGCGCGAACGCCCTTCAGGCTGATGAGTTCCGGGTCGCCTGGTCCGGCTCCGACCAACGTGAGTTTCTTCTGCATGCTTACGCTTTGTAATAGTGGTTGATGACGGTTTTGTCGAGCTGACGCTGACGTACTTCCTGGGTATGCTCCAGAAAGGCCCGCGCGTCGCTTACGTACTGCCGCGCAAAAGCTTCTTCGGGCTCGTGCTGGCTGATGCGCTCGGCAAACGCTTCGAAGTTGCTGGCCGAACCGGGCAGCACAAACTCGCCTTGTTGCACATAGTGCGCGTCGAAATCTTGCAAGATGCCCTTCTGGGTATTGCACGAAACGTCTTTCGCCAGCAGAAGGCCTTTGGCACCGATTACCAGCGACGTGTAAGCGTAGTACAACGCCTCCGCCCACGATTGCTCGGCCAGAGTTTTCTCGGCCCGCACCAGCTTCTCTTCGGCGTCGCCCAGAATACCACCGACTACGTCGTACGAAATACCGGCGCACTCGCCCGTCCCGATTTCAGGTTGGAACAAGGCTTCTTCGCCCCAATCACGGAAAGCTTCTTCGTCTTGCACGTCCAGTTCCGCCAGAGGCTTCAGCAGGTGATAAAAGTGCATTTTGCCCAGCCGCTGAAAATAATCGTTGAAGTATTCTCCACCCTGGCGATCTTCCTGGAAGCCATCAAGCAAACGACGGATCACTTCCGGAATGCGCTTGGTCGGCACTTTCACGATTTTCTCGGCGATGAACCCACGTCCCTGCGGGTCGACACCGCCGCCCAGAACCACCTGCATGGCCGGGGCCACCAGGCCTCCTTTTTTGATGGAGCTTCCGTGGAAACCGATGTTGGCCGCCATGTGCTGACCGCAGGAGTTCATGCAACCGCTGATTTTGATGTGGAGGTTCGGCTCACCCACCAGTTCCGGGTATTCCTGGCGAATCACTTTTTCCAGTTCCACCGTCAGGCCCGTGCTGTTGGTTACCGCCAGATTGCAGGTATCGGTTCCGGGGCAGGCCGTTACGTCTACCAGGGTATCGAAGCCCGGGTCGGCAAATCCTAATTTGTCCAGTTCGCTGTATACATACGCCAAGGCTTCGGGGCGGACAAACCGCAGCAACAAACCCTGGTTGATGGTGATGCGGATGTCGTCGGCGGCGTAGTTTTTCACCAGCTTGGCCAACGTGCGGGCCTGCTCGGCCGACACATTACCCAGCGGCACTCGCAACTGAATGCCGTAGAAACCGGCTTGCTTTTGACGATAGACGTTGCTCTCCAGCCACTGCTGGTATTTCTGTTCGTCGGCGATTGCTACTTCCGGAATGGCCTGACGCTGCGCCGGGAGGGCCGTCGGCACCAACTGCCGATCAATTTTGTAGGACTTGTGTTTCAGTGAAGGTTTTTGTTCCTCGACCAGTTCGAGGAAACGCTCCAGCCCGATGTCCTTGATCAAGAACTTCATCCGTGCTTTGTGGCGCTTCGCCCGCTCGCCGTACCGGTCAAATACCCGCAGGCCCGCTTCCATCAACGGAATGATCTGATCTTCTTCCAGAAACTCATACGCCGTTTGGGCCATGATGGCCTGCGCGCCCAGACCGCCGCCGATCACCACTTTGAAACCCCGGATTTCGCGGTCGCCGACGTGCTTGACGCGCGGAATAAACCCGAAATCGTGGAAGTAAGTGAAGGCAGAATCGGCTTCGCTCGACGAGAAGGCGATCTTGATCTTACGGCCCATGTCCTGGCAAATGGGGTTACGCAGGAAATAGCGGAACGACGCTTCTACATACGGCGATACATCAAACGCCTCTTCCGGATCGATGCCGGCGTGAGCCGACGCGGTGAAATTCCGCACGGTGTTGCCGCAGGCTTCGCGGGCCGTAACGCCTACCTCCGCCAGCTCTTTCCAGATCGCGGGGCTGTCGGTTAGCTTTACAAAGTGCAACTGGATGTTCTGACGCGTGGTCAGGTGCAGGTTGCCATTCGTGTAGTGCTCCGAAATGTCGGCGAGGCGCGTCAGTTGGTGGGACGTGATGCGCCCGTAGGGCAGCTTGGTCCGAAACATCTGTACGCCCAGTTGCCGCTGGCCATAGACGCCGCGCGTCAGTCGGTACGCCTTGAATTTGTCTTCAGGAATCTGCCCGTGCTGAAACGCGTCGATTTTCTCCTGCAATTCCAGGATGTCGGTACGGTCAGCGGATGAAATATGATCGAGTTCCATGAGGATGAGTTATCGAGAATTAAATAAAATCAGAATCAGGAAATAAGCGGATTAGAAGGCCTGGACGCCGTTGACGGTGGTGTACTTCAGGGAGTACTTCTTGTCGGGGAACACCCGGGCAAAGGCACTCTGGGCCATCAGGGCCGCCTCGTGAAAGCCGCA